>NZ_JCALCX010000007.1:0-248598 GCF_059812565.1 Mycobacterium sp. NGS49 | reverse complement strand
CTACTGGCGCAACCAACAGAAAAACCCCGGCCGATGGCCGGGGAATCTGTAACCCATGACGCGACTCATCTGTAACCGATGACGCGACTCATCACACTGTGGAGCTAAGGGGATTCGAACCCCTGACCTACTCGATGCGAACGAGTCGCGCTACCAACTGCGCCATAGCCCCTGATCGCTAGCAGGCTACCAGCCGCGGCCGCCAGGCAACCAACCGCGCACTACTGCCCGACGGCGCGCGGCAAGTCACGCGGCCAGCCGTAGTTGCGCATCGGCACCGCATAGTCCAGGTGCTCGAAGATCGGGTCCTCGTCGTCGATCTCCAGCACCACCGCACCCGGGCGGCGTAGGCGCGAGGGAACCAGGTCGTATTCGCGGTCCTGGGTGTTCTCCACGCCCAACCGGCTGCGTGCCATCCGCTGCATCCGGCGACGACGCACCTTCTCCTCGATCTTGGTCTGACGACGGAGATAGAACAGGTACAGCAGGGTGATCGTGGTCGCGACGCCGCACAGCCACCACGCCGCCGGCGTCACTTCGAAGGCGGCGATCGCCGAACCGACCAGGACCACCGCCATGGCCACCAACACGCGCTTGCGGAAGGCGTATTTACGGGCGCTTACCGCAGCGGCGGTCTTGTTGTCGAACCGGCGCCGCCTGTTGACACCCACCGCGTAGGCCGGCGGAGCGTCGTCGGCCTCGTCGTCGTCTTCCTCCGGCTCCAGACCAGAGGAGTCCTCCACGTACTCGTATTCGTCGTCTGCGAGTTCGTCACTGCCCTCGGTGTGTGCACCGGCAGCGTCGGCCTCCTCGACCACGAGCAGCGCCGGCGCGGGAGACCCTGCGGAGCGGGCGTCGCTGGCGCCCACCGGGAGCGCCGCCGCATCCTCGTCGATCACGTCGACGTCGAGATAGTCCGGTTCGGCAGGCTCGGCGACCTCCTCGGCCCGCGCCATCGCAGTGACCACCGACCGCGGCCGGGCAATCTCGCCGGTGTCGGCTTCCTCGTGCTCCGAGTGGTCCTTGTCGGCGTCGGCGAAGGCCCCGTCGATCGGCTCGGTGTCCCAGTCCTCCTCCGGCTTCCAGTCCGGGTCGCTGCGATGACCGGCCGCGGGACCGGTTCGTTTGAGCAGCCGGGCATTGGCTCCACCATTGAGCACTCTGGTCGCCAGGGCCACATCGCTGGTACGCCGGACCGCGTCGCGCTTGCTGATCAACATCGGCACCAGCACGAACAACCAGAGCACCACAAGCGAAATCCACAACAACGATTGCGGGATGCTGGGCATGATGACCTGCTCTCTTCGGTTGCTGTCCCCGCGCGGCCCGATGGTGGCCGGCGCGGCCGGGTCTTCCTGAGCGACCAGGGCAATTACACACCTGTAATTTGCCTCTTTCAAGCATCACACGCCACATATGTCACGCTAGCCACAAAATTGTTTCGGTTGTCTCACCGCGGGGCGCGCCGACCCATGCGAGATGGCCACCACGGTCGCGGTTCGGGCACGAATGCAGCCACGACGGCAATGTCGTCGCAAGGAGCGGATCAGACCCAGCTGGCGCGTCCGGCGCGGACCAGCGTGGAAGCCACCGATCCGTAGACCTCTTCCACGGTGAGCGCAACCAGCAGATGGTCGCGCCAGGCCCGGTCCACCTCGAGGTAGCGCCGCAGCAGGCCCTCTTCGCGAAAACCGGCCTTCGCGAGCACAGCCCGGCTCGCGGCGTTCTCCGGGCGGACCGTGGCCTCCACCCGGTGCAGCATCACCGGTCCGAAACAGTGGTCGAGCCCCAACGCGACGGCGCCCGTGGCCACTCCGCCGCCGGTGCACTCACTGGACACCCAATAGCCGATCCATGCCGACCGCAGCGCCCCATGGGTGACGTTGCCGAT
Organism: Mycobacterium sp. NGS49; assembly: GCF_059812565.1. Classification (NCBI taxonomy): domain Bacteria; kingdom Bacillati; phylum Actinomycetota; class Actinomycetes; order Mycobacteriales; family Mycobacteriaceae; genus Mycobacterium; species Mycobacterium sp. NGS49. The sequence continues at coordinate 246,707 of NZ_JCALCX010000007.1, read as the reverse complement.
GGTCAGCTGACCACAGAACTGCCCGTCGAGCTCGATCACGTAGGGCAGCATCCGCCCTGTACGGGCCTCGGCGCGCAGGCCCGAGCACACCGCCGGCCATGCTGCCACCGAGTGACGCACCGGCCACTCCCCTTCGGTGCTGGGCTCCCATGGCTCCAACTTCGCACGGTCGGCCAGGCGGATCCGGCTCCACTGCGCGCCGTCGCGCATCCGCACCGGCCGCAGCCGGATCACCCCCGCCGCCACCCGCAGCGGTCCGACGCTAATCGGCCAGCCGGGATGCCGGGAATTGGATCGCAACAAGTTCACGAGCCGCAGCCGCGATCAGCCGTGCTGAGCCAGGAAGGCCACGTCGACGATTTCACCGGTACGAATCTGCTCGGCGCCGCTGGGCACCACCACCAGACAGTTCGCCTCGGCAAGCGTGGCCAGCAGGTGCGAGGACGCGCCCGGCGCGCCACCCAAGGCCTGCACCAGATATTCACCGCTGTCCTGGTCGCGCATCAGCTGGCCCCGCAGGAAGCCCTTGCGTCCGCTCACCGAGGTGATCGGCGACAGGGTTCGGGCCTGCACGATGCGTCGCATCGGGTGCCGCTTGCCCAGCGAAAGCCTGATCAGCGGCCGCACCATCACCTCGAAAACCACCAGCGCGCTGACCGGGTTGGCCGGCAGGAGAAACGTGGGCACGCCGTCGCGGCCGAGCTGGCCGAACCCCTGGACCGAGCCCGGGTGCATGGCGACCCGCACCACCTCCATGTCACCAAGTTCGGACAGCACCGCACGAACCGCCTCGGCAGCCGCGCCGCCTACTCCTCCGGCGATCACCAGCACCTCGGCCCGGTTGAGCTGGCCCTCGACGATCTCGCCGAGTTCTTTCGGGTTGTTGCTGACGATGCCGACGCGGTTCACCTCCGCACCGGCGTCACGGGCCGCGGCCGCCAGGGCGTAGGAGTTGACGTCATACACCTGCCCATTGCCCGGGCTCCGGGAAATGTCGACAAGCTCCCCGCCAACCGCCATCACCGACACCCGCGGGCGCGGGTGCACCAGCACCCGTTCGCGGCCGACCGCGGCCAGCAGTCCCACCTGGGCCGCACCGATGATGGTCCCGGAACGCACCGCCACATCGCCCGGCTGCACGTCGTCACCGGCGCGTCGCACATACGCACCCGAGGGCGCGCCGCGCAGCACCCGGACCCGGTTCATCCCGCCGTCGGTCCACCGCAACGGGAGCACGGCGTCGGCCAGCGTCGGTAGTGGTGCCCCGGTCTGTACCCGGGCAGCCTGGCGCGGCTGCAACCGGCTGGGGGTTCGCGCACCCGCCTCGATGGTGCCCATCACGGGCAGGGTGACCGGCTCGCGAGTCTCAGCGATGCCGTCATCGCCGACGGCTTCGAGTGGCCCGGAGTCACCGACACCGAGTACGTCGACGCTGCGCACGGCGTAACCGTCGATGGCGGCCTGGTCGAATCCGGGCAGGGGACGTTCGGTCACCACTTCTTCGGCGCACAACAGCCCCTGCGCCTCGGCAATCGCGACCTTGATCGGCCTGGGGGCTACCGCTGCTGCCGATATCCGTGCCTGTTGCTCCTCCACAGAACGCACAGTGCGCCTTCCTGCCGTCCAGCCCAGGCGAACTGAGCCCGAGCACCGGCATGCCGGCTAGTCTTCGGTCAGGCCCAATCGCGCCACCAACCACCGCCGCAGTTCCGGGCCGTAGTCGTCACGATCCAATGCAAAGTCAACCGCAGCCTTGAGGTAGCCGCCGGGATTTCCCAAGTCGTGTCGGGATCCGCGGTGCACCACCACATGGACCGGATGGCCCTCGGAGATCAACAGCGCGATGGCATCGGTGAGCTGTACTTCGCCGCCGGCACCGCGCTCGGTGCGGCGCAGCGCGTCGAAGATCGCGCGGTCCAGCACATAGCGTCCAGCCGCCGCGAACAGCGACGGCGCATCCTGAGCCTTCGGCTTTTCGACCATGCCCTTGACGCGCAGCACGTCCTGGCTGCCACCGTCCGGAACCGCTTCGACGTCGAAAACGCCGTAGGCGCTGATCTCCCCGGGCGACACCTCGATGGCGCACAGCACCGTGCCACCATGCTGCGCACGCACCTGCGCCATCGTCTCCAGGACGCCGGCGGGCAGCACCAGGTCGTCGGGAAGGAGCACCATCACCGCGTCTTCATCCGCCGCCAGAGCGGGCTCCACGCAGCTGATCGCGTGACCCAACCCGAGGGGTTCGGCCTGCACCACCGACTCGACCTTGATCAGTGCGGGGGCGCGACGGACCTTGGCGAGCATGGCCTTCTTGCCGCGGGCTTCCAGTGTGCCTTCCAGCACCAGGTCCTCGACGAAGTGCGCGACGACGCCGTCCTTGCCCTCGGAGGTGATGATGATCAGACGCTCGGCGCCGGCATCGGCGGCCTCGGCGGCCACCAGTTCGATCCCCGGCGTATCGACGACGGGCAGCAACTCCTTCGGCACGGTCTTGGTCGCGGGAAGAAACCGCGTTCCCAAACCGGCAGCGGGGACGATCGCCGTGAAGGGGATCGCTACTTCTGGTCGAGACATCGATTCACACCATAGCCTTATCGGCTGTACATAAACCGCCAGGTGGCGAGAACGCGCGGGTGTTCGGTGGTCTGTCATGGTTAGAGCCATGGCAACCGCGGGCAAGTCGGCGTTGCGGGATCGGCTCCTGGCGGCCCGCCGCAGCGTTGCCGACGAGGTTCGCGCCGCCGAGGCGCGGAGGCTCACCGAGCATTTGGAACAGGTGATAACCGGCGCCGGCACCGTGTGCGCCTACGTGCCGGTGGGCTCGGAGCCGGGTTCGCCGGCCATGCTCGAGGTGTTGCTGCGTCGGGCCGGCCGGGTCCTGCTGCCGGTGGCGCGCACCGGCGCCGATGACACACCGTTGCCGCTGCGGTGGGGCGAGTACCGTCACGGGGACGGCCGGCGTGGCCTGGTCGCCGCGCGCTGGGGGTTGCTGGAACCGCCGGAGCCGTGGTTACCGGAGTCGGCTCTGGCGGAGGCCGGCGTGGTGCTGCTGCCGGCCCTGGCGGTCGACCGCCGTGGCGTCCGGTTGGGCCGGGGCCGCGGCTTCTACGACCGCTCACTGGCGGCGCGCGACCCACGGGCGCGCCTGATTGCCATCGTTCGGGACCCCGAGCTGGTCGAGGAATTGCCGGCCGATCCACACGACGTGCCGATGACGCATGCTCTCACCCCGGGGCGCGGGCTGATTGCGCTGCCGACCGGGGAATGATCGCGGTCACGTGGCGGTTCTAGCACTTGAAACGGTAGAGTGCTAAGTCAGACTTGACATCATCCGGAGGTTTTTTGTGCCGACGTACAGCTACGCGTGCACCGAATGCGGCCACCGCTTCGACAAGGTGCAGGCCTTCACCGACGACGCGCTGACCACCTGCGAGAAATGCTCAGGGCGACTCCGCAAGCTGTTCAACTCGGTCGGAGTCGTGTTCAAGGGCAGCGGCTTCTACCGCACCGACAGCCGTGAGACCGCGAAGAAATCGACGGCCAGCGAGTCCAACGGTTCGGGTTCGGGTTCGGGCTCGGATTCGTCGGACAACAAGACCTCCGGTTCAGCGGAGAAGTCAACCAGCAACTCCACGGCGGCTACGGCGACCACGTCGAGCTGATCCAACAATTGCGGCGTGAATTAAATGGACACGATTCGTGCCTGAACATTACTTGACGCGGTAGCGTCAAAACCATTTACACGAGCCAGCTGCAGTATCGCGTTTTTATAACGCTTAGGCCTCGGTTCAATAACGGGCAGCGCCTTTCTGCGTCAGGTCAATAGCATTCGTCCGAAACGCGAGCAGGAGGTCTGCGATGGTTTTGGCACGTAAGGGCACCGGCCGACCCGACGCACCGACTGCGCCGGGGATGAGTTTTCGAATCTGGGCGTTCCGTCGGCTGTTGATCCATCGTCAATTCCTTATCCCTTTCATCGCGGGGTTTCCACGTTTCTGGAGCTGGGTGAATTCGACACGCAAACTGCGGCGCTGGTGCAATCGCGTGTTTGTCAACTTATTTGCCTACGCCGCGCAGCCGCGGCCCACCGCGCTCTCGCTCTGGAGCCCGGAGCCGGCGGCCCCCACACCCGACTACGTCAGTTGGACGGGCCTGGTGGACCGCCGCTACACGGCGCGGCAACTGCCGCCGGCAACCGCGGACTGGGTGCAGCGGCTTCCCGACCGCGGTGATCTCCGGCAGATTTTTCGGCGTCCGGCGGGCCAGATCAGCTACTGCCCTACCAGCACGGCGCTGTTGGGGTTCTTCGCCCAGTGGTTCACCGACGGCTTCATGCGTACGGACGCCGGGGATCCACGCTGCAACACGTCCAACCACGAGGTCGACCTCTGCCAGGTGTACGGGGTGCATGCCACCGACACGGAACTCCTGCGCGAACGATCCGGCGGCAGGCTCAAGAGCCAGCGCATCGACGGACAGGAGTACCCGCCGTACCTGTTCGAGAACGGCGAGGTGCGTCCGGAATTTCGCGGCCTGTCCTACGTCGGCCTGACCCCGGACGGGACATGGGGCTATCGCGACGCCCGGCTGGCGAACGACCCCTTGCTCACCCCGGAGCGCAAGGCCCGCCTCTTCGCGACGGGTCTCGAACGCGGCAATGTCACCGTCTTGTTCAGCGGCATCAGCACGATCTTCCTGCGCGAGCACAATCGGCTGAGCGCGGAGCTGCACCGGGCCTACCCGGACTGGGACGACGACCGGCTCTTCGAGACCGCGCGCAACATCAACATCGTGCAACTGCTGCGAATCGTCGTCGAGGACTACGTCAACCATCTTTCGCCCGTGAATTTCCGACTGATCGTCGATCGGAGTTGGGCCGAACGCGAGTACTGGTACCGCACCAACCGCATCAATGCAGAGTTCAACCTCCTGTACCGCTGGCATGCGCTCATGCCGGACGTGCTCACGATGCCGGGGTGCACGATTGCTGCCGCGGATTACATGCTGAACAACGAACAGCTACTGGTGCACGGTGTCGAGAACCTTATCGAGGCTGCCTCGTCCCAGCGAGCGGGCCTGATCAGCCTCCGCAACACACCAGACTTCCTGATCGAGGCGGATCTGGCTGCCATGGACAAATCCCGGAGCTGGCGCATCCGCTCCTACAACGACTATCGCGAGCTGTACAGCCTTGGACGCGTGGAGACATTCGCGGAGATTTCTTCAAACCCGACCATCAGCACCGCACTCAAGGATTTGTACGGCTCGGTGGACGACGTGGAATTTCTGGTGGGCCTGCTGGCCGAAGACCGGATCGCCGGGTCACCGCTTGGCGAAACGATGAGCATCATGGTCGGCACCGATGCCTTCACGCAGATCTATACCAATCCCCTGCTGTCTCAGAACGTGTATGGCGAGCAGGCATTCGCGGCGCTGGGGATGCGCAGCATCGAGCGCACTGAATCGTTCGCTCAGCTGGTCGCCCGCAATTGCAGCCCCGGCCGGGGGGCGCCACAGGTGTCGTTCACCCACGTGCGCGCCGAATCCGCATCCGTCCCGCACAACGTCCGCCGGCCCGTTGCCCGCAGCCTGACCGACACCGCCGTGGCCCTCTGGGGCGCACACGCGTTATCCACAGATTGACCTCTGCCGGATACGGCCGATGCTGTGCCGTGCTTAAAGTCTTGGGCATGGGCGAATCGCTCAATCCGACCCTGATCAGCCGTATCGCCGCGCTGTGCCGTCCGGACTGGAGCCGGACCGTCCTGGTCCGACGGATCGCCGCCGGCGCACTGGTGGGGCTGGCCGGACTGGCGGCGCTGCGCTCCAACCCTGAGGGTGATCGCGTCTACGTCCTGGTTGCCGCGCGGGACCTGAGTCCGGGCACCGCCCTGAGCGACACCGACGTGCGGGTTGAGCAGCGTTCGGCGGCAACCGTTCCCGAGGGATCACAGACAGATCCCGGCAGGGTGCTCGGCGTGACGCTGGCCAGCCCGGCGCGTCGCGGCGAGGTACTCACCGACGTCCGGTTGCTCGGTAGCCGGCTGGCGGAGTCGACGGCCGGCCCAGGGGCACGAATCGTGCCGCTGCATTTGGCCGACGGCGCGCTGATCGACCTGATACGGGTGGGCGACGTGGTCGATGTGCTGGCCGCTCCGGCCAACGACATCCAGCAGTCCGCGGTGAGCAAGGTGATAGCCACCGACGCCGTCGTGGTGCTCGTGTCGGCCAAGGAGAAGCTTCGGTCCAGCGAGCAAGACCGCGTAGTCCTGGTTGCGCTGCCGGCCCGCGTGGCCAACACGGTGGCAGGCTCAGCACTGGGGCAGACGGTGACGTTGACCCTGCACTGAGTCCGAAAGTCAGCTCCGACAGGCAGATCGGCCCGGCACACCATAAGTTGTACACGTGCCCAAAAAGAAGAACGGCGTCGCCGTCACCCGGTTTGCGGACGCCGAATCCGCCGCCGGTGTCCCTGACCTGCTCACCCGCATAGAGGACTTGATCGCAGGCGAGCTCGGTGTGAGCGGCGAGGCTGTCCGGGACGCGCTGCCGGACGCACGCCAAGTGGACGATGGTCGCTTGCGGCCGTTATTCACGGTTCTTGCAGCGCAATTCGGGCCGACTCCGGATGCCTGGCAGGTCACGGTCTCCGGCGCGGCCCTCGAACTGATACATCTGGCCACCGTGTGCCACGATGACGTCTCGGATGGGGACGGGGTGCGCCGCGCCGGCTCGAACACCCGCCAGGCCAACAACAACGCCATACTGGCCGGTGACTATCGGTTCGCGACGGCCTCAAAACTCGGCGCTCGCCTGGGCCAGCGGGGTTTCCAAGTTGTCGCGGAGGCTTTCGCCGAACTGATCACCGGAAAAATGCGCGAGATGCTTGGCGCCGCAACGGATGGCGACCCTGTCGAGCACTACCTACGGTGCGTGCGCGAGAAGGAGGGCTCGCTCGTTGCAGCGGCCGGACAACTCGGGGCGACGTTCGCCGGGGCGAGTGAAGAAGAGAGCCTTCGGTTATCCCGTCTGGGGCGGCTGATCGGGACCGCGTCGCAGATCGCCGACGACAATGTCGATATCGTCGGCGCTTTGCGACGCGGTGTCTACAACCTGCCGGTCCTCTACGGGCTCCAAGGGGAGGGGCGGGATGCGGACCGGCTGCGCACAGCGCTGGCCGCCCCTATCGACGACCCTAACGTCGCCCAGGCCGTTGCATCGGCTCGATCTTCGTCCGGCATGGCAGCGGCAGAGAAAGTGGTGGCCGGCTACGCGGCAATGGCACATGAGGAACTGTCCTTGTTGCCGGATTGCCCCGGCCGTCGGGCGCTGTCCAAGCTGATCGACGACTTGGTATCCGCGCGAGTGTAAAGGTGTCCGAGCTCACCGGACCGGTCTTGCATAGCCAGTCATTTCCACGTAGCCACGGCCCCTGATCGGCGTCTCTTGATGACGTCCGTCGAACCCGACCGCACCTTCCCAGTAGGTCGTTGCTCCGCGAAACTCCTGGTTCGGCATCAGTGCGGAGCCTGTCAACCGCAGCCCGAGTCGTCTCACCTCGATTTCCCAGCCACTGGGGTATGTGGCACCGCTGTCGCGGCTAGTCCAACGGCTTTTCACGTCCATGCGCCAGTCGGATCCGTCGAGATGGGTCACCCTACCGTCAGCCGCTACAAAGGAGCCGCTCGACAGCGGACTCACCCGGCCATCCGCCTCACGGATCTGACACACCATCAAGGCGGTCCCGTCATCGAATTGCAGAGAGAACCAGTCCCAGCCCACATCGTGGGAGCTCAGCGCACTGGTGCCGTATTCGTGATCCTTCCAACTGAGACCCGTCACCGCGAATGTTTCGCCATTCACGCTGACGGTACCCCGGGTGTCTTGCCGCACCAACGAGTAGTAGTAAGACGCGTTACCCGCATTCGTACTCTTGATGCTCAAACCGCCATCACCGTGCAGTACGGGCGGCAGATTTTGCGTTAGATTCAAGTCCAGCTTGATATTTCCCGCTTGCGCGAATAGTTGAACGACACCGTTTCCCGCGTCCCGGGCATACCAATCTTCCAGCCACACCCTGTATGGCTCGGCCGTGGCGCCGGCCAGGCCGAGGCTATTGCGACTGAACTTCTCATTCGGATAAAACGCGTTGTTGGCGATATCACTGACCGCAAAATGCGCCATATAGATGTTGTTCGCCCGCCAAGATGACGCATCGATGCCATGCACTTCGTTGCCGGGCGGGGTCAACGACCTCCGGAAAAACGTCAGCTGGTAACCGAAAAGCCTGCCGTCCCCGGTCTGCAGGTTCCCGGTGTAATACCACCATTCCGTCTGATAGTCGAAGTGTGGCCCAAGATCCCGTGGAAACTTAATGGCACCCGGCTGAGTTGCCAACGCATACCCAGCTACGTTCTCGTCGGACACCATGCTGAGCAATGGATCAGACGCGGCTGATTGCGGTTGGTGTTCTTGCCACCACCACAACCCCACCATAGTAGCGACGACCACGAGTAACGCCATTCCAGCCTTTTTCACAGGAATTACTCCTCACGAATCGCTGTGGCAATGCTGATTCGCCCCGATCGCCAAGCGGGATACACGCCGGCCGCCAGTGCAGCCACTAGAGCCACCATGACGGCTTGGCCGAAGTGACCCAATTCCCACTGCATTTCCAACGTCCAGCCGAAGGAGCGCACGTTGATGATATGAATGAGAATCCAGGCCAATGCGAAACCCGAGGGCAGGGCCATCGCGCTGGCCATTCCGCCCATCAGCAGGGTCTCCGCAAAGGTCAATCCCCACAACTGACGTGTACTCATACCGACGGCACGGAACGTACCGAATTCACGGGCCCTTACCAACTGCAAACTCATCAACGCACTCAATACCCCGACAAAAGCGACCACCGTGGCGACCAGCTGTACGGCACGAGTGACAGCAAAGCTGCGGTCGAACGTCGCCATTGCCGCTTCGCGAATGCTGCGTCCGGATTGAATCACAATGTCGTCTCGCCCTTCGAACTTGGCGCGCATCAGGTCCAGCACCCTAGCGGGGTTTGCACCTGATTCCAGTTGGAGAGACATCGTTGTGACATCCGCGTCGGCCCAATTCCGCTGATAACTGGCCTGACTGATCAGTACCACACCCTGATCCGATGTGTAATCGGAGAATACAGCCAGAATCGGAAACACTTTCGGCCCTGAATCCGTCATCAGGGTCAAGGAACCGGGTGGGGTCTTCAAATTCTGACGCGATACCAACGGCTCCGATACCATCACGCCTTCGCCGGACATCACTCGCGGCCAGACTTCGGCTTGATTATCGCCGGTCCAGGTCAGTCGTTGCTTACCCTCGGAAATATCGCCGGAGACCGCCATAACCTGCACATCTCGTCCCCAATCGGGGTCAAAAACCGATGCATACCGAGTCGTGACCGCCTTGCGCACACCCGGCCAGTTGCCCAGACTTGAAACGGCGTCGGCGGGCAGGCTACCGCGGGGACGCCCGGACGTCAGCGTGGGCGGCGACACGTATATATCAGTCGGCCAACTGAGCTCCAGCCAGCTGGCAAATGTCTGGCGAAATGAACCCACCATCATTGACACGCCGACGATGACCGAGATCGCTGTCATCAGTGCGGCGACGGCGATTGACGTCCGACTCAGCGAGCGCACGATATTGCGCGGCGCCATTCGGCCTATCGGGCCGAACAGAAGACCACCGCATGCAGCGAGGCGACACATGACAAACTGCGCCACTGGTGGCGTGATCAGAGCAAAGGAGATCAGAACGGCATAAAGACCGACGAACGCGACGATCAGGTTGTTGCCCGGCCACCGCAGCATTAGAACGCCGAAGCCACCCAGCAAGAGCCACGCGACCCACAACCACGGCATGAAGCTGCCGACTTTTCGTTCCAGGGACGACCGTCGCAAGACAGTGGCCGGCGTGGTGCGCATAGCTTCGTAGGCGGGCGGCACGGTAGCAAACAGGGCAGCCGCGATGCCGACTACCAGTCCTTTGACCAAGCCTGGAACAGCGACATCCACGCTGCGCACATCGGCGACGAAATAGTAGTCGTTGATGGATTTACTCACGAGCCCGACCAGGCCTTCGCCGAGCCAAACACCAAGAAACAGCCCAATTGCGGCGCCGATCAGCGCGGCAGTGAGCGATTCCAACATTATGATGCCGAACAACTGCCCACGGGAGACGCCCAGACAGCGCATGATGCCGAAAATGGGACGTCGCTGCACGATACTGAAGGTAATCGTGTTGTAGATCAGAAAGATGCCGACCAGCAGTGCCACCAAGCTGAGCGCGGCCAAGTTGATCGTAAATGCGGCGGACATCTGCTTGATCGCATTATTTCTTGTGTTCACCGCTTCCAGGCGCACACCGGCCGGTAATCGTCGTTCAATTTGCGCGGCCGTCGCGTCGTCATTGAGGATCAGGTCGATATGACTAAGCCGGCCATGCATGCGCAACATCTCTTGTGCGGTAGCGACATCGGCGATGATCACGTCCTGTAGGCGCTGTCGGCCGATGTCGTCCGCGGGTGCTATGAGACCGACCAGTGTGACAGTGGCCGGATTACCTTCCACTTGGACGGCAAAGTTGTCACCGAGAGCCAGGTTGTACTTTGCCGCCACATCTTGGCTCAATACGACACCATCCGGCCGGGTCAAGAACTTGCTTGCCGTCACGAAATCCTGTTGGGCCCACAAGTATGGCCGGAAAACCGGCTCGGCAAATGGATCCACGCCCATCAGGCGCATTGGGTGGTTTCCCATCTTCCCGGCACGCAGATAACCTTCGACAACGGGCGCCGTCAAATCGTAGCCGGCTTTGCGTAGATCGATGTAAATCTGTTGATCGAACCCTCTGGCGTTACCGCTGAGCAGCCGGTGGGTGGCCTTTCCGGTGACGGCTTCGGCAGAAAGGTCGAACGCGCGCATTGCCGAGCGGTTCGCCAGGTCGACGGCGACGATCATCGCCACGCCCAGCGCAATACCCAGGACCAGCAGGACATATTGAAACGGCTTCTTGCGAAGGCGGCGCCAAGCAATACGACACAATGCCGGGTAAGCGCGGAGCGGGTGAACAACTATGTGTGCTGCAGGGTCGGTACGCGACTCAACCATTGGCTGGTTGGCTTTCGTGGAACACGTCGGGCACCAATTTCCCGCCCTGCAGGTTGAGGACCCGGTCGGCACGTTCCGCAACGGCCGAGTTATGGGTGGCCATTATCAAGGTTTTGCCCGCCCGACGGGTGAGATCGAGCAGCAGCTCCAACACGGTCTCCCCCGATTCGTTGTCGAGGTTACCGGTCGGTTCGTCCGCCAATACCAGCATGGGATTACGCACCAACGCACGGCAAATAGCCACGCGTTGTTGTTCGCCGCCGGAAAGTTTATCGGGGAGACTTTTTTCGCGTTCAGCCATGCCTACCTTCTGCAGGAGGTGGCGCGCGATACCGGCCGCCTTCTTGTAGGGCACTCCGGCTAATTCTTGAGGCAGCGTGATGTTCTCGATTGCCGTGAGGGTGGGAATAAGGTTGAAAAACTGAAAGACGATTCCAATATGGTCGCGGCGAAATCGCGTCCGGTCCCGTTCGCTCTTGGCGGCCACGGGAAAACCGTCAATAATGACCTCGCCGGACGTGGGCGTTTCGATGCCACTGATGATATTAAGCAGGGTGCTCTTGCCGCTGCCACTGTGCCCCAACAGCACGACAAAATGCCCTCGGTCAAAATCGGCGGTGATGTCATCCAAGACGCGGCGTTGGGTTTCCCCTTCACTAAACGTCCTGCTCAGCTGCCTCAGCTGGACGATCGGCTGTTTACTCATCACGGTCCCTTGCCCGGAAAGTCACACCGTATTGTAGGCAAGTTTGTCGCATTTGGCTGAACGAGTGGGGACGGGATTTTTTATCGCTGGCTGGTGTGCCGGTTGGGAACCGATCGCGCCTGTGGTGCCGCGGCCACGTGTTTCACAAGTTTCTTTGCCAAATTCAATGAATTCTCATTGAATTCAAGTTGCCGAGACAAGCCGGGACGATTCGGTGTGCCTGCCCCGGCATGTGGGTCACCGGAGGCGCCGTTTGCTGATCCGCCGGCTAAGGGCCTCAATCCGCTCCCGCGCGGTGGAAAACGACGCAAATTGGGTTAGGTTTTCCTCGGGTGCCGATCCGGGACGGCTGATGACCACTGCAGAAAGGATGTCCCATGCTCAAAGGGTTCAAGGAGTTCCTGTCGAGGGGCAACATCGTCGACCTGTCCGTCGCGGTGGTCATCGGTACGGCGTTCACGGCGTTGGTCACCGCCTTCACCGACAGCATCATCAAGCCGCTGGTCAGCTCGATCGGTGTCAACCAGACATCGCAGATCAACATCCTGAAAATCCACGTCACCGGCGACCAGTACATCGACTTCAATGCCGTGTTGTCGGGGGCGATCAACTTCATTCTGGTGGCGGCGGTGGTGTACTTCCTGGTCGTGCTGCCGTACAGCAAGCTGCGCAAGCAGGGCGAGGTCGAACAGGCGGACGACGCGCAGGTGGTCCTGCTGCAGGAGATTCGCGATCTGCTGGCCCAGACCAACGGCAGCTCTTCGGGCAAGCACGGCGGCTCGCCCGCTGCCGTGCCGCTGTCAGCACCGCCGAACTACGGCCCCCGCGCCGACACCTAGGACGGCCGGGCTCAGATCTCGAGGCTGGACAGCTGGCCGATGATGTGCGCGGCCAGCGGGTTCAGCGTCGCCATGCCGTCACGTACGGCGTAGCGTGAGCCGGCGAGGTTGACCACCAGCGTGCTGCCGGAGACGCCGGCCAGGCCACGTGACAAGCCGGCGTCGGTGATGCCCGCGGACAGACCCGAAGCGCGAATGGCCTCGGCGATGCCCAGGATCTCCCGATCCAGGATGTCGCGCGTGGCTTCCGGTGTGACGTCGCGGGGCGTGACCCCGGTACCACCTACGGATACCACCAGGTCGACTCCGCCGATCACGGCCGTGTTCAAGGCATTTCTGATCTCGACCTCGTCCGCTTCGACTGCCACCACGCCGTCCACCACGAACCCGGCCTCGGTGAGCAACTCGGTGACCAGCGGCCCGCTGTGGTCCTCGTCGCCGTGCGCGGTCCGGTCGTCGACGACCACGACGAGTGCCCGACCGACTACCAACTCCGCACCCTGTTCCATGGGTGCCACCGTATAACCGAGGTCGGACAGCTGACCTTCGACCTTCATCACTGCTCCGCCTTCCCGAGCGTCACCTGCACGGTGCGGCTGCCGCCGGCAGGATCCTGGAATGTCAACGCCACCTTGTCGCCGGGCGCCTTGGACCGCACCGCAGCGACAAGAGCGTCGGCGCTGTTGATCGGACGGTCGTCGACCTTGGTGACGATCACCCCTTTGGGTACGCCCGCGTTGGCGGCCGCACCATTACCGATGACCTCCATCACCTTGGCACCGGGGACGCCCTTGTCGGTAGTCACCTGCACCCCCAGGGAGGCGTGGGTTGCCTTGCCGGTGCTGATCAGCTCATCGGCGATGCGCTTGGCCTGGTCGACCGGGATGGCGAAGCCCAGGCCGATGGAGCCGCTCTGCGCGTCCCCGGAATCGGCGCCCAAGGTGGCGATGGCCGAGTTGATGCCGACGAGTTGTCCATTCATATTGACCAGTGCACCGCCGGAGTTGCCGGGGTTGATCGCGGCATCGGTCTGGACGGCGTCCAGCACGGTGTTCTGGTTGCCGGCTTCACCGGTAGTCGAGACCGGCCGGTTCAGCGCGCTGACGATGCCGGTCGTCACGGTGCCCGCCAAACCCAGGGGGGACCCGATCGCCACGACCGGCTGACCGACCTTCAGGCCGGCCGAGGAGCCCATGGCGATCGGGGTCAGCCCGGAAGCGCCCTGCACCCGGACCACGGCGATGTCACTGGTCGGGTCGGCCCCGACCACACTGAACGACGCGGTACGGCCGTCGTAGAAGGTCACCGTCGTTTTCGGCGGAGGACTTCCGGCGGGCGGCTTGGCGGCGGCCGCGACGACGTGGTTGTTGGTCAGGATCAGCCCGTCAGCCGACAGGATGACACCAGAACCCTCTTCGGACTGCCGGCCCAGATCCGTCTCGAGCATCACGACGCTCGGCACCACCTTGGACGCCACCTGCTCCACCGAGCCGGGCGGCATATTCGCCGCCGGAACACTCGGGGCACCGCCCGACGCTGCGGTGGTGCCGCGTCCGGAACCCGAATCGTGACCCAGCTCCACGACCGTTGCGGCCGCACCGCCGATCCCGGCGGACACGACAGCGATGGCCAACGCGCCGAAGATCAGCCCGCCGGAGCGGCGCCGCCGGGGTGGGGCCATCGGGGGAAGCATGCCCGGGATCGGGCCGGCTCCGGTACCGCCGGGTATCGGGCGGGCGCCGGTACCTCCCGGGAGGGCACCCACGCCGGTGCTACCGGGGATCGGACCGGGCCCGGTGTTGCCGGGAATCGGGCCGCCTCCGGTGCCGGTGAGCGGGTCGTACGAGGGCCGGAACTGCTGCTGGGGCTGGTACCGCCAGTCGAACTGCTGGTTGTAGCTCTGCTGCCCCTGGGCATAAGCGGGCGGCACCGGCTGATTAGGCGTGGCGCCGTAACCCGGCTGCTGCGGCGGTGGCGAATACCTCGGGTGATTCGTCATGTCGCTGAAACGTTCTTCCTCTACCTTGGGGGCTTAGTTCAAGCCGACTCGACCATGCGTGCGTTGCATGGCACTGAATTTCAACACTAACTGCCAACTACCTTGCGCGCGCGGACTAAGAATCGACTGAGATGACATTCGCCGATCCCCGTGAGTTTTCGCTGTCCGGCGCCCGTCTGGTGAAGCCTCTCCGCATGTCGTTGTCGGCGCCGGCGGCGGCGGGGGGTGCCGCGACCGGCATCGGGCGCCCGGGCAACAACACGTAGATCGACGTGCCCGGGGGCTGACCGCCCGGCTCGGTGTCCTCGACTCGCAACGATCCGCCGTGGTTGAGCACCACCTGCTTGACGATCGCCAGGCCCAGACCCGAACCTGGCATCGCGCGGGCCGAGGCCGAGCGGTAGAAGCGCTCGAAGACCAGGCGGCGTTCCTGCGGCGGAATCCCCGGGCCGCGGTCGGACACCACCAGTTCGGCGTGCGACGGGTCGAGTTGGCGCAGCGTGACGCCCACCCGGCCACCCGGCGGGCTCCACTTGGCCGCGTTGTCCATCAGGTTCAGCGCTGCCCGCGACAGCCCGGCGGAGTCGCCGTACACCTGCCACGGGATCACCTCGACGTCGAAGTGAATGTCGTTGCGGCGGCGCCGGACCCGCTCCAGACTGCGGTCGATGACCTCGGCCACGTCGACCGGCTCGTGCACCGCGTGGCCGGCGTCACCCCTGGTCAGGTCCACCAGATCGCCGACCAGCGTGGACAGTTCCTCGATCTGCGCGATCACGTCGGCACGTAGGTCGATCATTTCCTGCTCGGGCAGGCGGGGCGCACCGGGTGCCATCGACGCCATCAGCAGTTCGACGTTGGTACGCAGCGACGTCAGCGGAGTTCGCAATTCGTGTCCGGCGTCGGTGACCAGACGCGCCTGCCGTTCCCGTGATTCGGCCAGCGCCCGCAGCATCAGGTTGAACGCCTCGGTGAGTCGGGCCAGTTCGTCGCTGCCGAACACCGGAATGGGTCGCAGGTCGTCGGTCCGTGCCACTCGCTCGGCCGCCTCGGTAAGACGGCCGACCGGGCGCAGCCCCGCCCGGGTCACCATCCCGCCGGCCACCGCGGCCACCGCCACGCCCACACCGCCGACCATCAGGAGCACGAAACGCAGCTTGCCCATGACGGCTTCGGTGGGCCGCAGGCTCTTCGAGATCAGCAGCGAACTGCCGTTGTTCAGGTGAATCGCGAGTATCCGCTGATCAGATGCGGTGCGTCGGGACATGAACAGCTCACCGCGGATGACCGCCTTCTCCGGCGCGCCCACCGGCAGGGTCTGGCCCGGCTGGTTGGCGGTGTAGATCGACTTGCCCGGGTTCACCAGCATCGCGTTGACGTCCGAATAGGCGGTGCCCTCGATGGCCTTGCCGGGGTCGGCCGCCAGCGAACCGCTGGCGATCAGCAACTGCGCCCGGCTCTGTAGCTGGTTGTCGATGTCGCTGTAGAGCGCGGCAGAGATCACCGCGTACACGGCCAAGGACATCAGCACGACGACCATCGCCACCATGGACATCGCCAGCAGCATCACCCGCCATCGCAGAGACAACGAGCTGGTCGTCCGCAGCGGTGCGCGGCCGGCCCGGCCGGGGCGGCGGGACCACATCATCAGGGCGGTGTTTCGCGTAGCACGTAACCCACCCCGCGCACGGTGTGGATCAGCCGCGGCTCGCCGTCGGCCTCGGTCTTGCGGCGCAGGTACCCGACATAGACCTCCAGCGCATTGCCCGAGGTCGGGAAGTCGAATCCCCAGACCTCTTCGAGAATGCGGCTGCGGGTCAGCACCCGTCGCGGGTTGGCGATCAACATCTCCAGCAAGGCGAACTCGGTGCGGGTGAGACTGATCCGGCGTTGCCCGCGGATGACTTCGCGGGTGACCGGGTCCAGGCTGAGGTCTGAGAAGGTCATCGCCACCGACTCGGCGGCGTCCTCCGGCTTGGTGCGGCGCAGCAGCGCACGCATCCGCGCCAGCAGTTCTTCGAGGGCGAACGGCTTGGGCAGGTAGTCGTCGGCCCCCGCGTCCAGGCCCGCCACCCGCTCGGAAACCGAATCACGCGCGGTCAGCACCAAGATTGGTAAGTCATCACCGGTGCTACGCAGCTGCCGGCACACTTCGAGGCCGTCCAGCCGCGGCATCATCACATCGAGTACCACCGCATCCGGCCGGTCGCTGGCGATCAGTTCGAGTGCCTCAACCCCGTCGTGGGCCAACTCCACCGAGTAACCGTTGAAGGAGAGCGACCTGCGCAGCGACTCGCGCACGGCACGATCGTCATCGACGACAAGTATTCGCACGGAGCCTAGTTTCGTACGAAGGCCTGAGAGCGGCCTGAGAGGCGCGCCGACCGAACTGCGGGGACAGCCCGGGCGCTAGCGCTTGTCGAGGTCGACCAGGCCAAGGCGGGCGGCCTTGAGCAGGCGCCGCGGCACCTTGTGCTTCTGGCCGGCCACGTTCACGGTGACCAGCCCTGTCGCAGTGGCCTTCCACTGGGAACGCCGGCTACGGGTATTCGAGCGCGACATTCTGCGCTTAGGTACGGCCATGGTCGGGCCTAACTCCTCGTTCGGGGTTCTCGGTCGGGGTGTCGCGCTCCATGGCTTGCAGGCCGGACGACGACAGTTGTGCTCAAGAGTAGTTGGTGAGCTGCTTGTCACCAAAATGCGCCCGTCCGGGCCCGCCGCACCGTACTGGTTGACGTGGTGCGGTCGGCACCCGCTAACCTACCGGTTGGTTGGTTGAGTCCGGCCGCCGAATCATCCCAATGGAGGGAGGACGCGCCCTTTGTCTCCTGATTCTGGTGCCGTGCGTATCGCGAACTGCTCCGGTTTCTACGGTGACCGGCTGTCTGCCATGCGCGAGGTGATCACCGGCGGCGAAGTCGACTATGTCACCGGCGACTACCTGGCCGAACTGACCATGCTCATCCTGGGCCGCGACCGGATGAAGAACCCCGAGCGCGGCTATGCCAAGACCTTCCTCACCCAGCTCGAGCAATGTCTGGGCCTGGCGCACGAGCGCGGGGTGCGCATCGTCACCAACGCCGGCGGCCTCAACCCCGCCGGACTGGCGGACGCGGTGCGGGCGCTGGCCGAGCGACTCGGCGTCCCGGCCCGGGTGGCCCATGTGGAGGGCGACGACCTGCAACCGCGTGCGGCCGAGCTGGGGCTCGGCACGCCGCTGACCGCCAACGCATACCTGGGCGGGTGGGGCATCGCAGACTGCCTCAACGCCGGGGCCGACGTCGTGGTCACCGGCCGGGTCACCGACGCCTCGGTGATCGTCGGATCGGCCGCCGCACATTTCGGCTGGGGACGCACCGACTACGACAAGCTCGCCGGTGCCGTCGTCGCGGGACATGTCATCGAGTGCGGCACCCAGGCCACCGGGGGCAACTACTCCTTCTTCCGAGAAATCCCAGGGATCGCCGACCTTGTTCTTCCCGGCTTCCCACTGGCCGAGGTTTTCGACGACGGTTCCTCGGTGATCACCAAGCATCCCGGCACCGGCGGTCTGGTCAGCGTCGACACCGTCACCGCGCAGTTGCTCTATGAGATCACCGGCGCGCGCTACGCCAACCCGGACGTCACGGCCCGGATGGACAGCATTGCGCTGTCCGCCGACGGGCCCGACCGGGTGCGTATCAGCGGCGTGGTCGGCGAACCGCCGCCGCCGACGCTGAAGGTGTCGCTGAACACCATCGGCGGTTTTCGCAACGCGATGACCTTCGTGCTGACCGGTCTGGACATCGAAGCGAAGGCGGAGTTGGTGCGGCGCCAGCTCGAAGCCACACTGAGCGTCAAGCCCGCCGAGTTGGAGTGGACGCTGGCCCGCACCGACCACCCGGACGCCGACACCGAACAAGGCGCCAGCGCGTTGTTGAGTTGCGTCGTGCGCGACCCGGACCCGGCCAACGTCGGACGCAAATTCTCCGCGGCCGCAGTCGAATTGGCGCTCGCCAGCTATCCGGGATTCACCGCCACCACCCCGCCCGGTGACGGCCAGGTGTACGGCGTCTACACGCCGGGCTACGTCGACGCGGCACTGGTGCCGCACGTTGCCGTGCACGCCGATGGCACTCGCGTCGAAATACCCTGTGCCACCGATACTTTGACGTTGGAGCCGGCGGCGGACCCGGAGCTGCCCGAACCGCTGATGGACGGCCCCACCCGGCGGGTACCGCTGGGCCTGATCACCGGCGCCCGCAGCGGCGACAAGGGCGGTTCGGCCAATGTCGGGGTGTGGGTGCGCACCGAGGACCAATGGCGTTGGCTGGTCAACACCTTGACCGTCGAACTGCTCAAGAAGCTGCTGCCCGAAGCGGCTGACCTGCCCGTGACTCGGCATGTGCTGCCGAATCTCCGGGCGGTGAACTTCGTGATCGAGGACATCCTCGGCCAGGGTGTGGCCTACCAGGCACGCTTCGATCCGCAGGCAAAGGGGCTGGGCGAATGGCTGCGCAGCCGTCACGTCGACATTCCGGAGAGTCTGTTATGAGCATCTGGACCACCCCCGAACGCGAGCAGCTACGCAAGACCGTGCGCTCATTCGCGGAACGGGAAATCCTGCCCAATATCGACGAATGGGAGCGCACCGGCGATCTGCCGCGTGAATTGCACCGGCGCGCCGGGGAGGCGGGTCTGCTCGGGGCGAACTTCCCCGAAGCCGTGGGCGGTGGCGGCGGCGACGGCGCCGACGCGGTGATCATCTGCGAGGAGATGCATCAATCCGGTGCGCCCGGAGGGGTTTTCGCGTCGCTGTTCACTTGCGGTATCGCGGTGCCGCACATCATCGCCTCGGGTGACCAGCGGCTGATCGACACGTATGTGCGCCCCACGCTGGCCGGTGACAAGATCGGCTCACTGGCCATCACCGAACCCGGCGGTGGATCCGATGTCGGGCACTTGAGGACGTCCGCGGTCAAAGACGGCGACCACTATGTGATCAACGGCGCCAAGACGTACATCACCTCTGGCGTGCGCGCCGACTTCGTCGTCACCGCGGTCCGCACGGGCGGCCCTGGTGCGGCAGGCGTTTCGCTGATCGTGGTGGACAAGGGCACGCCGGGGTTCGAGGTGACTCGCAAGCTGGACAAGATGGGCTGGCGCTCCTCTGACACCGCCGAGCTGTCCTACACCGACGTGCGGGTGCCCGCGGAGAACCTGGTCGGCGAGGAGAACACCGGCTTCGCCCAGATCGCACAGGCATTCGTTTCCGAGCGGATCGCTCTTGCCGCGCAGGCATATTCGAGTGCGCAGCGCTGCCTGGACATCACCGCACAGTGGTGTCGCGACCGGGAGACGTTCGGGCGCCCGTTGATTTCGCGGCAGGCGGTGCAGAACACCCTGGCCGAGATGGCCCGCCGCGTGGACGTCGCCCGCGTGTACGCGCGCAGCGTGGTCGAGCGCCAGCTGGCCGGCGAGACGAACCTGATCACGCAGGTGTGTTTCGCCAAGAACACGGCCGTCGAGGCCGGTGAGTGGGTGGCCAACCAGGGCGTCCAGTTATTCGGCGGAATGGGCTATATGGCTGAATCGGAAATCGAGCGCCAATACCGGGACATGCGAATCCTGGGCATCGGCGGGGGCACCACCGAGATCATGACGGCATTGGCCGCCAAGCTCCTGGGGTATCAGGCATGACCCAGCTGAAGTCCACTCTCGACCCGAACGGCGCGACCTTCTCCGAAGCCGCTGCCGCCGCGACGACCAGACTCGACGAGATCGCCGCCGAGTTCGCCAACGCCGTCGACGGGGGTGGACCCAAATACGTTGAGCGCCACCACGCTCGCGGCAAGCTGACCGCGCGCGAACGCGTCGAGTTGCTCGTCGACCCCGACTCCCCGTTCCTGGAACTGAGTCCACTTGCGGCCTGGGGCAGCCCATTCAAGGTGGGCGCCAGCACGGTCACCGGAATCGGCGTCGTCGAGGGTGTCGAGTGCATGATCGTCGCCAACGACCCCACGGTCAAAGGCGGCACCAGTAACCCCTGGACACTGAAGAAGATCCTGCGCGCCAACCAGATTGCCTTCGAGAACCGGCTTCCAGTGATCTCCATGGTGGAATCCGGCGGCGCCGATCTACCGACCCAGAAGGAGATCTTCATCCCGGGCGGACGGATGTTCCGGGACCTCACCAGGTTGTCGGCCGCCGGAATACCCACCATCGCTTTGGTATTCGGCAACTCCACCGCCGGTGGTGCCTACGTGCCGGGCATGTCCGACCACGTGGTGATGATCAAAGAGCGCTCCAAGGTGTTCCTGGCCGGTCCCCCACTGGTGAAGATGGCCACCGGTGAAGAGTCCGACGACGAGTCGCTGGGTGGCGCCGAAATGCACGCCCGGATCTCGGGTCTGGCCGACTACTTCGCCCACGACGAGCTGGACGCGATCCGCATCGGACGCCGCGTCGTGGCCCGGCTCAACTGGGTCAAGCAGGGACCGGCTCCCAGGCCGGTCACCGAGCCGCTGTTCGACAGCGAGGAACTGATCGGCATCGTGCCCGCCGACCTGCGCATCCCGTTCGATCCACGCGAGGTGATCGCCCGCGTCGTCGACGGCTCCGAGTTCGACGAGTTCAAGCCGTTGTACGGGTCGTCGCTGGTGACGGGCTGGGCGCAATTGCACGGGTACCCGATCGGCATCCTGGCCAACGCGCGCGGGGTGCTGTTCAGCGAGGAATCCCAGAAAGCCACTCAGTTCATCCAACTGGCGAACCGGTCCGACACGCCACTGTTGTTCCTGCACAACACCACCGGCTACATGGTGGGCAAGGACTACGAAGAGGGCGGCATGATCAAGCACGGCTCGATGATGATCAACGCCGTCTCCAACTCGACCGTGCCGCACATCTCGCTGCTGATCGGCGCGTCCTACGGCGCGGGCCACTACGGCATGTGCGGCCGCGCTTACGATCCCCGGTTCCTGTTCGCCTGGCCCAGCGCCAAGTCGGCGGTGATGGGCGGTGCCCAATTGGCCGGTGTGCTCTCCATCGTGGCCCGCGCGGCCGCCGAGGCCCGCGGCCAGCAGGTCGACGAGGCGGCTGATGCCGCGATGCGGGCCGCCGTCGAGGGCCAGATCGAAGCAGAGTCCCTGCCGCTGGTGTTGTCCGGGATGCTCTACGACGACGGGGTGATCGACCCGCGCGACACCCGCACCGTATTGGGAATGTGTCTGTCCGCCATAGCCAATGGCCCGATCAAGGGGACGTCGAACTTCGGCGTCTTCCGGATGTGAGCTTCATGGGGATCACGAGAGTACTGGTTGCCAACCGCGGCGAGATCGCCCGCCGGGTGTTCGCCACCTGCCGGCGACTGGGTGTGGGAACCGTCGCCGTCTACACCGAGCCCGACGCCGCCTCCCCGCACGTCGCCGAGGCCGACGCCCGGGTGCGGTTGGCGCAGACCAATGACTACCTCAACGCCGAGGCCATCATCGCGGCGGCGCGCGCCGCGGGCGCCGACGCCGTACACCCCGGCTACGGCTTCCTCTCCGAGAACGCCGAGTTCGCGGCGGCGGTGCAGGACGCCGGTCTGACCTGGATCGGACCGCCGGTCGACTCGGTGCGTGCGATGGGTTCCAAGATCGAGTCCAAGAAGCTGATGTCGGCCGCAGGTGTGCCGGTGCTCGAGGAACTCGATCCCGACACCGTGACGGCGGATCAGCTGCCGGTGCTGGTCAAGGCGTCGGCCGGCGGCGGTGGGCGCGGCATGCGCGTGGTGCGCGAATTGGGTTCGCTGGCAGCCGAAGTCGAGGCGGCACAACGCGAAGCGCAATCCGCGTTCGGCGATCCGACCGTCTTCTGTGAGCGTTATCTGCCGACCGGGCATCACATCGAGGTGCAGGTGATGGCGGACACCCACGGCACGGTCTGGGCCGTCGGGGAGCGGGAATGCTCCATCCAGCGCCGGCACCAGAAGGTCATCGAAGAGGCGCCGTCGCCGTTGGTCGAGCGCACACCGGGGATGCGCGACAAGCTCTTCGAGGCTGCCCGGCTGGCAGCCGGCGCGATCGGCTACACCGGAGCGGGGACGGTCGAGTTTCTCGCCGACGATAACGGCGAGTTCTTCTTCCTGGAGATGAACACCCGGCTGCAGGTCGAGCACCCGGTCACCGAGGAGACCACCGGCCTGGACCTCGTCGAACTGCAGCTCGACGTCGCGGCCGGTGGCCACCTGGCTACCGAACCTCCGGTGGGGCAAGGGCATTCGATCGAGGCGCGACTGTATGCCGAGGATCCCGCCCACGGGTGGCAGCCCCAGGCCGGCACGGTGCACCGCATTCACGTGCCGTCGGTGCGTGCCGAGTTCACCTCGCTGGGGCACCGGACCGGGATCCGGCTGGATTCCGGCATCGTCGACGGCTCGGTGGTGTCGATCTTCTACGACCCGATGCTGGCCAAGGTCATTTCGTACGCCCCCACTCGCCGGCAGTCGGCGCTGGTGCTCGCCGACGCGCTGGCCCGTGCCCACGTGCACGGTCTGCGCACCAACCGCGAACTGCTGGTGCACGTCCTGCGTCACCCGGCTTTCCTCGACGGCGCCACCGACACCGCGTTTTTCGACACGCACGGCCTGGCCGAATTGTCGGCGCCGCTGGCCGACACCGCGACGGTTCGGATTTCGGCGATCGCGGCCGCGCTGGCCGACGCCGCGCACAACCGCGCCACCGCCGGGGCGTTGGGGTCACTGCCCAGTGGGTGGCGCAACCTGTTCTCGGGGTATCAGGTCAAGACCTACCGGGACGACAACGACACCGGGCAATGCGTCGAATACCGGTTCACCCGGACATCTCTGGCGCTGCCGCACGACCCGACGGTACAACTGGTCTCCGCGTCACCGGAGGAAGTCGTGCTGGCCGAAGGCGGCGTGGCCAGCAGCTACGCCGTCGCACGCTTCGGCGATGACATCTACGTCGACTCGGCGCGCGGCCCCGTGCACCTGGTGGCCGTGCCGCGGTTCCCCGAACCGGGCTCGGCCGTCGAGCAGGGTTCTCTCGTTGCACCCATGCCCGGCAACGTCATCCGGATCGGTGCCGACGTCGGCGCCACCGTCACCGCCGGCCAGCCGCTGATCTGGCTGGAGGCCATGAAGATGGAGCACACCATCACCGCACCCAACGACGGGGTGCTCGTGGAGATCAATGTGCAAACGGGCCAGCAAGTCGAGGTGGGCGCTGTGCTGGCGCGCGTGGAAGTGCCTGAATCAGAAGGGGATCCGTCATGACCGATACCAGCTTCATCGAAAGCGAAGACCGCCAGGCGTTGCGCAAGGCGGTACGCGAGTGGGTGTCCAGCTACGGCGCCGAGTATTACCTGAAGAAGGCGCGTGCCCAGGAACACACCACCGAACTATGGTCCGAGGCAGGCAAACTCGGCTTCCTTGGGGTGAACCTGCCCGAAGAGTACGGCGGCGGCGGGGCCGGCATGTACGAGCTCGCGATGGTCATGGAGGAAATGGCCGCCGCGGGCAGCGCGCTGCTGCTGATGGTGGTGTCGCCGGCCATCAACGGGACCATCATCAGCAAGTTCGGCACCGAGGAGCAGAAGAAGCGCTGGGTTCCCGGCATCGCCGACGGCACGCTCACCATGGCGTTCGCGATCACCGAACCCGACGCCGGGTCCAACTCGCACAAGATCACCACGACCGCCCGCCGCGACGGCAGCGACTGGATCCTCAAGGGCCAGAAGGTCTACATCTCCGGTGTCGACCAGGCGCAAGCCGTTCTGGTCGTGGGGCGCACGGAAGAGGCCAAGACCGGCAAGCTACGCCCGGCGCTGTTCGTGGTGCCCACCGACTCCCCGGGCTTCACCTACACGCCGATCGAGATGGAGTTGATCAGCCCCGAGCGGCAGTTCCAGGTGTTCATCGACGACGTGCGGCTGCCGTCGGACGCGCTCGTGGGGGCCGAAGACGCCGCCATCGCACAGCTTTTCGCGGGCCTGAACCCCGAACGCATCATGGGTGCGGCCAGCGCCGTCGGGATGGGGCGGTTCGCGCTCGACCGTGCCGTGGACTACGTCAAGACCCGTCAGGTCTGGGGTACCCCGATTGGCGCGCACCAGGGTCTGGCGCACCCGCTGGCGCAGTGCCACATCGAGGTCGAGCTGGCCAAGTTGATGATGCAGAAGGCGGCGACCCTCTACGACGCCGGCGACGACGGAGGTGCGGCCCAGGCCGCCAACATGGCCAAGTATGCGGCCGGCGAGGCGTCCACCCGGGCCGTCGACCAGGCCGTGCAGTCGATGGGCGGGAACGGGCTGACCAAGGAGTACGGCGTGGCGGCCATGTTGACCGCATCGAGGCTGGCGCGGATCGCGCCGATCAGCCGCGAGATGGTGCTCAACTTCGTCGCGCAGACGTCGCTCGGCCTGCCCCGCTCGTACTGATGGACACCCTCGTCGAGTACGCCCGCGAGGGCGTGGTTGCCAGGCTCACGCTCAACTCGCCGCACAACCGCAACGCCCTGTCGACCACCTTGGTCACGCAGCTGCACGAGGGGCTGCGGGCGGCCGCGGCGGACCCCGCGGTCCGGGTGGTGGTGCTCGGACATGCCGGCGGCACCTTCTGCGCCGGCGCCGACCTCAGCGAGGCGGGCGGCGGCGACGACCCCTACGAGCTGGCCGTGGCTCGGGCGACCGAGATGACCGCGCTGTTGCGCGCCATCGTCTCCTCGCCGCGGCCGGTGATCGGGGCCATCGACGGTCATGTGCGGGCCGGCGGGTTCGGTCTGGTCGGCGCCTGCGACATAGTGGTGGCCGGACCGCGCAGCACCTTTGCCCTGACCGAGGCGCGCATCGGCGTGGCACCGGCGATCATCTCGCTGACCTTGCTGCCGAAGCTGTCCGCGCGAGCGGCCGCCCGCTACTACCTCACCGGCGAGACCTTCGGTGCCAGCGAAGCCGCCGAGATTGGTCTGATCACCCTGGCCGCCGACGACGTCGACGCCGCCGTGGCCGGTCTGGTCGCCGACGTGGGCCGCGGATCACCGCAGGGTCTGGCGGCCTCCAAGGCGCTCACCACCGCCGCGGTACTGGACGGGTTCGACCGCGACGCGCAGCGGCTCACCGAGGAATCCGCTCGGCTGTTCGTGTCCGAGGAAGCGCGCGAAGGCATGCTCGCGTTCCTGCAGAAACGCCCTCCGAGCTGGGTCGCCGACGCGGGTTCGGCGTAATGACCGGGCGGCCGGAGCTGGGGGAACGTTGCAGTTTAGCCAACACCTCTTGCAGCAAATCCTGGAAGTCGTAAGCTCGCGAGTGAGATGACCAACCCAGCCCAGCGTGATGTGAAGGCCACGCGTGACGCGTCGTCGCGCGCAGAGGACACCGATCGCATACAGATCGCGCAGTTGCTGGCCTACGCGGCCGAGCAGGGTCGCCTCCAGCTCAACGAGTACGAAGATCGGCTAACCAAGGCGTACGCGGCGACCACCTACCGGGAGTTGGACCAACTCCGCGCGGATCTGCCCGGCACGGCGGTGAGTCCGCAACGCGGCGGCAACTGCAACCCCGCACCGTCCACGCTGCTGCTGGCCATCATGAGCGGGTTCGAACGCCGCGGCCGGTGGAACATCCCAAAGAAGCTGACCACCTTCACGTTCTGGGGCAGTGGTGTCATCGACTTGCGCTATGCGGACTTCACCTCCACCGAGGTCGAGATCCACGCGTACTCGATCATGAGCGCTCAGACTTTCCTGTTGCCGCCCGAAGTCAACGTCGACATCAGCGGTCGCGGAGTTATGGGCAACTTCGACCAGACGGTGGTGGGCGAGGGCACCCGAGGCGCACCGACCGTGCGGTTCAAGGGTTTCTCCCTGTGGGGCGGTGTCGCGATCAAGCGCAAGGCGCGCAAAGCCCGCAAGTAGTGCCGGGCGGGTCGCCTGGCCAATCCACAAGGCCCACTGCTGGTGAGTGGCCCGCAGCGTTCTCCGTTGTCACAATTCGCCGAAAGTTCCCTTCGGCGGAAGGTGAGACGCGGTGGCAGCAGAACTCCGGGCGATTCCGGACGTGTTGGTCCACGTAGGCAGTGCACTGGCCGGCCACGGCCGGGCACTGCTGGTACTCCAGCAGTCGACGCACCGAGACGTCGACGGTGCCCAGCAAGGATGGGTCGGATCGTCGGCGGTAGCGTTACCGGGTCTATTGGACCGGTGGGCGGCCACCGCCGCGCGGCACCAGGCCCGCCTGGGTGATCATGTCAGCGGCATGCGACTCGCCGCCGCGGGGTTCACTCAGGTGGACCAGGACAACGCTGCCGCGTTGCGATGACGCTGACGCTGGCCGATATCGACCGCTGGGATCCCGCCGCGATCACGACGGTTTTCGAGGCCGCGATCGCCCGGGCACATGCAACCCGCACCACATCGGCGGCCGTCACCGAGTTGATGCGCCTGCTCGATTTCGGCGGAGACGCCGCGGAGGCCGCGCACGCGGCGGCCGCGCACACCACGCTCGTCCTGGACGACCACGCCGACGCGTGTGTCGCGCTGGCGCGCGCCGCCGAGCAGTCCGCCGCAGAGGTCACCGCGATCAAACGGCGGCTGGGGGCGATGCGCGACGGAGCACGGGAAAGCCACCTGGTGATCGATGGCGCACGGGCCACGGCATTGCCGCCGTCGAACCTGGCCGCTTACCGCGCCGGCGAGCAACAGGCCATCCTCGACGCGGCGGTGCGGCTGACCGCGGGCCTGCAGCAACTTCTCGCGGATGCCGAGCGGGCCGACGAAGACCTTGCCGCCGCCATCCGCGCCGCAGACGGTGACCTCGGTGATGCACAGGTCGACGCGCAACTGAGCCATCAGCCGCCCCAGGTGCCGCAACTGCCGGCAGCAGGCACCGATCCGCGCACCGTCGCCGCGTGGTGGCACGCGTTGACCCCCGGCCAGCAGGACCGGCTCCGGCAATGGCTTCCCGACTCGCTGCGAAACCTCGACGGCATCCCGGCCACTGTCCGAAGCCAGCTGAATATACCTGTGCTGCAACGGGAACTCGGCCGTGTGCAGCAGGGATGGGTCGACTCGTACGGGTGGCACAGCGATCCCGGCAAGTTGGCGGACCTGACCGCGCTACGAGACATCCTGGCCGCGAACCCGGACGCCAGCCTGCTCTTGCTGGACACCGCGTCCATCCCGGGGAAGGTCCTGGCGGCGGTCGCCGTCGGCGACGTCGACAACGCCGAACGCATCGGCGTCACCGTGGGCGGGCTGACCACCCGGGTCAGCGACACCACCTCAACCATGTTGCGCGAAGCCCGATTCCAGCGCGACGAGGCGCAGCTGCTGCGCGACCGAGCCCGCGTCGCCAACCCCGGTGCGGTGGCCTCCATCGCCTGGCTCGGGTACGACGCACCGGACAGCCTGCGCGATGTGGCGCACGACTGGCTCGCCCGCGACGGTGCCCGGGACCTGAACAGCTTCTACCGCGGGCTGGCTGCGGCCGGCAATGTCCGCGAGCCGCAGATCGTCGCGTTCGGCCACTCCTACGGGTCGTTGACCACCAGTCTGGCCCTGCAGCAGGGCGCGCCGGTCAGCGATGTGGTGCTCTACGGTTCACCCGGCGCCGAACTCACCGACGCCGCGCAGCTGGGCGTACGACCGGGGCACGCCTACTACATGATCGGGGCCGAAGACCTTGTCTCCGAAATGATTCCGGGATTCGAAGCATTCGGCGCCGCACCACAGGACGTGCCGGGAATGAGGGAGTTGTCCACGGATACCGACTATGCCCCGGGCGGCAGGAACGGTGACGGTCAGCTGCATGAACGGGCTTACGGGCACTCGGAGTATGCCCGGACCGGAAGCAACGGGGAACTGCGCATGAGTGGCTACAATCTTGCGGTGGTGCTCGCGGGATTGCCCAACGATCTCATCATGTCCTGGCCGGCCGACCGCGACCAACCGGATCCGTGCGAGCCATGAATCGACAGACGATCCTGCTCGGCACCGCCCTGCTGCTGACCGGCTGCGTGAAGCCGAACACCTTCGATCCGAGCGCCAATCCCGGGCGACCCGAGCTCGATCGGCTGCAGAGGATGGTCAACGCGCGCCCCGATTTGGAGACCGTCGAGCATCAGCTCGGTGAGCTGGACGCGGCGATTCGCGCGGCCATCGCGAAACACGCTCCGCAGAGCCACTTTTCCAGCAGGGCCACCAACGGTCTCACGAACGGCTGCCAGGACCCGTTCACCCGCAGCATCGGCCGTCAGGTCAACAGCGATATGTTCTTCGCCGATCCGCCGCCATCGCCTTCGCAATGGCTGAAGATCGTTACGGAGCTGCTGCCGGTGTTCACGACGGCCGGATTTCGGCCCAACAACTCGGCACCGGGCGGCCCACCGCTGCCGTTGGGCGCCGCCAACGACTCACAGATCCGCGGTGACGGCGCGATCATCAGATTGGTCAACGGCGGCAACGGTAGCCCCCTGAGCTACTCCTACGACACCGGTTGCCATCTACCGGCCGACTGGCGCACCGCACCGCCGCCGCCAGACATGCGGCCGTCGAACGACCCGAACGTGCACTACCCGTATCTGTACGGGTCGCCGGGCGGCCGGAGCGCCGACGCCTACTAGGTCGTCCGGCGTCGGGACCGCAAATAATCGCCCACCACAGCGGCACCCAGTCCGTCGAGGTCCGGCACCACCACCCGCCCCTCGACCCGGCGGGCGATCTTGTCGAGAAACCGGGCCAGGCCCGGGTCGCTGCCCAGCCGGAAAATGGTGATCTGCGCACCGAGCCGGGCCATGTCGTCGAATCCCTTGACGGTGAACGAGATGGTGCGCGGGTTAGGCGGGTAGTCAAAGAACACCGACGTGCCGTCGCCGTAGTCCTCCAGATGGGCGGTCGGCTCGCCGTCTGTCACCACCAGCACCACGGGCTGTGCGTTGGGATGCCGGCGCAGGTGGCGGCCGGCCAGCGCGAGCGCGTGGTGCAGGTTGGTGCCCTGTTCGTAGACGCCTTCCAAGCCGGTCAGCTCGGCGGCCGTCACGGTCCGCGCGTAGCGGCCGAAGGCGATGATCTGCAACGCATCTGACCGGAACCGGGTGCTCACCAGGTGGTTGAGCGCCAGCGCGGTGCGCTTCATCGGCAGCCACCGGTTCTCCATCACCATCGAGAACGAGGTGTCCACCAACAGCGCCACCGCGGCCTGGGTGCGCATCTCGGTCTCGGAGACTTCGACGTCGTCGACGGTGATGCGCAGTGGACCGTCCAGCGTGTGCGTTCCCGACTGTCGCAGCACGGCATTGGTCAGGGTACGGGAGATGTGCCACGGCTCGGTGTCGCCGAACTGCCAGGGCCTGGTGGCGCCGGTCAGCTCGCCGGCAGCGCCCGCCCGCCGATGGTCACGTTCACCCCGTCGGCCCGAAAGTTGTTGTGCCACATCACGCAAAGCCGTCTCACCGAGGCGGCGCATGGCCTTGGGAGACAGTCGCCACTGGCCGTCGGAACCGCGGTCCAGGAAGCCCTGATTGAGCAGCGCCCGTTCGAGTTCGGCGAGTGTTCGCGCGTCGACGGCCGCTTCGTCGCCGAGTTGGCGGGCCAGCGCGTCGAGGTCGACATCGTCCATGGTCGCGCCCGGATATGCCTGCGACAGCTGGTCGGCCAGTTGCTCCAGCTCGCCGATGTCGGCCAGCGCCTGCGCTCCTTCACCCATGCCCAGCGGATTGTCGCCGGAGAACTGCTGGTCTCCCGTCCAGTCCTCACCGGGCCGGGCGGCCTGTAGGTGCGCGTCGAGGCGATTCAGCGCGTTCATCAACGACGGCGAGCCAAAGGCCTGCTGCGCCAGCGCATCCAGTTCGTCGCGCTGCTGCTGGCTCAGGCTGTTGCGGAACCGCTGCGCGGCGGCCGCCCGCTTGGCCAGCGAATCCAGCAACTCCTCGACATTCTGCGGGTTCTCCGGGAAGAACTCGCCGTGCTTGTCCATGAATTCCTGGAAATCCTGCTGAGTGTCCTCACCACGAGAGTGCTTGTCCAGCAACTCGTTCAGATCATCCAGCATCTCGTTGACCCGCTGGCGGTCCTCGTCGGTGGCGCCTTCCAGGGCCTGCTTCATCCCGGCGAAGCGCTGGTCGAGCATCTCGCGGCCCAACAGATCCTTGATCTGATCGTACTTCTGGCGGGCCTCTGGGCTGCGCCACTGGTACTCGGAAAGCTCCTGCACGGCCTTGGCCGGCGACGGCGGCAACGACTCCAGCTGCAACTCAGAGAAGCGTGCGTCGTCATCGAGGGCGCGGGCCAGTTCCTTGCGCTCGGCCAACACCGCCTCGTCCAGCAGCTTTTTAATCTCCTGCAGGGTGCCGTCCAAGTTGTTGCGGCGCAGCAGATCCCGTCGTTTGCGGTTGGCTTCGGCGGCCAGCCGGTCGGCACCGCGCATGCTGTCGGTGCCGCGTCGCAGTAGCTCGGACAGCGCCCGGCGCGGCGAGGTCCCCGCCATGACGTCCTGCCCGATCTGTTCGAGCGCCTCACGCAGATCCACCGGCGGAGCCAGCGGATCGGGGCCGCCGGTGTACGCCGAGTATCGCTGTGAGTGCCCTAGTGACGATCGCGAGCGTTGGAAAGCCGGGCGCCGCGGGTCGTCACCATCAGACCTAGCCATATACGGTCTGCCCCTCCCCGGATACCTTGTCGACCCGCTTGGCCAGGTACAAAGCCTCGAGCGCCAGTTCCAGTGCGGCGGCCCGCTCCCCTTCGGACTCGGCGCCCAGTTTCGCGGCGATCTTGTCCACGACGGGCAGCCCCGGCACCGCGGCCAGCACATCTTTGGCCGACACCCGCTCGCCCGTCGTCACCGCGGACCCTCTTTCGACGGCGGACACCAGGGTGCCGACGTCGACGCCGCCCAGCACCCGGGAGGCGGTGTCGGCGGTCGCGCGGCGCAGCAGGTGCTCCAGAACGGCCTGCTCGCGGCCTTCCTCACCCGACTCGAATTCCAGCTTGCCGCGCAATACCTCGATGACGGTGCCCAGGTCGACCACCCGGGCCACCGGGTCGGTCTCTCCCAGGATCGCCCCGCGGTGTCGTGCCGAGGCCGCGACGGTCTCGGCCGCCGCGATGGCGAAGCGTGCCGACACCCCGGAACGCTGATCGACCGAACTGGACTCCCGCAGGTAGCGGGCGAACCGCGCGATCACCTGCAGCAGGTAGTCGGGCACCTGCGCACTCAGGTGGGCCTCCTGGGCGATGACGCCGATCTCGGCCGCCAACTCCAGCGGGTAGTGGGTGCGGATCTCGGCACCGAACCGGTCCTTGAGCGGCGTGATGATGCGTCCGCGGTTGGTGTAGTCCTCGGGGTTGGCGCTGGCCACCACCAGCACGTCCAGCGGCAACCGCAGTGTGTAGCCGCGGACCTGGATGTCGCGCTCTTCCATCACGTTCAGCATCGAGACCTGGATGCGCTCGGCGAGGTCGGGCAGCTCGTTGACGGCCACGATGCCCCGGTGCGCGCGCGGAATCAGCCCGTACGCGATGGTTTCGGGGTCACCGAGGCTGCGGCCTTCGGCGACCTTGATGGGGTCGATGTCGCCGACCAGGTCGGCGACGCTGGTGTCGGGAGTGGCCAGCTTCTCGGTGTAGCGCTCGCTGCGATGTTTCCAGGCCACCGGCAGGTCGTCCTGCAGCTGGGCGGCGCGGCGGATCCACTCCGGCGTGATCGGCGTGTAGGGATGCTCGCCCAGCTCGGACCCGTCGATCACCGGCGTCCACTCGTCGAGCAGACCGGTCAGCGCCCGCAGCAGCCGGGTCTTGCCCTGGCCCCGTTCACCCAGCAGCACGAAGTCGTGGCCGGCGATCAGCGCCCGCTCCAGTTGCGGAATCACGGTGTCGTCAAAGCCGAGAATCCCCGGCCATACCTCGTCTCCATCCGCCAGAGCGGTCAACAGATTCTCGCGGATCTCCTGCTTGACCCCCCGCTCGCGGTGACCGGAGGCACGCAGCTCGCCTAGGGTGCGGGGCAGATTGCTCGGTGAAGTCACCTCTCCAAGTTACGCGCTGTTGACAGGCGTCACCCGGTGAGCGTTCAGTGCGCGAAGTGCCGGGCGCCGGTGAGGTACAACGTGGCACCGGCTTCGGCGGCGGCCGCGGTCACTTCTTCGTCGCGCACCGAACCACCGGGGTGCACAATCGCCGTGACCCCGGCAGCGGCAAGCGTCTGTAAGCCGTCCGGGAAGGGGAAGAACGCGTCGGAGGCGGCGACGGCACCCTTGACCCGGTCGCCGCCTCGTGCACTGCCTCGTTCGACGGCCAGACGGGCCGCGTCGACCCGGTTCACCTGGCCCATGCCGACACCGATGGTGGCACCACCGGCGACGATCACGATCGCGTTGGATTTGACCGCGCGGCAGGCCCGCCAAGCGAACACCAGATCGGTGAGGGTGACCGGGTCGGCGGGTTCGCCGGCGGCCAGGGTCCAGTTGGCCGGGTTGTCGCCGTGCGCGTCGAGTTGGTCGCGTTGCTGGATCAGCAGTCCACCGCTGATCGGACGCAGCTCGTGGCCGCCGCCCAGTGGCTCCGAGGCGAGCAGTACCCGGATGTTCTTCTTCCGCGTCAACACCTCTACTGCGCCCGGCTCGTAGGCGGGCGCGACGATCACCTCGGTGAAGATCGTGCTGACGTACTCCGCCATCTCGACGGTGACCTCGGTGTTGGCCGCGATCACGCCGCCGAAAGCGCTGAGTGGATCACATTCGTGGGCCTTGCGATGCGCGTCGGCGACAGACACGTCCGAGATGGCGATGCCGCACGGATTGGCGTGCTTGATGATCGCTACGCACGTCTGCTCATGGTCGAAGGCAGCCCGCCAGGCGGCGTCGGCGTCGGTGAAGTTGTTGTAGGACATCTCTTTTCCGTGCAGCTGCTCGGCCTGCGCCAGACCGGGCCAGGCGCCGGGGTCCACGTAGAGCGCGGCCTGCTGATGCGGGTTCTCGCCGTAGCGCAAGGTCGCCTGGCGGTGCCAGTTGCGGGCGACGAAGTGCGGGAATTCCTGCGCCGGCTCTTCAGGCGCCAGCGTTTTCTGCATCCAGGTCGCCACCGCGATGTCGTACTCGGCGGTGTGCTGAAAAGCCAACGACGCCAGCTTCTTCCGCTCGGCCAGGGTGAACCCGCCGTGTCGTACCGCGGCCAGCACCCCGTCGTACCCGCGGGGATCGGTGACGACGGCCACGCTGGGGTGGTTCTTGGCGGCGGCACGCACCATCGACGGTCCGCCGATGTCGATCTGCTCGACGCACTCGTCGGGGCCGGCACCGGATTCCACGGTCTGGGTGAACGGGTAGAGGTTGACCACGACGAGTTCGAAGGCCGCGACCCCGAGTTGCTCGAGCGATGCCCGGTGCTCGGGCTTGCGCAGGTCGGCCAGCAGACCCGCGTGCACCTTGGGGTGCAGGGTCTTGACGCGCCCGTCGAGCACCTCCGGGAACCCGGTCAGTTCCTCGACTCTGGTCACCGGGATCGCTTTGTCCGCAATGGTCTTCGCGGTCGATCCGGTCGAGACGATCTCGACGCCGGCCGCGGTGAGACCCTGGGCGAGTTCGATCAGCCCGGTCTTGTCGTACACGCTGATCAAGGCGCGACGGATCGGCTTTTTGTCGATGTTCATCCCAGGGTCGCCTTTCGCTCTGTAACCGTCACGCCGCGGGTCGCGATCGCGGCCACCACGTTTACCAGTAGTTGGCGCTCCACGACCTTGATGCGTTCATGCAGGGTCTCTTCGTTGTCGCCGTCGCGCACCTCGACGGGCTGCTGCGCCAGTATCGGGCCCGTGTCCACGCCGGCATCCACCAGGTGGACCGTACAGCCGGTGACTTTCACACCGTAGGCCAGCGCGTCGCGGACGCCGTGCGCGCCGGGAAACGCGGGCAGCAACGCCGGGTGGGTGTTCAGGATGCGGCCGTTGAACCGCGAAAGGAATTGCGGCCCAAGGATCCTCATGAAGCCTGCAGACACCACCAGGTCCGGCTCGTGGGCAGCGGTGGCCGCGGTGATGGCGGTGTCCCAGTCGTCGCGGGTCGGATGCGCGTTGACGCGGACGGCGAAGGCGGGAATGCCGGCATTGGCGGCGATCTCGGTAGCCCGGCAGTCACGGTCGACCCCGACAGCGACGACCCGTGCCGGGTAGTCGCCTTGGGCGGCGTCCAGCAGCGAGTTCAGCAGCGATCCGGTGCCCGATGCCAGCACCACCAGCCGCGCCGGTGCACTCGGGGGTACACGGAGCGGAGCCAGCACACGGAGAGCCTAGCCGTCCCGTGCATCGAGAGTGCGCCCATGGCTGGTCCGCCGCGCTGGTCGCAGCCCTCACCGCAAACTCGACGCCACCTCCGCAGACTCGAGGCGCACGGGGGACGAACTAGTCCTCTTCGGGTACGTGGCGCGGATCGACAGCCTGCTCGTCGGGCATCGCGGGTTCTTCCTCGACGGCGCCCTGTTCGTCGTCGTCGTCGTCGTAGACGTCCGGCAGCGGCTCTTCGTGTTCGACCGGCTCCGGCGCGGCAACCGGTTTCACCCGTGGCCGCCGCGGCCGGCGCCGAACACCCCCGGCCATCACCACGGTGACCGCACCCACGAGGGTGAACCAGAACAGCACGCCGAGGAACATGGCTCCGTGGTCGATCCCGACGTCGCCGAAGTTTCCCAGCCTGCCGCCCCCGCCGTAGCCCAGCAGTGTCATCGTCGCCGCGGCGACCACCGCCGCGACCAGCAACTTGGCCATCGCGGGGAGCAACGGAAGCGCGCGGCGGGCACACTGCTGCCCTACCGCCACACCGGATGCCGCACCGATGATCAGCAGCGCAACCCAGATCGCCCCGAGCGGCGGTGTGGGCGCCGCAGCCAGGATCGGCAACGCCGGCACGTCACCGCCGAACACGGTGAATGAACTGAACGTCGCGAATCCGATGTGCGCGCTGGACCCGACCGCGACGGCCGCGGCACCCACCATGACGTTAGGCGCGTACAAGACCGACAGCGCGGTGAGGTTGAACTGTCCCCAGATGGAATCGGTGATGCCGTAGAGGTCCTGCATGGTCGCCCAGTGCACCACCAGCGACCCCGCCGTCACGATCCCGGAAAGTCCCAGCAGCGCCAACACCCCGGCAGCCGCCGCGCGCAGCGAATCGCCCAGCCAGTCGGGTACCGGCGAAGCGGCCAGGGCGCGTCGACCCACCCGCGACCACACCCCGATCGCGGCGCCGATCGCGTGTACCACCAGAACGCTGGTGAACGCGCGCAGCGCGCTGGGCGTCTGTAGCTCGGTCAGCACCGACGACGCGTCGTGAATGACTGCCAGCGCAATGGCGGCGATCAGCAGGGGGCCGCCCAGCGCCGAGGCGAATACCCAGCGGATCACCAGCCACGACGAATAGGCCGACGTGGCGCGCGCGGTCGTGCGTGCGGTGCCCCACACCATCATCAAGACCGGCAACAACGGCATGACGCCCAGTTCTCGGCCGCCGATCGAGATCGGCACTTGATGCACGCCCAGCCAGATGCTGGCAATGGCGCCCAACGCACCGGTCATGTCGCTGTTGGCGATCAGCAACTGCAACAGCGTGACCGCCGCGATCACCACCAGCGCCACCACGGCGGGGGCGAAAGCGACCCTGACCAGGTCGCGCGCCTGGCGGGCGCCCGTTGCCCGGCTGTCCTGGTTTCTTGCCGACACTCTTGTCACTCTTCGCGCGCGAACCTGACTAAGCGCGAGAGCGCACGGTTAGACCGGTGCCGAACCCGGTGCGGACTGCTGACCCTGACCGTAGGACGACTGCTGGCCGCCGGGAGCGTTGCCGTAACTGACCGGGGCCGAACCGCCCTGCGATCCCGTGCCGGCACTGACCGGCGGTGGCGGGCTGAAGCTCGGGAAGCCGGTCGGCGGGGTGTGGGCAGGCCCCTGCTGCTGCTGAGGCACCTGCTGAGTGGGTTGTGCCGCGAATCCGCCGGACTGCGGGTTCGGGTTCGACCCCGAGTAGCCGCCGCCGTACTGCGAGCCGTAACCGGACGATTGGGCCGGGTTCTGCGCGGGCTGCTGTGCACCCGGCTGACCGTAGTACCCGCCCGGCTGGCCCCCGTACTGGCCGTACTGTCCGTACTGACCGTAGCCGCCGAACGGGTCGTACTTGGGACGCGGTGTCGGCGCGGTGATCACGCCGGCGTCGAGCAGCAACGCGCCGACCGCGGCCACCGCCTCGAACACAATGCAGACCAGCACGATCCACAGCGCCCAGCCGGTCGAGTACGCGCCCGGCTTGTTGAAGGTCGCGGAGATGATCAGCAGTACTCCCAGAACCGAGAGCACCGCGATGACCGTCGCACGGCTCTTCGCGTTGGGCAGCAGGCCGACACCGGCCAGCAGCGCGGCGAGGAGTGCGGCGGTAATGGCTAGATGAGTGTCTGTCGAAGCTTCGACGCCTGACCCGCCGCCTGGGTCGGCGCTGTAGGTGAACATCGGGCCGAAGCTGAAGAAGTACGCCAACAGGCCCAGCGCCGATACCGCGACGGCAAGGTAAAGCCCCAGCTTGCTCTCGCCAGGCTCGGACTGGGCCGCTGCCGGCGCGGCCGCGCCATAGGAGCCGGACGGCTGCTGCGCGGATGGATATCCGGGACTACCGGGCGGGTAGGTCATGAGTCCTCCTATTGCTTCCGGTGCCGTCGCGGCCCCGCTGCTGCGGTGCGACGCCGTGCTGCCCGCGACGCATTCGATCAACCACGCTAGCGCACCTTCGGGAACAACTGCCCGTCGCCGCGACCGCCCGTCGCGGGGGTCGCCTGCGGCCAAAAGTAGAACACGTTCTAAATTGGGGCATGGACTACGGGCTCGTTCTTTTCACCAGCGATCGCGGCATATCCCCGGCGGCGGCGGCGAAACTTGCGGACGCACACGGATTTCACACGTTCTACGTGCCCGAACACACCCATATTCCGATCAGAAGGGAAGCGGCCCACCCCACCACAGGGGATGCCTCGCTGCCCGACGACCGGTACATGCGCACCCTTGACCCCTGGGTGAGCCTGGGCGCGGCGTGTGCGGTGACGTCGCGGGTCCGGCTGTCGACGGCGGTGGCGCTGCCGGTCGAACACGACCCGATTACGTTGGCAAAAAGCATCGCCACGCTGGACCATCTGTCCGGCGGGCGGGTCAGCCTCGGCGTCGGGTTCGGCTGGAACACCGACGAGCTCGCCGACCACAACGTGCCACCCGGCCGCAGGCGCACCATGCTGCGCGAGTACCTCGAGGCGATGCGGGTGCTGTGGACGCAGGAGGAAGCCGAATACGACGGCGAGTTTGTGAAGTTCGGTCCGAGCTGGGCCTGGCCCAAGCCGGTTCAGGCCCATATTCCGGTGCTGGTGGGTGCCGCGGGTAACGAGAAGAACTTCAAGTGGATCGCTCGCAGCGCCGACGGCTGGATCACCACTCCCCGTGACTTCGACATCGACGAACCGGTGAAGTTGTTGCAGGACACGTGGGCTGCGGCCGGGCGAGGCGGCGCCCCGCAGATCGTCGCCCTGGACTTCAAGCCCGATGCCGCGAAGTTGGCGCGCTGGGCTGAACTCGGCGTGACCGAAGTGCTGTTCGGCATGCCCGACAGCGATGAAGACAAGGTGGCCGCCTACGTGGAGCGGCTGGCGGGCAAGCTGGCCGCTTTCGCCTAGAGGCACCCAGCGGTTGCGGGTAGTCCTGCGGGGGTCGCCTGCGACGAAGTTGAAACCCCGGTCCCCGGCGTGTCGTGTACCGGGTCGCAGTGTCGCGAATGCCGTTCGGGGTCAGGCCGGTGTGCAGCGGTTGCCGTCATCGAATGAGCGCACCTGCACCCGCCGGCCGAGCGGGTC
Source organism: Mycobacterium sp. NGS49 (assembly GCF_059812565.1). NCBI lineage: Bacteria > Bacillati > Actinomycetota > Actinomycetes > Mycobacteriales > Mycobacteriaceae > Mycobacterium > Mycobacterium sp. NGS49. The sequence continues at coordinate 208,170 of NZ_JCALCX010000007.1, read as the reverse complement.
CCCGTCAACCAGCAGGGACACCAGAGCGTCGTCCTCGGTCGTGGCCAGGAAGCGGCTGTCGTCGGCGGCGAGCCGGCCGATGATGCGCCCGTAGGTCGGCTTCCGGGAACAAGTGCCTCGCGTCGCACCGTGTAGGTCTCGATGGCGGCGGGGCCGTCGGCGTTCTCGGTGACCGGCACCGTCGGCCCGCCGTGGACCTGTGCCTGCAATACAGCGCTGCGATCCGGCTTCCACTGCGCCGGCGCGGTCGAATAGACGCCGACCGAGAACTTGCTCTGAATCCCGCCGTTGGCGCCGACAAACCCGAATTGCCCAGGGGCCCTTCGCATTCGGGCCACAGTCTCGGCGACTCCGTGCATCGAGTAGTTGTTGCCGGCGCCACCTGAGAACGGCAACCCGCCGGTCACTGCTCTCGATGACGGTGACCAGTTCGTCGACCGTGCGCTCCACCGGCGCGGCGGAGTAGGGGTTGCTCGCCGCGACCTTGCTGAACGGCGCGAACAGCTCGGCCATCCGCCGGAGCGTCAGGCCGCGCGGATCGTCGGGCGCGATGGACAGCCCTTCGCAGATGTTGAACACCGGCAGCGGGAAGCAGCTGTACAGATCGAATGTGGCGACCTCCTCGACACCGATGCCGGCCACGGCGAGCGCCTCGCGGGCCGCCATCACCGCCGACGGTGCATGCCCGAGGTCTGCTCGCGTTAGAGGGTGCTCGCGCTAGAGGGTTTTCAGAATCTCCCGGGCCAGCGCCGCGGTCTCGGACGGCGTCTTGCCCACCCGCACGCCGGCGGCCTCCAGCGCCTCCTTCTTGGCGGCGGCGGTGCCCGACGAGCCGGACACGATCGCGCCCGCGTGCCCCATCGTCTTGCCTTCCGGCGCGGTGAAGCCCGCGACGTACCCGACGACCGGCTTGGTCACGTTGGCCTTGATGAAGTCGGCCGCCCGCTCCTCGGCGTCACCACCGATCTCGCCGATCATCACGATGAGCTTGGTGTCGGGGTCCTTCTCGAACGCCTCGATGGCGTCGATGTGGGTGGTGCCGATCACCGGGTCGCCGCCGATGCCGATCGACGTGGTGAATCCGAAATCGCGCAGCTCGAACATCATCTGGTAGGTCAAGGTGCCCGACTTCGATACCAGCCCGACCGGACCGGGACCGCTGATGTTGGCCGGGGTAATGCCCACCAGCGACTGACCGGGGCTGATGATGCCCGGGCAGTTGGGGCCGATGATGCGAGTTTTCTGACCCTTCTGGACGTTATAGGCCCAGGCGTAGGCGGTGTCCTGCACCGGGACTCCCTCGGTAATGACCACCAGCAGCGGGATCTCGGTGTCGATGGCCTCGATCATCGCGTCCTTGGTGAATTTCGGCGGCACGAAGATGATCGACACGTCGGCGCCGGTCTTCTCGATGGCCTCGACGACGGTGCCGAACACCGGCAGCTCGATGTCGTTGTCATGGGCATCCTTGTGCGAGACCGTGGTGCCGGCCTTGCGGGCGTTGACGCCGCCGACGATCTGGGTGCCGGCCTTGAGCATCCGCGCGGTGTGCGTGGTGGCCTCACCCCCGGTAATGCCCTGGACGATGACCTTGTTGTCCTTGTTCAGAAAGATAGCCATTTCCGTGGTCCTCTCAGGCGCTCGCCAGCTCGGCGGCTTTGTCGGCACCGGCGTCCATGGTGTCGGCCTGGATCACCAGCGGGTGGTTGGCGTCAGCCAGGATGCGCCGGCCCTCTTCGACGTTGTTGCCGTCCAATCGGACCACCAGCGGCTTGTTGGCCTCATCGCCCAGGATCTCCAGGGCTTTGACGATCCCGGTGGCCACCGCGTCACACGACGTGATGCCTCCGAAAACATTGACGAAGACACTCTTGACTTCCGGGTCGCCCAGGATCACGTCCAGGCCGGCCGCCATCACCTCGGCCGACGCGCCACCGCCGATGTCCAGGAAGTTGGCCGGCTTCACCCCGCCGTGCTTCTCACCGGCGTAGGCGACCACGTCCAGCGTCGACATCACCAGGCCCGCGCCGTTGCCGATGATGCCGACCTCGCCGCTCAGTTTCACGTAGTTGAGATCGTGTTCCTTGGCCTTCAGTTCCAGCGGGTCAGTCGACGCACGGTCCTCGAACTCGGCGTGTCCGGGTTGGCGGAAGTCGGCATTGGCATCCAGGGTCACCTTGCCGTCCAGCGCCAGGATCCGGTCGTCCGGCGTGCGGACCAGCGGGTTGACCTCCACCAGGGTGGCGTCCTCGCTGACGAACACGCCCCAGAGCTTCTCGATTGTGACGGCCGCGGCGTCGAGCACCTCCGCGGGCAGGTGGCCCTGCTCGGCGATGGACCGCGCGAAGGCCAGGTCGACGCCCGTGACGGCGTTCACCGGCACCTTGGCCAGCCGGTCGGGTTTGGTGGCGGCGACCTCTTCGATCTCCATGCCGCCCTCCACCGAGCACATCGCCAGGTAGGTGCGGTTGGCGCGGTCGAGCAGGAACGAGAGGTAGTACTCCTCGGCGATGTCGCTGGCCTCGGCGACGAGCAACTTCTTCACGATGTGGCCCTTGATGTCCAGGCCCAAGATGTTCTTGGCATGCTCGTAGGCTTCGTCGGCGTTCGCGGCGTATTTCACGCCACCCGCCTTGCCCCGGCCGCCGGTCTTGACCTGGGCTTTGACCATCACGGGCGCACCGATCTCCTCCGCGATGGCCTTGGCGCCTTCAGCGGTGTCGGTCACCCGGCCCTGCGTGCCGGGAACGCCGTGCTTGGCGAACAGTTCCTTAGCTTGGTACTCGAACAGATCCATGGGGCGTCACTGCCTTTGCTCGGCTTACTTGCTAGGCCAACTAGGGTGGCGGTGCCAGGTACTAGGCAACTCGCACGGAGGAACTGTATCGACCCCGAAAATCAGACCTGCCGCCGCATCCCACCGCTGTGGCGCACGTCATGTATCGATCGGAGCTTCCAAACGTGACTCAAGTCACAAAATCGGCCGGATTTGATACTGAGGTTGCCAGCCGCATACCTTTGCGGATACCTTCTCAAGGTCCAGATAACGTTATGGTCACGATCCGAGGACATTTCAGGTTGTCCCAGCACCTTTTCACCCGATCTGCCGCCGCAGTCACGCCTCGCGCACCCCGGGACCGCTGGCTGCGTCACCACCGCAACGAAGTCACCGAGATCATTCCGCTCGACGGATTCGACGAACTCGATGACCTGGAACTGGCCGACCTCGACGATCTCGACTTCGGCGAGGCCGCATTCGATGGCGAGCACGAACTCCTGGCCGCCCCCGAGCTAGATGACCTGAACGACACGGACGAGCTGACTCCGCTGTGGCTGGCCGCTCCGGTCACCGAGGTAATCCCCCGGTGCACCGTCGATCGCGTCCGCACACACACCGCAGACGTCACACCGGTCCCGCGTCGCGGCGGCAGCCACCGCAAGCAGCCGACCAGTGCCGCCAAGGGGCGTCTGCTCATCGGGGCGATGGCGGCCGGCGCGGCAGCAGCGGCGACGCACACCGCAGTCAACCAGTCCGACAACACCAAGATCGAAACGGTGCTGACGGCCAACGCCTCGACGCTCTCCGGTGGCTCCGGGGTGTCCGGGTCGAGCACCGCGCGCGGCGTCCAGGTCATCGCGGCCCAGCCGGCCAACGTCGCGGTACACAACGAAGAGCTGGCCCGCGGCGTGGCCTTCGCTCAGGAGCGCGCACAGCGCGAGGCGCGCCTGCAGCAGCCCCTGTACGTCATGCCGACCAGGGGCATCTTCACGTCGAACTTCGGCTACCGCTGGGGTGTGCTGCACGCCGGCATCGACCTGGCCAATGCGATCGGCACTCCGATTTACGCGGTGTCGGACGGTGTCGTCATCGACGCCGGCCCCACTGCCGGCTACGGAGCTTGGGTCAAGCTGCTGCACGCCGATGGCACTGTCACGTTGTACGGACACGTGAACACCACGCTGGTCAGCGTCGGTGACCGGGTGATGGCCGGCGACCAGATCGCCACCATGGGCAACCGGGGCAATTCCACCGGCCCGCACCTGCACTTCGAGGTACTGCTGGGCGGCAGCGAGCGGATCGACCCGGTGCCCTGGCTGGCCAAGCGAGGACTGTACGTCGGCAACTACGCCGGCTGACCGGTGACCGCGCCCAACGACCCTCCTGCGCGCGAGAACCCGCCCGAGCCCCCCGAAGCACCCGAAGAACCGCGGACCCGGATCATCCGGCGTGCCCCGACCGCCCCGCTGCCCCCGATCGCGTCTCAGCCGACCACCCAGATTCCGCGCGCCTCAACACCTTTGGCGGCGGGCGGCGGCATACCGCCGCTTCCCGTAGCGCTCGGACCCGAGCGCAGTCCCCGGACGGCGGTGGCGGCCAGCGCGGTGAGCATCGTCAGCGGCTGGGCCACGTCGGTGGTGGCCACGGACCTCATCGCCGGCTGGTGGCAGACCGACCGGCTGTTTTGCATTGCGGTCGGATTCCTCGCACTCGTCTTCGCGGTCACCACGGTCTCGGGCGTGATCATGCTGCTGCTGCACCGTCCCGTCGGGCGCTACCTGATCATGGCCGGCTCGGTGGTCGCGCTGCTGACCTACCTCGGGGTGTTCATCGCCGGTGCGCGGGTCGGGTGGGTGGTGCACACGCTGCCACTGCTGCCAATCGCCAGCGTACTGCTGGCGATGCTCCCCGATACCAGACGCTGGGCCGAATAACGATCGCCCCACTTCGCCGAACGTGAACTGGGGGCGGCATTTTCACGATTTTCTCGCCCTGATTGCACGTTCGGCGACGGGATCTCAGAGCTTGCTGATCGGCGCGTGGTTGTGCATCAGCTTGACCCGGCCGGCACTGCCGAAATCGATCAGCGACATCGCCGATTCCCCGACACCGGACACTTCCTCGACCCGGCCGAGACCGTACTTGTCGTGCGTGACCCGATCACCGGGTTCCAACACCACCAGCGGGCGTTTGATCGACCCGGAACGCGTCGGCGCCGACCGCGGAGTGCCGAACCGCCCGGCGCCGCTCACCGGCGCGCTGAACGACGGCTTGGGAGCGAGGCGACGCCAGTCGATGAGCTGCTGCGGAATCTCGCGCAGGAAACGCGATTCCGGGTTCAGCATCGGCTGGCCCCACGACGAACGGACGATCGCCCGGCTGAGGTAGAGCCGTTGCCGGGCCCGGGTGATGCCGACGTATGCCAGACGCCGTTCCTCGGAGAGCTCGGTGGGATCGTCCAGCGCCCGCATGTGCGGGAACATGCCGTCCTCCCAGCCGGTCACGAACACCACCGGGAACTCCAGTCCCTTGGCGGTGTGCAACGTCATCAACGTGACCAGCCCGGCACCGTCCTCCGGGATCTCGTCGGAGTCGGCGACGAGCGAGACGCGCTCCAGAAAAGCCGCCAGGACACCGGTGTCGGGGACGTCTTCGTCCTCTGGCGTATCTGCCGCCAGGGCGGCAGCGTTCGCCTGGTCGGTGCTGAATTCGTGTGCGACGGATACCAATTCGTTGAGGTTGTCCAGCCGCGCCAGTTCCTGGGGGTCGTTCGAAGACTCCAGCTCGCGGCGATATCCGGTGCGCTCCAATACCGCCTCGACCAGTTCGCCGAGGTCGTCGTCGAGGTGCCCACGCAGTTCGTCGAGCAGCTCCACGAAGCCCGCAATGCACTTCTCCGCACGGGTGTTGAGCATCGGCACCTTGCCCGCGGCCGCTGCCTGCAGAGCATCCGCGAAGCTGGCGCCGGTGTTCTCGGCATACACGGCCACACAGGCCTCGGCACGATCGCCGATGCCGCGGCGCGGGGTGTTCAGGATGCGCCGCATGCTCACCGCGTCACCGGGGTTGTCCAGCACCCGCAGATACGCGACGATGTCGCGGATCTCCTTGCGCTCGTAGAAGCGCACGCCCCCAACGACTTTGTACGGGATGCCGGCGCGGATGAAAACCTCTTCGAGCGAACGCGACGAGTTGTTGGTGCGGTAGAAGACGGCGACATCGTTGTAGGTGATGTCGCCCCGGTCTGCCAGTGCGTCGATCTCCTCGGCCACGAACCTGGCCTCGTCGTGCTCGTTGTCAGCGACGTAGCCAACGATCAGCTCGCCTTCGCCGGCATCGGTCCACAACCGCTTCTCCCGGCGCCCGGCGTTGCGGGCGATCACCGAGTTGGCCGCCGAGAGGATGTTCTGTGTCGAGCGGTAGTTCTGTTCCAACAGAATCGTCGTGGCATCCGGGTAGTCGCGCTCGAAGTCCTCGATGTTGCGGATGGTGGCGCCGCGAAAAGCGTAGATCGACTGATCGGCGTCGCCGACCACGCACAACTCCGCGGGCGGCACGTCCTGCTCGGCAGGGCCGACCAGTTCCCGCACCAGCATGTACTGAGCGTGGTTGGTGTCCTGGTACTCGTCGACCAGCACATGACGGAACCGCCGCCGGTAGTACTGGGCGATATCGGGGAAGGTCTGCAGCACTGCGACGGTCTCACCGATCAGGTCGTCGAAGTCCAGCGCGTTGGCCGCCCGCAGGCGCCGCTGGTATTCGCCGAAGACGGATGCGACGGTACGGGCGAGGTCGTCGGATTCGTCGGTGAGATTGGACACCGCCTGATGGGGGTCGATCAATTCGTTCTTCAGGTTTGAGATGGCGTTGGCCAGCAGTCGCGGCGAGTACCGCTTGATGTCCAGGCCCATGTCGCGGCCGATCATCTGCAGTAGCCGGCGGGAATCGTCGGCGTCGTAGATGGAGAAGTTCGAGTTGAGTCCCTCGATCAGCGAAGCCTGGTTGCGCAGGATCCGCACGCAGGACGAGTGGAAGGTGGACACCCACATGTACCGGGCCCGGTCGCCCACCAGATTCACCACCCGCTCGCGCATCTCGGCGGCGGCCTTGTTGGTGAAGGTGATGGCGAGGATCTGGCCGACCCCGACGCCGCGCTCGGCGATCAGGTAGGCGATGCGGCGGGTCAACACCGCTGTCTTGCCCGACCCGGCGCCGGCGACGATCAGCAGCGGCGAGCCTTCGTGTACCACCGCCTGGCGCTGTTGCGGGTTGAGCCCGTCCAGCAGTTCGTCGACCGCGCTGGGACGGGGGTACTTGGCTTGGGTCAGGTGCACACTCATGTCGGTCCAAACTTACCGCCGTCTGCCGACAGACCGCCGCCGGCCGGGCGGCAACTAGAACTCGAAACCCGACTGGTTCACGCCCGCATGATTGCTGCCCGAACTCCTGCTACCCGAGCTGCCCCAGCCGGAGTTGAGCGTCCCGGAGTGACCGAAGCCCGAGTTGTCGGTGCCGACATTCATGAAGCCGACATTCCCGGTGACGCCGCCGTTGGCGTAGCCGATGGCGAAGCTGGCGGTGTTGGAGAAGCCCACCGCGTTGAAACCCGAATTGAAGAAGCCGGTGTTGCGGCTGCTCGTGTTCTGGAAGCCGGTCTGGAAATTGCCGACGTTCCCGTAGCCTTCGCTCGAATTGCCGGTGTTCTGGAAACCCGAGGTGCCGTTCCCGTTGTTGTTGAAGCCCGACGTGCCGGTGCCGGTGTTGCCGAAACCGGAGCTGACGGCGCCGGTGTTGGTCGCGCTGCCGAAGCCGGTATTGGCAGCGCCCGCATTGCCGGCGCCGGTGTTGATGCTGCCCGAATTCCAGTAACCGGTGTTGGTGTTGCCTGAGTTTCCGAAGCCGGTATTGCCCGAGCCGGAATTGAAGAAGCCCACGCTGCTGGAGCCGGAGTTGAGGAAGCCGACGGTGCCGCTCGAACCCGAGTTGAACGCACCCACCGCGAAACCGCCACCGTTGCCCGCACCGACGTTGTTGCTACCCGCGTTCCAGAACCCGACGTTGCCGTGGCCGGAGTTCCCGAAGCCGACGTTGGTATTGGTGGTGTTGACCCAACCCGTGTTGTGGTGGCCGGAGTTCATGATGCCGGTGTTGATATCGCCGGAGTTGGCTAGTCCGGTGTTGAAGTCACCGGAGTTGCCGATACCCCAGTTGCCGTGTCCGGAGTTGAAGAAGCCGACGTTGTTGTTGCCGGAATTGAAGAGGCCGATGTTCCCGCTACCGGAGTTCAACCCGTTGAAGTTGATCCCGACCTGATTCTCTCCGGTGAGACCGATGCCGAAGTTGTTCTTGCCGGAGTTGCCGAACCCGATGTTGAACTCGCCGCTGTTGCCCAGGCCGATATTGAAGTTGCCGAAGTTGCCGATGCCGATGTTGGAGTTGCCGGTGTTGCCGAAGCCCAGGTTGGAGTTCCCGGCCGTGGGCACGGCTCCTGGGCCGCTGTTTCCGAAGCCGATGTTGGAGTTGCCGAAGTTGCCGCTGCCGATGTTGAGGTTGCCGGTATTTCCGTTCCCCCAGTTGCCGCTGCCGCTGTTGCCACTCCCGATATTTCCGCCACCGGTGCTCTGGGAATTGCCGAAGCCGATGTTCCCGTTGCCTCGATTGCCGCCGCCCAGGTTTCGGCTGCCGGTGTTGCCGCCGCCGAGGTTGAAAGAACCGGTGTTGCCCCCGCCGATGTTGAGGATCCCGTTGAGGTTCCCGTCTCCGAAATTGAGGTTGCCCCTGTTCCCGTTACCGAAGTTGAGGCCGCCGGTGTTGCCGCTGCCGAGGTTGAAGGTACCGATGTTGCCCAGACCCAGATTTGCGGCGCCGACGTTGCCCACGGCGGAGAACAGTTGCGGAAGTAACTGTTCCCAGGGAGGCAGCGCCTCGGCGATGGCCGACGCCCCGCTGAAGTAACCGAACATTGCCGCCACATCCTGGGCCCACATCTCCTCGTACACCGCTTCGGTGGCCGCGATTGCCCCGGCGTTCTGTCCGAACAGGTTCGACAGCACCAGCTGCACGATCTGAGAACGGTTGGCGGCGACGGCGATTGGCTGGATCATGGCCGACTGCGCGGCCTCGAACACCGCGGTCACCGTTCGGGCGTGCCCGGCGGCGTCCGCAGCCTGCGCCGCCGCCGCGGTGAGCCAGTCCGCATACGGCAGGGCGGCGGCCGTCATCGCCGCCGACGCCGGGCCCTGCCAGGCCTGGCCAACCAGCCCGGCGGTCACGGACCCGAACGAGGAGGCCGCAGCACCCAGTTCTTCTGCCAACGCGTCCCAGGCCTGCGCCGCTTCCAGCATCGGCAGGGACCCGGCGCCACTGAACATCAGCAGCGAGTTCACCTCTGGCGGCAACACCGAGAAATTCATCGACCGTCCCTTCAGGACCATCCGAACGACCGTCACAACCGCGAGTAGAGAGCCTACGACGATGTCGTTGGCCGCATCGGACAATTGCGCGAATTGTGTTCCCTTGTCGAATGCCGTCAGTTCGCTTGCCGCGCAACAACCGAAGGACGAGCCGCCGGAGCAGTGCCGGAGCCGGTTTTTGCACACCTAGACCACTTGGTGGCACACTCGGTGCGTGCTCAACACGCAGCCCCGATTTTTCTACGGGTACCGGCCAGCGGTGCCCGTGGTCTAGCTGCTTTCGCAGAGCCCCGTGGTCCGCTTCGGATTCGGGGCTCGTTTCTTGTGTGAGGCCCGAACCGGATGAGACCAGAACCACCACCTCACGAGAACGCGGAGATTGCCGACATGAACACAGAGACCATCGGCGCCGATCAACTCGGCATCGACGAATTGCGGGAAGAAATCGACCGGCTGGACGCCGAGATCCTGGCCGCGGTGAAACGGCGCGCCGAAGTCTCCCAGGCGATCGGCAGAGTCCGGATGGCGTCCGGCGGCACCCGGCTGGTGCACAGCCGCGAAATGAAGGTCATCGAACGCTACAGCGAACTCGGTCCCGAAGGTAAAGACCTGGCCATGCTGCTCTTGCGGTTGGGCCGGGGACGACTCGGCCACTAAACGATTACTACCGTCGTTACATTCGGCGAATTCCTGCTTTGCCGGGGTACATTTCGCCGGAAATGGTTACGGCATCTACACCAGGGGTTTCGCCGTTACGCCGGCTGACGTACCTATCAGCCGCAGCGTTGCTCGCACTGGCGGGCGGGCTGTTCAACAATTCGCCGACCTCATCTGCCTGGTCGCGCCAGGGCACGCCGATCGAATACCTGATGGTCCCCTCGCCGGCGATGAATCGTCAGGTCAAAGTGGAGTTCCAGGGCGGGGGCACCCGCGCGGTATACCTACTCGACGGGATGCTCGCCCGCGACGATTTCAACGGCTGGGACATCCATCTCCCGGTCTTCGAATGGTTCGGCCAATCCGGTCTGGCGGTGGTCATGCCGACCGGCGGTATGGCGAGCTTCTATTCCAACTGGTACCGCCCGGCGGTAGGCCACAGCGGAACAATGACCTACAAGTGGGAGACCTTCCTCAGCGAGGAGTTGCCGGCCTGGTTGGCCGCGAACAAGGCGATCAGCGCCGCCGGCAACGCCGTAGTGGGTGCCTCGATGTCCGGATCGGCTGCGCTGATCATGGCCGCCAATCACCCGCAGAACTTCATCTACGCGGCCTCGATGTCAGGTTTCCTGAATTTGTCCGCCGGAAACTGGCCCTCGCTGGTCGGTGCGGCGCAACTGGGCGCCGGTGGGTTTCGCTCGGACGCCATGTGGGGTCCGCCCGGCGACCCGGCGTGGGCCGCCAACGATCCGACCGTCAACGTGCCCAAGCTGGTCGCCAACAACACCCGCATCTGGGTGTACACCGGCAACGGCGGTGACTCAGATCTGGATACGAAGCTCGACGCCAGCCTGCTGGAAAGCGCCACTCGGATCAGCAACAAGGTCTTTGAGGCCCGGTACAAGCTCAAGGGCGGGCATAACGCCGTCTTCAACTTCCCGGCCAACGGCACCCACACGTGGTCGTACTGGGGCCAGCAGTTGCAGACGATGCTGCCGGACCTGCAGCAAGTGCTGGGCGCAGCCCAATCGCGAGTCCCCTCCGGCCTGAACAATTGCAGCGCGGCAGCGGGCAACGGCGCACCGAACTTCGGTGCCGGTGAGTGCTGACACGGCTTGCGGACCCACCGGCCCGGGCGAGCGGCGTTAGGGTCGAAAAATGACCTCCGAATCAATCCCCGACATCACCGCTACCCCGGCGTGGGACGCCCTGCGCACACATCACGATGAAATCGGAGCCACCCACCTTCGCCAATTCTTCGCCGACGATCCGAACCGCGGCCGCGACCTCACCCTGAGCGTCGGGGACCTCTACATCGACTACAGCAAACATCGCATCACCCGTGAAACGGTGCAGCTGCTGATCGACCTGGCCCGCGCAGCGAAGCTGGAAGAGCGCCGCGACGCGATGTTCGCCGGCGCCCGCATCAACACCTCGGAGGATCGTGCGGTGCTGCATACGGCGCTGCGACTGCCCCGCGACGCCGACCTGATCGTCGATGGCCAGAACGTCGTCAGAGACGTGCATGAGGTACTGGACGCCATGGGCGACTTCACCGACCGGTTGCGCAGCGGTGAATGGAAGGGCGCCACCGGGGAGCGGATCAAGACCGTCGTCAACATCGGGATAGGCGGTTCGGACCTCGGCCCGGTGATGGTGTACCAGGCGCTGCGCCACTACGCCGACGCCGGCATCTCGGCGCGCTTCGTCTCCAACGTCGACCCGGCCGACCTGGTCGCGACCCTGGTCGACTTGGAACCCGCCACAACACTTTTCGTCGTCGCGTCGAAGACGTTCTCGACGCTGGAGACCCTCACCAACGCCACGGCCGCACGCCGCTGGCTCACCGATGCACTTGGTGACGCCGCGGTGGCCAAGCACTTCGTCGCGGTGTCCACCAACAAGCGACTGGTCGACGAGTTCGGTATCAACACCGCCAACATGTTCGGCTTCTGGGACTGGGTCGGCGGACGCTACTCGGTGGACTCGGCCATCGGGCTGTCGGTGATGGCGGTGATCGGCCGAGAAGCGTTCGCCGACTTCCTGTCCGGGTTCCACCTCGTCGACGAGCATTTCCGCACCGCTCCGCTGGAGTCGAATGCGCCTGTGCTGCTTGGCCTGATCGGGCTGTGGTACTCCAACTTCTTCGGCGCGCAGTCGCGCGCGGTGTTGCCGTACTCCGACGACCTGGCCCGGTTCGCCGCCTATCTACAACAGCTGACCATGGAGTCCAACGGCAAGTCGACACGTGCCGACGGCACGCCGGTGACCACCGATACCGGCGAAATCTACTGGGGCGAGCCGGGAACCAACGGCCAGCACGCGTTCTACCAGTTGTTGCACCAGGGCACCCGGTTGATCCCCGCCGACTTCATCGGCTTCAGCCAGCCGCTCGACGACCTCCCGACCGCCGAGGGCAGCGGCAGCATGCACGACCTGCTGATGAGCAACTTCTTCGCCCAGACGCAGGTGCTGGCATTCGGCAAGACCGCCGAAGAGATCACCGACGAGGGCACCCCGGCTGAGGTGGTGCCGCACAAGGTGATGCCCGGAAACCGGCCGTCCACTTCGATTTTGGCCAACCGGCTCACACCGTCGGTACTCGGCCAACTGATCGCACTCTACGAGCATCAGGTCTTCACCGAGGGAGTGGTGTGGGGCATCGACTCCTTCGACCAGTGGGGCGTGGAACTCGGCAAGACGCAGGCCAAGGCCCTACTTCCGGTGATCACCAGTGACGCCTCGCCGGACAAGCAGTCCGACAGTTCGACCGATGCGCTGGTGCGGCGCTACCGCGTCGAAAGAGGCCGCTCCAACTAGTTCGCGCCCACTAGCTCCGACGTCAGCTCAGGCCAATCACGCCACTTAGGCCAAACAACCCGCCGGAGCCGCTCTCACCATACTTGCCATCGGTCAACCCTGGTCCGCCATTGCCGCCGTTGCCACCGATACCGAGGAACACCGCATTGCCGCCGTTACCACCGGCACCGCCCTCGTCCTGCCCGCGCCCTCCGTTTCCGCCAGCGCCGCCGTTGCCGATCAGCCCGGCGTTCCCACCGCGACCGCCGGCACCGCCGTCCACCAGGCTGAAGACAGCAACGTCGCCGCCATCACCGCCGGCCCCGCCATTGCCGAACAGCATGCCTGCGTTGCCACCAGCGCCGCCCGCTCCCCCGAAGCTCGTTTGGCCGGTGCCCGCACCGATCACCGAGCCGCCGTCACCCCCAGCACCGCCATTACCGAAGAGCATCCCGCCTGATCCGCCGATTCCGCCCACACCGCCGCTGCTCCCGAGGGTGGAGCGGGAAACCGCCCCACCGACGCCTCCATCGCCGCCGTGGCCACCGAACAGTCCACCGACGCCGCCGGCCCCGCCCGCACCACCGCTTACCGCGGATGTACTTGGACCCGCAGCCGCTCCCCCGGCCCCGCCGTTCCCGCCACGGCCGCCCAGCAACCCACCAGCGCCGCCGGCACCACCGGCACCGCCATAACCCGGACCGCCCAGGCCGCCGATGCCGATGCCGCCGTCGCCGCCGTCGCCGCCGTCGCCCATGAAGAACCCGCCAGCGCCACCGGCACCACCAACCCCGCCGTCACCAAGCGCGTTGGTGCCACCCACTCCGCCGTCGCCGCCCGTACCGAACAGCGGGCCGCCAGCCCCGCCCGCCCCTCCGGCACCGCCGGGTCTATCCACCCCGGTGCTCAATCCTCCCCGGCCACCGGCGCCTCCTGAACCAAACAGCCCTCCCGATCCGCCAGTTCCGCCGATTCCCGGGGCGGTGCCCTGCCCGCCGTTGCCGCCGGCCCCACCGTTGCCAAATAGCTGACCGCCGGCTCCGCCAGCCCCGCCGGCACCGTTTGACCCACCGGCACCGCCGACCCCGCCGGTGCCGAACCACCCTGCGGCTCCGCCGTTGCCACCCGCCTTCCCGGAGGCGCCGGATCCGCCCGCCCCGCCATTGCCGATCAGCAAGCCTCCCGGCGCACCGTTAGCCCCGGTCCCCGGAGCACCGTTGGCGCCATTGCCGATCAAGGGGCGTCCCAACAAGGCAAGAGCGGGTGCGTTCACCACGCCAAGAATGCTCTCCAAAGGACCCGTGCCGGCAGCCTCGGCGGCGGCATAAGTGCCGGCGGCAGCGGTCAGCGTCCGGACGAATTCCGTATGGAAGAGGGCCGCCTGGGCACTCACTCCCTGATAGGCCTCGCCGAATCCGGAGAAAAGGGCAGCGACCGCTTGCGAAACTTCATCGCCGGCCGCGGCGGCTACAGCCGTAATCGGCGGTGCCGCAGCAGCACTGGCGGCCCAGACCGACGAGCCGGCACTCGACAGCCCGCTTGCCGCGGCGGAAAGCGCTTCCGGATTGGTGATCAGAAATGACAATTTGCGTGCCTCTCCCGTGCAACCGGCACCCGAGATGCCCGCGCGGACTGAATTGATAACGCTGAACTTTGGGCGGTCAAATGCCGGTCAAGCGTAACTTTGTCACCGACATTGGTATCGAAAATGCGCGATATCGAATCATTGCTGCCGCGGTCGGCAACCAACACATAGAAATGTATTCGGGACCGGGTTGCGATTGAGTGAACATCAATTGCATGAGCAGGCCACCGCTCGGCGTCTTGACGCTCCGGTTTGCTAAGCGAAGCGCTTGGTCAGCGGTGGCGGCAGCACGCGCATCAGCTGAACCAGCGGCGCCCACGGCCACCACGGCACGGCCGCCCGGCCCGGTTCTCGCTCGATGGCCGCAACGAGTGCCTTCACCCCGGTCTCGTTGTCCACCATCAACATCGTGGTGCCGGACTTGGCCGTCATCTCCGACTCGATGTAGCCGGGCTCGATTACCGAGACCTTGATCGGACCCTTGGCGTACTCGGCGCGCAGCGATTCGCCCAGTGAGCTCAAGCCGGCCTTGCTTGCCGCATATGCGGCTTTGACGCCGGGCACACCTTTATTGCCGAGCACCGAGGAGATGAGCACCAGGTGGCCGGATCCGCATTTGTGGAACATCTCCAGCGCGGTTTCGATCTGCACCAGCGCCGAGACGAGGTTGGTTTCGATGGTCGCCTTGTTAGCCCACAACTTGCCCGAACCCAGCCGGGCGCCCTTGCCGATGCCGGCGTTGACGATGACGCGGTCGATGCCGCCCAACTCATCGCTCAATTCTCCGAATACTTTCGGCACCTGCTCGTGGTCATTGACGTCCAATGCGGCCACGGCGATGTTGATCGATGGATAGTGCTGGGAGAGTTCGGCTTTCAATTCTTCCAGCCGTTCGGTGCGGCGGGCGCACAACGCCAGGTCACGTCCCATGGCGGCGAAGTCGCGGGCCATACCGGCGCCCAGACCGGAACTGGCTCCGGTGATGAGGATTTTCTGGCGGGTCACCCAGGCAGCATATCGATCACTTGAGCAGCCGCGACATGCGCCGGTCGGCCAGCACCTTGCCGCCGGTCTGACACGTCGGGCAGTACTGAAAAGACTTGTCCGCAAAGGACACTTCGCGCACGGTGTCACCACACACCGGGCAGGGCAACCCGGTGCGGGCGTGCACTCGCAGTCCAGAGCGCTTCTCGCCCTTGAGCGTGGCGGCGCCCTGGCCGACGGACCGGCTCACCGCGTCGGTGAGGACGGAAATCATCGCGTCGTGCAGGGTGGCGATCTGTTCGGCCGACAGATTCGCCGCGGTGGCGAACGGCGAGATGCGCGCGACGTGCAAGATTTCGTCGCTATAGGCGTTGCCGATGCCGGCGATCACCTTCTGGTCGGTGATGACGGTCTTGATCCGTCCGGTATTGCCGGCCAGCACCCGGGCCAGGTCCTCGGGGCCGAGCTCCAACGCATCCGGGCCCAGGGCAGCGATCTGCGGAACCAGCTGCGGGTCACCGACCAACCACACCGCCAACCGCTTCTGGGTGCCGGCCTCGGTGAGGTCGAAGCCGGGTGCCGCACCGGGCGTGCCCAGGTGCACCCGCAGCGCGATCGGCCCCTTGCCCGGTCGCAGCGGCGCCGCCGCCAGCTTGTCCGACCAGCGCAACCAGCCCGCGCGGGACAGGTGCGTGATCAGCCACCGGTCGCCGGCCTGTAGGCCCAGGTACTTGCCCCATCGGCCGGCCCCGACGACGGTCTGGCCGTGTAGGGCGTTGATGGGCGGATCGAAGGTCTTGAGCACGCTCAGCGCGGCGACGTCGACGCGACCGACCGTCAGGCCGACGGCGTGCCGGCGCAGATGGTCGGCCAGCGCTTCGATCTCGGGGAGTTCGGGCACCTGATCAGTGTGCCGATCCCGTCAATCGGGTGTCTATCGACCCCAACTACGGAGGTCCGGCCACCCCCGGTTGCCCGAAGAGGCTTCCCCCGGTTCCCCCGGGCCCACCCTTGCCGGTACCGATGCCGACGCCGCCGTTGCCACCGTTGCCGATCAGGATGGCGTTGCCACCGGCGCCGCCGTTGCTCGAATTGCCGCCGCCACCGCCGTTGCCACCGGTCCCGCCGTTGCCGAAGAACAAGCCGCCGTTACCGCCCGCACCGCCGTTATTGCTGGTGACGGGCAGATTCTGCGGATTGTTGCCGCCGCTGGCACCGGCGCCGCCATTGCCGAACAGTTGCGCCGAGCCGCCGGCGCCCCCGGCTCCACCGTTACCGCCGATTGCATTGCCGCCCACAGGACTTACACCGCCGCGCCCGCCGTCGCCGCCAGCGCCGCCGGCGCCGCCGGCGCCGTTCAACCATCCACCGACTCCGCCGGCGCCACCGAGGCCGCCATTGCCGCCGTTACCGCCGAAGCGAACGGCGTTGGCACCGCTCCCGCCCGCCCCGCCCGTGCCGCCGTGTCCGCCGTTGCCCAGCATTCCGGCGTTGCCGCCGGCACCGGCCAGGCCGCCGGCACCGCCGCCGGCACCTACCTCGAAAATCCCTGGCGGGGGGCCGCCCCCGGCGCCGCTGTTGCCGCCGGCCCCGCCGTCGCCGTAGAAGAAGCCGGCGTCGCCACCGCGACCGCCGTTGCCTCCCGCACCGCCGATGCCGACGCTCGTCGAACTGAATAGCCGACCGGTGGCGGTCCCGCCGTCACCGCCGGAACCGCCGGCGCCGCCGGCACCACCGAGCAGCCCGCCGTGACCGCCCATGCCGCCCGAGCCGCCGGCGCCGCCGCTGGCCCCGACACCGCTGCCGGTATTCAGGGCAGCCCCGCCGAGTCCGCCGGCGCCACCCGCGCCACCGGCACCGAACAGCCAGCCCCCTGCCCCGCCGGCGCCACCGTTACCGGCTGGGCCGCCGGCAAGCGAGGCAGGCGTCCCGGGCGCACCGGCCCCACCCGCGCCGCCCGCCCCACCGTTGCCGATCAACCCCGCGGCACCGCCGCTGCCGCCGTTCTGACCGACCGCGCCCGAACCACCCCGGCCGCCATTGCCGAACAGCAGACCGCCGGCTCCACCGTTGCCACCGGTTCCGTCGATCCCGTTGGCGCCGTCACCGATCAGCGGGCGCCCGAGCACGGCCTGGCTGGGCGCATTGATCAGGTTCAGCGCCTGCTGGATCGGAGCGGCGTTGGCCGCCTCGGCGCTCGCGTACGCGCCGGCACCCGCGTTCAGCGCCTGCACGAACTGCTGGTGAAACGACGCCGCCTGCGTGCTGAGGACCTGATAGGCCTGGGCATGCAAGCCGAACATCGCCGCCACGGCCGCCGAGACTTCGTCGGCCCCGGCCGCCAGCACCGCCGACGTAGGTGCTGCAGCCGCCGCACTTGCCGCGTTGATCGAGGAACCGATGCTCGCCAGATCGGTCGCTGCGGCCGAGACCCACTCTGTCGATGCGTATACGAAGGACATGCGGCAACCTCTTCCCGATCAGACGCCACCAAAAATCCGCTGGAAGCGCAGCGTAGCGCTACAGTGGCGCTCCACAGGGGACGTTCGGGAAAAAGAGAACGCCCGTCAGGGGCCGGCCGGCCCGTCGGCGCCGCGCTCACCGAAGAGCGTGCCGCCGTCGCCTCCGGTGCCGCCGACACCACCCTGGGTTGCGCCGGCCCCGGGTCCACCGTTCCCGCCGTTACCGACCAACCCGGCATTGCCCCCGTTGCCACCGATCCCGTTACCCGTGGGAGCGTTGAAGCCGGCCGGGACCGTGCCGGCGAAGCCGCCGTTGCCGCCGTTGCCGTAGAGAAAGCCGCCGTTGCCGCCGTTGCCGCCCACAGCGCTCTGGAACACGTGCGCTGCTGAACCCGACCCCACGGCGCCGGTGTTCCCGCCGCTCCCGCCGGCCCCACCGTTGCCCCACAGCTGGGCGTCACCCCCACGGCCACCCAACACACCGGGACCGGCTCCGCCGAAGTTATTCCCGCCGCTGCCGGAGTTCCCGCCGCCTCCACCGGCACCGCCGGCACCGCCACTGCCGATCAGCCCGCTTTGTCCGCCTTGGCCGCCGAAGCCGCCGAAGCCGCCGCTACCGTTGAAGCTGAGTACCCCCGCCGCGGAGTTTCCGCCGTTGCCACCCAGGCCGCCTACACCGCCCTGGCCGCCATTGCCGACGAAGAAGCCACCGGCACCGCCATTGCCGCCGAAACCACCACCGCCACCCTGACCGGCGATGCCGAACGCACCGACGGTGACCGATTGTCCCGCGCCGCCCAGCCCGCCATTGCCGCCGGCTCCGCCGTTACCGAACAACCCTGCGTTGCCGCCGTTTCCGCCCGTTGCGTCGAAGCTACCGCCGCTCACCCCATTCGCCACGGCGCTGTCGGTCACAAACGAACCGCCGTTGCCGGAATCGCCACCGGCACCTCCGTCGCCGTAAATCCAGCCGCTGTGACCGCCGTTGCCGCCGTTGCCCGCCGCTCCGGCGGTACCAGAAACGGCACTACCCAGCCCGCCCGTGGCGTTGCCGCCGTCGCCGCCTCTACCGCCAATTCCGCCCTGGCCGAACAGCAATCCACCGGCCCCCCCGGCGCCGCCGCTACCACCCGCGCCGGCGTTGAAACCCGCGCCGAACGGATTCCCGCCGCTGGCGTTGCCGCCACTGCCCCCAGCGCCACCCAGTCCACCCTGGCCGTACAGCCAACCGCCATTCCCCCCGACGCCGCCGTTGCCACCGGCCTGTCCTGGTGCAGCCCCGACGGCGTCGGAGCCAGCTCCCCCGGCACCACCGTTGCCGCCGTTGCCGAACAAGCCCGCAGAGCCACCGGCACCGCCGTTCTGGCCCCCGGCACCCGCACCGCCGTTTCCGCCATTGCCGAACAGCCATCCGCCGTCACCGCCGGCGGCGCCGGTGCCGTTGATGCCGTCGGCGCCGTTGCCGATCAGCGGACGTCCGGCCAATGCCACGAAGGGGTCGGTGGTGGCCGCCGCGATCGCTTGCATGGGCAGCGCGTTGAGGGCTTCCGCCGTGGCGTACTGGTTGGCGCCCGCGCTCATCAACTGGACGAATTGCTGGTGAAACGTCGCCGCCTGTGCGCTGAGCGCCTGATAGGCCTGGGCGTGCGCCCCGAAAAGGGCGGCGATCACCGCCGAGACGTCGTCGGCCCCGGCAGCCAGGACCGCCGAGGTCGGCGCTGCCGCCACCGCACTGGCGGCGTCGATCGACGAGCCGATGCTCGCCAATTCCGTTGCCGCAGCAGCAACCCACTCCGTCGACGCGTACACAAAGGACATGCGCCAGCCTCTTCCCGACTAGAAACGTGAGCCGACTTCCGTGAGAGCGGATCGTAGCGCGACGGCTGCGCCCGGAGCCGGGCTTCCGGCGAATCGGGCTGAGAAAGGTCTGTCAGGCTGGTGCGGCGATGCCGGGCTCGCCCAGCACGCCACTACCGCCGGCGCCGCCGTGACCGAACAGGCCGGGCCCGACGCCGCGTCCGGCCGGGGCGAAGAAGGTGTCTGCACGCTCGAGAGCGCGGGCGGCGACGGGTGCGCCGTCACCGTAGAGCCAGCCGCTGCGGTCACCATCGCCGACTGCGGCGCCGGCTTCGGCATGCTGGACCTGCGCGGGGCTGGCGGTGTGCCCGTCGTTGCCGCTCTTGGCTGGTTGAGCCGCAGACGGAGCACTGGCGGCGCCCAGGCCGGCGTTCGCGCCGAGGAAGGGCGCGAACGCTCCCGTGTTGCCGGCGCCGACCGCGCCATCGGCGGCCGGTGCGACGCTGGCCTCCGCGCCGCTGCCGAGAGCACCCACGGCGCCGCCGCCGCCGGTGCCGAACAGTCCGGTAGATCCGCCGGTGGGCGCGGGAGCCATGGCAGCACGCGCACCGAACACCGACGCGCCGCTGCGGGCGGCCCCCAGCGCAGCGTGGACACGGTTGGTGCCGCCGCCGTTCAACTGCTGCGCGCCGGCCATCATGCCCGGTTCGTTCGACTGCGTGGCGCTGTGCTGCATCGGCACCGCGTTGGCTGCTTCGGCCGTCGCGTACTGGCTGGCACCCGCGGTCATCAGCTGGACGAACTGCTGGTGAAACAGCGCTGCCTGCGCGCTCAATTGCTGGTAGGCCTGCGCATGCGCTCCGAACAGGGCCGCGATGACGACCGAAACGTCATCGGCACCCGCCGCCATCACAGCGGAGGTGGGCATCGCCGCCGCCGAGCTGGCGGCGTTGATCGAGGAACCAATGCTCGCCAAATCCGTGGCCGCCGCGGCAACCCACTCCGGGGTGGCGAACACATACGACATCGACAACCTCTTCCCGACCGGCACGACGCGGTGCTAATCACGTGTCTAGCACGTGGAAGTGAATCGTATCGTGGTATCCGGTAACCGGAGCGCGCGTTCTTCGCCGAACGTGACGTCAAACCCTGCCGCGGGACGCCGTCATTACGAGCACCCGCCCGGACGCAGCAGGTAAGTGTCCATGATCCAGCCGTGCCGCGCGCGGGCCTGACCACGCACCGCCTCGATCTGGTCTCCGACCGTCCCGACGGTGCCTGCCAGCAGCAGTTCGTCAGGTGTACCGAGAAAGGCGCCCCACCAGATCCGCGTGTCGGGCGCACAGGCCTGGAACGTGCAGTCGCCGTCGAGCAGCACGACGGCCGAGCCGGCGAGTCCGTCGGCGCGCAGTTGGCGGCCGGTGGTGATCAGCACCGGCGCGCCGATGTCGTTGAGCGGAATGCGGTGGCGAGCGGTTAATGCCTGGATCGCGGTGATGCCGGGGATGACGTCATAGGTGAAATCGACCTCGGCGGCCAGCGCGTCGAGGATGCGCAGGGTGCTGTCGTAGAGGGCAGGGTCGCCCCACGCCAGGAAGGCGCCCACGCCGTCCGGCCCCAGCTCCGTGGCGATGGATGCCGCCCAGATCCGGGCCCGCGCGGCGTGCCAGTCGGAGACTGCCTCCCGGTAGTCGGCACCGGCGGAGCGCTGCGGATCGGCCAGTTCGACGAATCGGTAACCCGGCTCACGGATGAACCGCGCGCAGATCTGCCGGCGAAACGCGACCAGGTCGCTCTTCGCCTCACCCTTGTCCATGGCGAAGAACACCTGTGTGTCGTTGAGCGCGTTGATCGCCTGGACGGTCACATAGTCGGGGTCGCCCGCCCCGACACCGATGACGTGGATGTGACGGGTCATGTCGCCCAAGCTAATTCAGAAGGCGCGATTTCTACCTGGGACCGCAGGTACCCGGTACCAAGGGTATTGACTAAGGCGTGTGATCTGCCTAACGTCGGAGATACGCGATCGAAGGGACGGTCAACGATGACCACTGCGGTGCGCCCGGGTGGGCCCAGTCGTGAAGAATTCTCCGAGCGCCTGCTCAAGGGCTCGGTCAAGAAATCCTATGAACCGGTTGTCGATATCGACTGGGACGCGCCCCTGGACCCGGACAAGTTCTTCCTGCCGGCCAAGCTGGTGTCTCTGTACGGCACGCCGCTGTGGGACGAGATGACCCGCGAGCAACAGATCGAGCTGTCGCGACAGGAACTGGTCAACACCCTCTCGGCCGGCATCTGGTTCGAGAACATGCTCAACCAGTCGCTCCTGCGGACCATCCTGCACGAAGATCCCACCAGTCGCTCGACGCACTACAAGCTGACCGAGCTGGGCGACGAAACCCGGCACATGGTCATGTTCGGTAAGGCGATCGAACGAATCGGCGCAAAACCCGTGCAGCCGCGGCGTTTCCACCGCTACATCATCAATGCGCTGCCGCTGGCCTTCCAGCGCGGCTCGATGCTGTGGGTGGCCGCGCTGATCGGGGAGGAGATCTTCGACTCTCTGCAGCGGCAGATGCTGGACGACCCGGAGCTGCAGCCGATCATCCAGCGGCTCATGCGAATTCACGTCACCGAAGAAGCCCGCCACATCCAGTTCGCGCGGGACGGCGCACGCAAGCGGGTTGCCGAAATGCCGCGGTTCAATCGTTGGTTCATGGCCAACATCAACGGACTCGGTGGGTACTTCTTCAACTACCTGTTCAGCAACCCCGTCCCGTACGCGCGGGCCGGACTGGACCCGATGCGGGCCCGCCGCGCCGCACGCACCAGCGAGCACCGGCGGGAGATCCAAGTTGCCGGATTCGCTCCCCTCGCAGCATTTTTGGCCGAGGTGGGGCTGATGGGCAGGATCGGCCGCCGGGCCTGGAAACGCAGCAGGTTTCTGTGACAACGCCGCATGCGGTGGTGATCGCCGGGGCGGGAACCCGCGCACGCAGCGTGCAGGCCGCCCTGCACAAGGCCGGCATCGGTGACACCGAGACGTGCGCTGAAATGCAGCGCGCGCACTTCGACGACGACACCGACAGCTGGGCTCTGCGCACCGGCGACGGCGCGGTCCGGGCTCGGGTGGTCGTGGCGGCGCACCTGCCGCCCGCCACTCCCTGGATCCCGAACCTGGCCGGGCGCAGCGAGTTTCGCGGAGAATCGGTGCCCGCCGCCCGCTGGGACCCCAACTTCCGCGCGGCCGGTAAGCACATAGGGTTGGTCGGCACCGATTCCTTCGCGGGATACCACCTCGGCCGGCTCTTCGAATCAGCGCGGTCGGTCACCGTCTTTCCCCATGCGCCGCGCCGCGTGATCACCGAGATCGAACTGTGGCCCACCCGCGCCCGGCGCCGGCTGCTCCGCCGCACGCGCCCTGGACCTCAGGTGGGACCGGCGATCCAGGCGATCACCGCAACAGGTATCCGCACCGTGGACGACGCCGAGCATCCTGTCGACGCGATCATCTACGGCACGGGCCTCACCATTGACGGTGAGCCGCCGCTGGCCGGTGCTCGTGGGCTGACCCTGCGCCAGGCTTGGGCCGACGGCACGGAGCCGTTCTTCGGCGTGGCCGTCCGCGGTTTCCCCAACTTTTTCTTCCTCGCCGGCCCCGACATCAACGCCCAGGCGCGTTACATCGCCGCGTGTGTCGCGCAGATGCAACGCAGCGGCAGTCGCCGAATCGAGGTGCGCCACAGCAGCCAGCAGGTCTACAACGAACGCGCCCAGCTTGCGCCTGTCTCACCGCCGCCGCCTGTCTCCGCGTTCGATCTGTCGTCCAGCGCGCCGGACTACGAAGACACCTACGACGGCGAGGCGACGCTGGAGATCGGCGGCTGCCGCCAACCGGTACGCGTCCGGCTGGTCGGGCACCTGGACCCGCTGGACGGCAATTACCACTGGCAGGGGACCATTTTCGACGTCGATGACTCGCTCGATCGGGCGCGGGTCGGCACGCTGTCGGTGGGGCAGCGCAGCGCGTCGGCACGCATCGTCGAGCGGACGCCGTGGGGGACGCACTCGGTGGCGGGAGTCGGCGTGCCGCCGTACGCCCGCAACATCTGACCGCCTGAATTTCCGCGTCTGCGCCGCTGCGTCTGCCCGTCGGGCCGGATACCTACCCGCCTGGAGGTTGACCGCGCACGCGGAATGGGTAATCACTTCATTAGTGCGTGTCGGTAGTACGTGCTGGCAGGCGACAGGACGGCGAGAACGGCATGTTCGGCGTGGCAAAGCGCGGCCCCTCGCGGCCGCTCGGCCTTTTCTTGGATGCGCCAGCGATGCTGCACGTTCACAAAACGGTGTGCTTGCCCGAAGATAGATCTTCTTGGCGGAAATACGCGACGGGGCGATAGTTCGAGGAGCTGGACATGGAACCGCACGGCACGATCGAGTTGGGCTGCCGATTCACGTGTCTGCCGCGCATTGGTATCGGGTGGCCGCAGTGAGCGCGGTCGCGAAGTCGTCCAACTCGCTGGCCCTCGGATCGCGAACCGAGGAGTCGGTGGTCGTGCTGACAGCTGAAGGCGTGCTGGACGCCGGCAACTCCGCGGAACTCCGCGACAGCATCACCAAGGCCACGATCGATGTGCCCACCGCTGTGGTCGTCGACGTCAGCGGACTCCAGGTTCCGCAGGAAGCGGCGTGGTCGGCTTTTGTGAGCGCGCGCTGGCAGTTGGACACCAGACCGGATGTGCCAATTGTCCTCGTCTCGGGCAATCGCGCGGCCCGCGAGGCCATCACCCGCACCGGGGTTGCCCGCTTCATGCCTGTCTACCCGAACGAGAAGGGTGCGATGAAGGGCGTCGCCAAGCTCGGCCGTCGCAAGTTGCAGCACTCGCAGGCGAAGCTGCCCGCCAACTTGACCAGCCTGCGCGAATCGCGTCAGCTGGTCCGCGAGTGGCTCACCGCCTGGTCCAAGCCGGGGCTGATTCCGGTCGCACTGGTCGTGGTCAACGTCTTCATCGAGAACGTGCTCGAACACACCGGCAGCGACCCGGTGATGCGGGTCGAGTGTGAGGGCCAGACCGCGACCATCGCGGTGTCCGACACCAGTGGCGCGCCCGCCGTGCGGCTGTCTGCGCCACCCAAAGGCGTCGATGTCTCCGGGCTGGCCATCGTAGACGCGCTGTCGCGGGCCTGGGGCAGCACTGCGACCTCGTCGGGCAAGACGGTATGGGCGATCATCGGTCCGGAGAACCAGCTCTAAAGACCCGGTTCTACTGTCGAGGCACCCGCCCCTTCGACGAAAGCAGACATGACGTGCGGTTCAGTTTCGCCGAGTCGATGACGAATCCGGCCTTCTACATTCCGCTGGCCAAGGCCGCCGAGGCGGCCGGATACCACAGCATGACCATCGCCGACAGCCTTGCCTACCCCTTCGAATCCGACTCGAAATACCCCTACACCCCGGACGGCAACCGAGAGTTCCTCGAGGGAAAGGAGATGGTCGAAACATTCGTTCTGACAGCGGCTTTGGGTGCGGTGACGACAACGCTGCGGTTCAACTTCTTTGTGTTGAAGCTCCCTGTCCGGCACCCGGCGCTGACGGCCAAGCAGGCGGGCTCGCTGGTCGCGCTGATCGGTAACCGGGTGGGCCTGGGCGTGGGCACCAGCCCATGGCCCGAGGACTACGAGTTGATGGGCCTGCCGTTCGCCCGGCGCGGCAAGCGAATGGACGAATGCATCGAGATCGTGCGGGGACTCACCAGCGGCGACTACTTCGAGTTTCATGGCGAGTTCTACGACATACCCAAGACGAAGATGAGTCCGGCGCCGTCGGAGCCGATCCCGATCCTGGTCGGTGGGCACGCCGACGCGGCGTTGCGACGGGCGGCACGCCTGGACGGCTGGATGCACGGCGGCGGCAGCGACCCCGCCGAAGTCGACCGACTCATCGCTCGGGTCAAGCACTTTCGCGCAGCGCAGGGCGCGACGGGCCCGTTTGAGATCCACGTCATCTCGGCGGACGCCTACACCGTCGACGGCATCAAGCGCCTCGAGGACAAGGGCGTGACCGATGTCATCGTCGGCTTTCGCTGGCCCTACATCAACGGGCCCGACCCCGAGCCGCTGGACATCAAGATCCGCAACCTGGAGCGCTACGCCGACAAGGTGATGTCGAAAGTGTAATTCTCACAGCGGATCCCACCTCGGAGCTCGCTTTTCGCGGTGTGCCATGGCAGCCTCTGCGGGATTGTTGGTGAAGCCGGTCAGGATCTGGGTGCGGTTCTCGATCTCAATGGCATGTCGCAGACTCGGCGCGTCCAGCGCCGCATTGAGGCCGATCTTGGTCTGCCACACACCGAATGCGTTGTTGGCGGCAATCTCGCGCGCCTTCGCCAGCGCGGTGGTCATCAGGTCCTCGGATTTGACGACCTCGTGCACCAATTTGATGCGGTAGGCCTCGTCGGCGTCGATGATCCGACCGGTCAGCATCAGTTCCCGGGCGACCCCGGCGCCGACGATTTTCGGCAGTAGGTAGCTGGTGCCCATGTCCATCGACGAGAAGCCGGCTTTGATGAACACCGACCCGAATCGGGCTTGCTCAGCAGCAATCCGAATATCGGCGTGCAACGCGAACGCCAGCCCGCCCCCCACGGCGACGCCGTTGACCGCGGCAATCACCGGGATGGGCAGCTCGTACATCCGGACGAACAGTTCGGCCAGCCGCGCCTGCGCGTCATAGGTGACCTTGAACCCGGGAGTCGCCGGTTTGACGTCCGTCCAGGCCACACCGGTGCCGCTCAGATCGGCGCCGGCGCAGAATCCGCGCCCGGCCCCGGTCAGGATAGCAACCCGGTATTCGCCTCGGCTCAGCACATCCAGCGCCTCGTCCACGCCGTTGATCAGCGATCCGTCGATGGCGTTCAACAGCTTTGGGCGATTGAGGGTGATGCAGGCGATGTCGTCCTCGAGCGTTTCCAGTGTGACTGCGGGTTCGGGTGCCATATCCGAACGTTAGCGACTCTGCAGACTGCCGGGCATCGGGCTTACGGTAGGTCCATGGCACGTGCCGACGACGACAGCTGGGATCTGGCCACCAGTGTGGGGGCCACCGCCACCATGGTCGCGGCCGCACGGGCGGCCGCCGGCAGACGCCCCAAAGCCGTGGTCAGCGATCCATTCGCCGAGCCCCTGGTGCGCGCGGTGGGCATCGACCTGTTCACCCGGATCGCGGCGGGTGAGCTCGATGGGATCGACGCCGACGGCGAGCTGGGTTTCCCGCGGATGATCGACACGTTCGCCGCCCGCGCCAAGTTCTTCGACGATTACTTCATCGAGGCCGGCGGCGCGGGAGTGCAACAATTCGTGATCCTGGCGTCCGGCCTGGATTGCCGCCCCTTCCGGCTATCGTGGCCGGCCCACACGACGGTGTACGAGATCGACCAGCCCGGGGTCATCGAGTTCAAGACGTCGACGCTGCTCAAACGAGGCGCGAGTGCCGGCGCCGAACACCGGCCGGTGAGCATCGATCTGCGCGACGACTGGCCGGCAGCGCTGTTGGCAGCGGGTTTCGACACCGAGCAGCCGACGGCGTGGCTCGCCGAGGGACTGTTGATCGGTTATCTGCCACCGGAAGACGAAGTGCGGTTGCTGGACAACATCATCCTGCTCAGCGATTCGGGCAGCCGACTGGGCGCCGACTACGGGCAACTGGGCGGCCGGTCCGCCCAAGATCAGCAGCAGGCGCAGCGCATGACCGACCGGTGGCGCCGGCTCGGACTGGATCTGGACGTCGCCGGCCTTACCTACCCCGGCGAGCACACCGATGTGGCGGCTCACCTGTGGGCAAGCGGATGGAGCACGATCACGTCAGATCTCGGCGAGCTCTTCAGCGCCGCCGGGTTGGCGCCGCTCGGCGACGCCGCCGAGAGTGCGCCGGCGAATTCGATCGGATTCGTGCGGGCGTCGTCCCCCTGACGGCCGGTACCGGGCCGGTCAGTACCAACAGCTCGTCACCGGTCAGCAGCACACCCAGGCGGCCAATCGGCGACGCCGTCGTACTCCCGCGAGTAGATGTGTCGGCCAGGGCGTGTCGGCCGGTGTCGCGCCGTACAACGGCTGGCCCAGGCTGGGCAGCGTCAGGTCCGGAAAAGCGTGGCAGCAGAACCCCGTTCGGGTTCATCGGGTCACCTGGCCAAACGTCACTCTCACGTCGTGCGACCCGCCGATGCCGGAGTGACAGCCGTTCGGCAGTGAACGTCGAAGTCGGCGTCATACTGGAAGAGCGTCGAGGGCTCTTTGCCAGATCGAGAAGCCCCACCCGTGCCTGCGGCATGGACGGCGTTCTGTGACGCCATCACCATAAACAAGAAAGATGGAGCCGATGCCCGCAATGTCCGTGATGCGACGTGCTATTGCGATGCTGACCGTCTTCGTCACGGCGTCAGGAGTCGCGACGACAAGAGCTGGCGGGTCCAACGCCGATGGGCCGGCCTCGCTGAAAAGTCGGCTAGGTGACTGGTGTCTCGACGCCCGCAGTAGCGACAACAACACCACGGTAGTCGTCAATCCCTGCGGTAGTTCAGAATCTCAACGCTGGATAGTCAATGAGAGCGGGCAGATCGAAAGCGCGGCTTTCCCCGGCATGTGTTCGACAACCCGGCGAATAAACGCCTAGCTGGTCACCCTGTGGCCCTGTCAGCCCTACACCGTCAGCCAAACCTGGAGCTTCCGGCCGAACGGCCAACTGGCCGGTGGCCTCGGGGGCTTGTCCTGCCGCCAAGTTTTCGGGGCCGCCGATCCCGGAACTGCAGTGGCAGCACTGAATTGCGGTCTCAACGGCATCGGACAGCAGTGGGACAGCGTTTGACCGACCCCTTGCATCCGAAAATGTCCCTTCCGGAAAAGTTCACACCGCCCTCCGTGTCAACAACTTGCGCCGGGCACGACAGGAGCGTCAGCGCCCAGGCAGCGGCCTTCTACGACGAGTTCGTGCGCACGTTGTCCGCCGCTGCCGGGTCATACGGTTACGCCGAGGCCGCCAACGCGTCGCAATTGCAAGCCCCACACGACTTGCTGCACACGATCCACGCACCCACCCAGGCGCTGCTGGGTCGCCCGTTGATCGGCAACGGGGCGAACGGCGCACCGGGGCAATCCGCGGCGGGTTGCCGTTCGGAACGGGAGGAAACGGCGGCGTGGGCGGCACCCGAGGAGTCGGCGGGTCCGGCGCACACGGCGCCGGCGGCGGGATCGGCGGAAACGGCATCAACGGAGCAGCTCCCGGTCCCGGCGGTGACGGCGGTCGAGGTGGCGACGGCGGGTTGGGCGGCGCCGGCGGTACGGGCGGCGCCGGCGGGGCACCGGGTGGTGCCGGCCTGCTCGGCCAGCCGGGGCACACCGGAGCGCATGGCTGAAACCGGTGTCCTCGTCTCTCAACCCTGTTGCCTCTTCGCCAGCCACTCCGCCTGCATCACCACCAACCCCAGCAGCTCCAGCGCCGGCGTCTCCGGATCCAGTTCGCGGTAACGCTGATACATGTTGACCACGACCCGTTCGCAGTCCAGCCACGACGCGTACTCACCGAGGTCGACGGCCTCGACGGCCTCTCGAAACGACAGGCCCTTGCGGTACAGGGCGTCGGCCTGCTCGGTGATGTAAACGAAATAGTCACGCAGGGAACGGATTCCGTCGGGGTCGGTGACGGGTCCGTGGCCGGGCACGACGGTGGGCGCATCGAGCGCGATCATGGTGTCGCACGCGGCGATCCAGTTGGCGATCGGACCGGCCCACACGATCGGCGTGCAGCCGATGAACAACAGGTCGCCACCGAACAGCACACCGGCATCGGGCACGTGCACCACCGAGTCGGCCGCGGTATGGGCCGGCCCCAGGTTCAGCAGATCCACCCGGCGCCCTCCAACGTCAATGGTCAGCTCGCGGTCGAAGGTGTGATCGGCATTGCGAATATGGATACCGCGAAAGTCGAAATGCCCGAACCGGTCTCGCACGAACGGCGTCGCGACCGGGCCCAGGTCCGCAACCTGTATGGTAACCAGCCGGTCGGCGCTGAGGTCGTGCGAGATCTCCTCGGCGGTGTCGGCAGCCGCGATTATCCGCACGCCGGATCCCAACAGTTGATTGCCGTGCGTGTGGTCACCGTTGGAGTGCGTGATCAACGCATGGGTGATCGGCGCGTCATCGGTGATAGGCCGCATCGCCGAAAGCATTTCGCGCGTCAGCGGCAGGTCGAACAGCGTGTCCACCAACAGCGATGCCCCGTCGCCGGCAACCAAACCGGCATTGCTCCAACCGAACCCGCCGTCCGGCAACGTCCACGCCCACACCCGGTCACCAACCTCATGCAGTCCACGCGTGTAGGGCACTTTGGCGGGCGCCGGGTTGACCCGCACCGCCTCCGCCGCGGCCGCCGGATTGGGCCGCGGCGCCAACGGAACCGGCGCCGGAGTCGATCGCACGGTCTGCCGGGTCTCCCCCAACCCTTCGACCTGGAGAGTCACCACATCCCCGTCGCGCAGCCAGCCCGGGAAGGACTCCGGCTCCCTCAGGTGCTCAACCAGAGTGCAGGTGGGCACGGTGCCGGAGCCGATTACATCGCCGGGCCGCAGCAGCACACCCCGCGAGGCATAGGAGATGACTTCGCCGAAGGTCCAGTCCATCGACCCGGTCGAGCCCGTCCCGATGACGGTGTCGTTGACCAGCGCCCGCACCTCCAGGCTGAGTCTGCCGTCCCGAAAATGGACCTCCAGTTCATCGGGGGTGACCAGGTACGGGCCCAGGGTGACCCCGCTGTCCTTGCCCTTAGCCTGCCCGATCCGCAACTGGCCCTCGAGCATCTGCAGGTCCCGTGCCGACCAGTCGTTGAAGATCATGTAGCCGACGATCGCCTTCTCGGCCTGCTCGATCGTCAAGTCACGGCCGGATACCCCTATTACCGCGGCGATCTCCAATTCGAAGTCCTGCCAGGCACTGCCGGGTGCCGACGGCGCGTCGTCATACGGGCCTAATACCGTTGCCGGACAGGCGAAATAGAACGCCGGGATGCGATACCAGGTGTCGGCCAGTACCCGGCCCGCACCAGTGGCCTCCTGACAGTTGCGCATATGGTCGAGGAAGCACAGGCTGTCGCGTATCGAGGGCGGGCGCGGAATCGGCGCGGCCAGTGAGACATCCGCGAGCGCCACGACCGTCGTCGGTGACGCCAACGCCGCTTCGCCGGCACCGCGCAAATCGCCATCACTGATCAAATCCAGCAATGTCGTGCCCGGCGCCACCGCATAGATCTCGTCACCGGAGAGCACCCCGGCACGTTCACCCTCGGGACTGCGGTAGGTAACCCATTTCATTCGCGCACAACCTCATTCGGATTCTTGTCGGGCCGTAGCCCACGCCAGCTGGGCTGGCGAAGCCGGTTGTCCGGCGTCCACTCGCTGTAGCGCACTTCACCGACCAGGGTCGGCCGGACGAACGTGACTCCGCGCGCGTCGCGGGCGGGAAGCTTGCTACTGAACGGCGATTCGTCGGTGTGCAGCGGTTCCAGGGTCTGCTTGAGGTTGGCCAGGTCGCGATCGGTGAATCCGGTACCGACACGTCCGGCGAACTGCAGCCCGTCGGGGCCGGGGATGCCGACCATCAGCGCGCCGATACCGCCGCCGCGGCCACCCTCGCCCTGCCGCCAGCCGCCGATGACGACTTCCTGGGTGTTCCAGTGTTTGTCTTTGATCCACGACGCCGAGCGCCGGCCGGGCTGGTAAGTCGAGTCCCGTTTCTTGGCAACCACGCCCTCCCAACCCTGCCCGGCCGAATACTTCAGTGCCTCGCCACCATTACCGGGCAGCAGTTCGGGAACGATGAGATCGCCCGCCTCGCCCAGGGTTTCCAGCAGCCGCCGCCGGTCGGAGTACTTCGCCCGCAACAGCGACCGGCCGTCCAAGTACAAGAGGTCGAAGGCCCAGAACTCGATGCGGGTGGCCCGCACCCGGTTCTGCATCTGGTGGAAGTTGGGCACACCGTGCTCGTCCAGCGCCACCACCTCGCCGTCGAGCACCACGTGGTGAGCAGCGAGATTTGCTGCCAACGAACGTAATTGGGGAAACTCGAGGGTCACGTCCCGGCCGCTGCGGGAGCGCAGCGCGATGCTGCCGTGGTCGGCGTTGACCAGCAGTCGGTAGCCGTCCCACTTGCCTTCGAACGCCCACTGACCCTTCTTCAGACCGGTGACCGACCCGTGGGTGGTGAGCATGGGAGCGAGCCCGTCGAAATCGAAGACCTTTTGATCCTTCATCCGGTGCGCCAGCCATTGGTCGCCGTTGGTCCGGATCAGCGCGTACCGTCCGGAGATCCGGCTGCCGTGCAGGGTCACGATGACTTCGTTCTCGCGGAACTTCTCGGCCTCGTACGTGCCGGCATCCCAGATGATCACCTTGCCCGCCCCGTACTGGCCCTTGGGGATGGCGCCCTCGAAGCCGGCGTACTCCAGCGGATGGTCTTCGGTATGCACCGCCAAGTGGTTCACCGACGTGGTTTCGGGCAGATTCTTCGGGATCGCCCAGGACACCAGGACGCCGTCACGTTCCAGCCGGAAGTCATAGTGCAGGCGGCGGGCGTGGTGTTCCTGGATGACGAACGTATTGTCCTGCCCAGTAGCGGGTTTGGTCCGCGGCACCGGCTCCGGCGTCTTGGACGCGTTACGCATGCTGCGGTACTTGCTCAAACGATCGGCGATCGGCGCGTCGGTGTCGAGCTCGGCGAGCAGATCACCGTCGCGGGCCACCCGGTCCAGCACCTCGTCGTAGTTGAGCTGGCGCAGATCCGGGTCGTCGAGTTCCTCCCAGGTCCGCGGGGCGGCCACCGTGGGATGTTCGCGGCCCCGCAGTGAATACGGCGCGATGGTGGTTTTCGCGCCGTTGTTCTGGCTCCAGTCCATGAAGACCTTGCCGGCCCGCAGGCTCTTGGTCATGGTCGAGGTGACCAATTTCGGCATGGTCTTTTCCAGTTGCTGCGCAACGCGTTTGGCCAATACACTGGCGCCCCGGCTGCTCACCGGCTCGGCCAGCGGGCTGTAGAGGTGCAAGCCCTTGCTGCCGCTGGTCAGTGGATAGGTCCGCAACCCGATGTCGGCGATCAGGTCCCGCACTTCCCGCGCCACGTCGGCCAGTTGCGCCATCGTCACGCCTTCACCGGGATCCAAGTCGAACACCAGGCGGGTCGCCGGGCCCGGCTTGCGGCTCTCGCCGGCCCGGGTCCACTCCGCGACGAATCGCCACTGCGGCACGTGCACTTCCAGAGCGGCCTGCTGGGCGATCCAGGCCAGCCCGTCCACGCTGTCGATGATCGGGTAGGTCGTGGTTCCGGACCGGTGGGTGACGCTAGCGCGCGGCAACCAGTCGGGCGCGGACGAGGCCAGTTGCTTCTCGAAGAACGACTGGTGGTCGACGCCGTTGGGCCAGCGTTTGCGGGTGGCCGGGCGGCCGGCGATGTGCGCCAGCATCACCCCCGCGATGCCGGTGTAGTAGTCGAAGATGTCGGCCTTGGTGGTGCCGGTGGCCGGGTAGAGCACCTTCTCGGCGTTGGTCAGCCTGACCGCCTGCGGTGACGCCGTACCCATAATGCCAACGTAACGTGTCGGGCATGGGGCGTGGACTGATCATCGGAGAAGCCCTGATCGACATCGTCGACGGGCGATCCTACGTCGGCGGCAGCCCGCTCAACGTCGCCGTCGGGCTGGGGAGGCTGGGGCGCGGCGTCGACTTCCTGACCCATATCGGCTCCGACGCTCCCGGGCAGCGCATCGCCGAGTATGTCAAACATGCTGGCGTGCAGCTGGTTCCGGGAAGCACCGACGCCGCGCGGACCTCGACTGCGGTGGCCGGCATCGCCGCCGACGGCTCGGCCACCTATTCGTTCGACCTGGACTGGCAGCTCACCGGCACACCACCCGTCCCGCCACCATTGTTCGTGCACACCGGGTCGATCGCCGCCGTGCGCGAGCCGGGGTGCCTGGCCGTCGCGGCGCTGCTGGACGCCTACCGGGTGTCGGCGACCGTCACCCTAGACCCCAACGTGCGGCCCTCGCTGATCGTCGATCGCGACCAGGCCGGCGAACGCATCGACAACCTGCTCGCCCGCGCCGATGTGGTGAAGGTCAGTGACGAGGACCTGCGCTGGCTGGTGCCCCACCGTGCGCCCCCCGACACCGCGCGCAGCTGGCTGGCCTGCGGACCCGCGATCGTGGCACTGACCATGGGCGATCGAGGAGCGATGGCGTTCTGCGCGGCCGGTCAGACCGCGGTGCCCGCCCGGCCGGCCGACGTCGTGGACACCGTCGGGGCCGGCGACGCATTCATGGTCGGCCTGCTCGACACCCTCTGGGATCTGGACCTGCTCGGCGGCGACCGGCGAGATCAGCTGCGCCGGATCAGGCTCGACACGCTGAGATCGGCACTCGACGTGGCGGCCACCCTGTCCGCCCTGACGGTTTCCCGCGCCGGTGCCGACCTGCCGGATCGGGCCGCGCTACAGGCGCACGATCACCTGCGCGTGCCCCGGGGTAACCCGGATGCGCACGGGGCATACTGACAAAATGCGCTCCATCTGGAAGGGCTCGATCGCGTTCGGGCTCGTGAATGTGCCGGTAAAGGTGTACAGCGCCACCCAGGACCACGACATCAAGTTTCACCAGGTGCACGACAAGGACAATGGGCGCATCCGCTACAAGCGGGTGTGCGAGGTGTGCGGCGAGGTCGTCGAATACAGCCACATCGCCAGGGCCTTCGAGTCCGACGACGGCAAGAGCGTGATCATCACCGACGACGACATCGCCACTTTGCCCGAGGAGCGCAGCCGCGAAATCGAGGTACTGGAATTCGTTCCGGCCAGCGAAGTCGACCCGATGCTGTTCGACCGAAGCTACTTCCTGGAGCCGGACTCGAAATCGTCCAAATCCTATGTGCTGCTGGCCAAGACACTCGCCGAGACCGACCGGATGGCGATCGTGCATTTCTCGTTGCGCAACAAGACCCGGCTGGCTGCGTTGCGAGTCAAGGACTTCGGCAAGCGCGACGTCATGGTGATTCATACGCTGTTGTGGCCGGACGAGATTCGCGATCCCGATTTCCCGGTGCTGGACAAAGAGGTGGAGATCAAGCCGGCCGAGCTGAAGATGGCCGGCCAGGTGGTGGAGTCGATGGCCGACGACTTCGACCCGGACCGCTACCACGACACCTACCAGGAACAGTTGCAGGAGCTGGTCGAGGCCAAACTGGAAGGCGAAGAAGCCTTTACGGTCGAGGAACAACCGACCGAGCTCGACGAGACCGAGGACGTCTCCGATCTGCTCGCCAAGCTGGAGGCCAGCGTCAAGGCGCGCTCGGGCGCCAAGAAGGAGCCCGCCAACAAGGCGCCGGCGAAGAGGGCACCCGCCAAAGCGGCCAAGAAAGCTCCGGCCAAGAAAGCACCCGCAAAGAAGGCCGGCGCCAAAGCCGGCGGCAAATGAGCACCCGTGTTCGGCTTCCACGGGTTGTCCGTTCACGTATGCTCATCGTGCTGCCGACCCTGAGCATTCGAGGAGTTGCCGTGAATTCCATTCGATCTGGCGTCGCCCTCAGCCTCCTGGTGGTCGGCGCGCTGGTGCTGTCCGGATGTGGCGGCAATTCCGGGAATTCGGCGTCTTCGTCGGGATCCAGTGCCGCGCCCGTCGTTCCGGTGAACTGCGGCGGCAAGAAGAAGATCCTGGCCGGCGGCTCCACCGCGCAGAAGAACGCGATGGAACAGTTCGTCTACGCCTACATCCACGCCTGTCCCGGCCATACCCTCGACTACGCCGCCAACGGCTCGGGCGCCGGCATGAAGGCATTTCTGGGCAACGAGACCGACTTCGCCGGCTCCGACTCCCCGATGAACCCCGATAAGGGCGAACCCGATCGTGCCCGCGAGCGGTGCGGGTCGCCGGCATGGGACATCCCCGTCGTATTCGGCCCGATCGCGGTCACTTACAACATCAACGGAATCAACTCGCTGAGCCTGGACGGGCCGACCATCGCCAGGATCTTCAACGGTGCGATCACCAAATGGGACGACCCGGCCATCAAGGCTCTCAATCAGAGCACCAACCTGCCGCCCACCCCCATTCACGTCGTCTTCCGCGGTGACCAATCCGGTACCACCGACAACTTCCAGCGCTACCTGGACGCGGCATCCAACGGCGCCTGGGGCAAAGGCACCGGCCAAGGCTTCAACGGCGGCGTCGGCGAAGGCGCGGCGGGCAACGACGGCACCTCACAGGCCATGAAACGAACCGACGGGTCCATCACCTACAACGAATGGTCGTTCGCGGTCGGCCACCAGTTGAATATGGCCCAGATCATCACCTCGGCCGGCCCACAGGCGGTGTCGATCAGCGCCGAGACCGTCGGCAAGACGATCGCAGGGGCCACGTTCAAGGCGGGCAGCGACGAACGTGACCTGATCGTGGACACCTCGTCGTTCTACCGGCCAACGCAGGCCGGCGCTTATCCGATCGTGCTGGTGACCTATGAGATCGTCTGCTCGAAGTATCCCGACACCCCGACCGGCCAGGCGGTAAAGGCGTTCATGCAAGCCACAATTGGCGACGGGCAGATCGGCCTGGACGAGTACGGCTACATCCCGTTGCCGAACTCGTTCCAATCGAAACTCATACCGGTCGTCAACGCCATCGCGTGACCATTCGTATACGACCGACGTTGAGGGGCAAACGAATTCGGCGCTCTTGAGTCCGGGCCGGGGTCCGGCGACCGGCCGCTCCGTTACGCACTCGTGATTCAAAATTCATCCCGAGTCGCCGGATTCGGTTGTGTGCCTCCTCTCGGAGGATTTACCGTGTGTTAACCATCAGTTTTCGGCGCGACGGCGCCGGTGGCGTCGGATGTCGCCGGTAGCGGCCCGCGCATCGGGTGGCCGGGCGAAGGGAGCATCGACGGTGACCAACACCGGGTCGGAATCGCGGGTGGGGTCACGTTTTGGGCCCTACCAGTTGGTGCGCCTGATCGGCCGTGGCGGGATGGGCGAGGTGTACGAGGCCGAAGACACCCGCAAGCACCGGGTGGTGGCGCTCAAACTCATCTCGACACAGTTCTCCAACAACCCGGTCTTCCGCTCGCGGATGCAGCGGGAAGCGGATCTCGCCGGCCGGCTCAATGAACCGCACATCGTGCCGATCCATGACTACGGCGAGCTCGACGGGCACTTCTTCGTGGAGATGCGCCTGATCGACGGGGTGTCGCTGCGTTCCATGCTCACTCAGTTCGGGCCCCTCACCCCGGCCCGAACGGTCGCCATCGTGCGACAGGTCGCCGCCGCACTGGACGCCGCCCATGCCAGCGGCATCACGCACCGCGACGTGAAACCGGAGAACATCCTGGTGGCCCAGAATGACTTTGCCTACCTGGTGGACTTCGGGATCGCCCGCGCCGCCCACGACCCGAATCTGACGCAGAGCGGCATGGCCGTCGGGACCTACAACTACATGGCTCCGGAACGGTTCACCGGCGACGAGGTCACCTACCGGGCCGACATCTATGCGCTGGCCTGCGTATTGGGTGAGTGTTTGACCGGGGCGCCGCCGTACCGGGCGGACAGCGTGGAACGGCTGATCGCCTCGCACCTGATGGCACCGGTCCCCCGCCCCAGCGTGCTCCGGCCCGGGCGCGTTCCCGCTGCGTTGGACCAGGTGATCGCCAAGGGCATGGCGAAGAACCCCAGCGAGCGTTACATGACCGCCGGCGATCTGGCTTTGGCCGCGCACGAGGCCCTCAGCACGCCCGAGCAACGGCAGGAAGCCACCATCCTGCGGCAGGGCGACAACGAAACCCTGATGCTGCCCGCGGTCGATCCCGGCGCCGGCGGCTGGTCGAGCCAGGGCGGCTCGGGCTCGTACCCGAGCAGTCCCGCGACCATGCGGGCACCGGTTCCCCAGCAGTTCCGCTCCGGCGACGAGACGATGGCTCAGCCCGTGCCGTCCAATACCGGCGGATGGCGGGAGAAGCCCAACAACTCCGGCCAGTGGACCCAGGCCGCCCCGGTCGCCAACCCGGGGTGGGCCAGCCACCCCGGCGTCGCCACGTCGGGCCCCGTGCCGATGGGTCCGCCGCCGTTCCAGCAGCCCTCCCAGCAGTCATCTCAGCCGTACGCGACCACGACGCCACCACCCCAGCCACGGAAGTCACGCAAAGCGCTGATCTTCGGCGCCGCTGCCGCCGCCGTCCTGCTGGTCGTGATCGCGGCCACCGCGTTCCTCCTCACCCGCCCCGACGGTGGCGGGTCCTCCCCGCAGAACGCGAGCGGGCAGCACGTCCTGCCGTTCAACGGTCTCAATTTCCGTTTCGCTCCGGGCGGGGTTGCGGTCGACGGCAGCGGCACCGTCTACGTCACCAACCAGACCATGTACGGCCGCGTGGTGGCGTTGCCCGAAGGATCCAGCTCGCCCACGGTGAAGCCGTTCAACGGCCTCTACGAACCGCAGGGCATCGCCGTGGACGGGGCCGGCAAGATCTACGTCAGCGACTTCAACAACCGGGTGGTGGCCCTGGCCGGCGGCTCGAACAACCAGGTCGTGCTGCCGTTCAACGGTCTCAATTACCCCGAAGGCGTCGCGGTGGACCCGCAGGGCAATGTCTACGTGGCCGACCGGGGGAACAACCGGGTGCTCAAATTAGCGGCAGGCAGCAACGCCCAGACCGAGTTGCCGTTCAACGGGCTCAAGAACCCCGACGGGGTGGCGCTGGACAGCGAAGGCAACATCTATGTCACCGACACCGACAACAATCGGGTACTGATGCTGGATGCCGGAACCAGCAACCAGACGGTACTGCCGTTCACGGGCATCAACGCACCGTGGGGCATCACCGTCGACGGCCAGGGCAACGTCTACGTCACCGAGCACGACAACAACGTCGTGGCGAAATTGCCGGCCGGCGCGACCGCTTCGGTGGAGCTGCCGTTCACCGGTCTGAACACCCCACTGTCGGTGGCGGTGGACAAGAAGGGCAACGTCTACGTCGCCGACCGCGGCAATGGCCGGGTGCTCAAACTCGCGCAGAACTAGCGAGTGCTGTCAGCGTCGCCGGGTAGCCAGAAACCGCATGCCCGCCGCCGAAAGGTTGATCACGGCGACGATGATGATCAGGGTCAGGGCCGCTCCCCAGACACGCAGGAAACCGGCGTGTTCGGGGTTGGTGAGCTCGGTATAGATCAGCAGCGGTAGCGAAGCCATGTTGCCGTCGAAGATCTTGTAGTTGATCGACCGGCTGTAGCCCACCAGCACCAGCACCGGAGCGGTCTCGCCGATCACCCGGGCGACGGCCAGCAGGACCCCGGAAATGATTCCCGGCGTGGCGATCGGTCCCACGATCCGCACGATCGTCTTCCACTTCGGAACACCCAGTGCGTAACTGGCCTCGCGCAGCTCGTCGGGCACCAGCCGCAGCATCTCCTCGGTGGAGCGCACCACCACCGGCAGCATCAGCAGAACCAGAGCCAGCGACACCGCAAAGGCGCTCTGCTGGAATCCGAGGGTGGCGATCCACAGGCTGAAGATGAACAGCGCTGCCACGATCGAGGGCACCCCGGCCAGCACGTCGACCATGAACGTCGTCAGCCGAGCCAGCCGGCTGGTCCCGTATTCGACCAGATACACCGCGGTCATCAAGCCGAGCGGCACCGCAATCACCGCCGCCACTCCGGCCTGCACCACCGTTCCGTACAACGCTTGGTAGACCCCGCCGGTGAATTCCTCCGGCAGCACACCGCGCAGTGAATGCGTCCACCAGTCTGCCTGCACGACCGCATACCAACCGCGGGCGATCACCACGCCCAGCAACCAGCCCAACGGCACCAGCGCAATAAGGAACGAGGCGAGGAAGAGGAGGGTCGCGACGTTGTTCTTGATTCGGCGGGCCAGGCTCAGGGGCCGAAACACCACTGCCTTTACCGGCTGTTCGAGCGCGGCCGCATTCAGCTGGCTCATCCGTTGACCTTCCCGCCTGCGATCGCGCGGGCCGCGGCGTTGACCATGAACGTCAGTACGAACAACGCGAACCCGGCCGAAATGTACGCACCGGTCGGCAGCGGCTCACTGAATTCCGAAGCCGCCGAGGCGATTTTGGAGGCAAACGTATAGCCGCCGTCAAACAGCGACCAACTTCCGGCCTTGGCGGAAGAACGCAGAATGATCAGCACCGCCACCGTTTCGCCCAGCGCCCGGCCCAACCCCAGCATCGATGCGGCAATAACACCGCTGCGACCGAACGGCAGCACGGTCATCCGCACCACCTCCCACTTCGTCGCGCCCAGCGCCTGCGCGGCTTCGATCTGAATCGGCGGGGTCTGGCGGAACACTTCTCGCGACACCGACGTGACGATCGGCAGGATCATCACCGCCAGCACGATGCCCGCCGTGAAGATCGTGCCGCCACCGGCCAGCGACACGTTGCCGCTCTTGAACAGAAACAGCCAGCCCAGGTTGGTGTTGAGAAATCGGGCGACCGGCTCGAGCTTGGGAGCCAGCACGAAGATCCCCCACAACCCGAAGATGATGGACGGCACCGCGGCCAGCAGATCGACTATCGCCCCGAACGGGCGCGCGAGCCGTTTCGGTGCGTATTGGGTGATGAATACGGCGATGCCGACGGCGATCGGCACTGCCAGGGCCAGTGCGGTGATCGAGCTGAGCACGGTGACCATGAAGAGGTCGCTGATGCCGAACGCCAGCGTCTCGTCGTCGGAGGTGTCGAACTGCGCGCTGGTGAAGAAGTTCGCGTGGTTCGCGCGCAGCGAAGGTATCGCCTTGATCAGCAGGAACACCGCGATCAGCAGGATCGCCGCCACGATGGTGGACCCCGCCGCCGCGGCGATCAGCCGAAAAAGACGATCCGCTCGCCGGGCTGCGTGCGCGTCTACCTCCGCCAGCGCAGACTTTGCCAGCGGAGCTTTGACCACGTAATCCTCAGATCAGGAGATCGCGTTGACCGCGGTCGACAACCTGGACTTGAACGAGTCCGGGATAGGCACGTAGCCGTTGTCGCCCAAACCGTTTTGGCCGCCGCCGATGGTCGACTGCAGAAACGCCTTGACCGCCGTTCCGACATCCGCGGCGGGGTACTTCGAGCAGACGATCTCGTACGTCGCCAACACGATCGGGTACGAACCCGGCTGTGTGGGCCGGTAGAACGAGATCGTGTCGAGCACCAGGTCGTTGCCCTGGCCAGAGATCGTCGCCCCCGCGATCGTCTTGCCCACCGAGTCGGTGCCGATGGCAACGGGTTCGGGACCGGCAGTCGTGATGATCTTGGCCATGTTCAGGCGCTGCCCCTGGGCGAACGACCACTCGTTGTAGGTGATCGACCCTTCGGTGTTCTTGATGGCCGCCGCGGTGCCGTCGTTGCCCTTGGCGCCTTCACCGACACCGCCCTTGAAGGCCTTACCCGTGCCCTTGCCCCACGCACCGTTGGAGGCGGCGTCAAGGTAGCGCTGGAAGTTGTCCGTCGTACCGGACTCGTCACTCCGGAACACGACATGGATGGGAGTGGCGGGCAGGTTGGTGCCCGAGTTCAGCGCGGCGATCGCCGGGTCGTTCCAGGTGGTGATGCCGCCGCTGAAGATCTTGGCCAGGGTGGCGCCGTCCAGGTTCAGCGTACTGACGCCGCCGATGTTGTAGGTGACCGCGATGGGACCGAACACCACCGGCAGGTTCCAGGCCGGCGCGTCGCCGCAACGCTTCATCGCCGCCGCGGCCTCGTCCTTGCTCAACGGCGAGTCGGAACCCCCGAAATCGGTTTGGTTTCCGTTGAATTCGCTGATTCCCGCGCCGGAGCCGTTGCCTGTGTAGTTCAGCGTCTGACCAGGACAGGCCGATTCGAACGCCTTGACGAACCGGGTCATCGCGTTGGCCTGCGCGGTGGAGCCACTGGCCTTGAGCGTCTTCTTGCCGCCGCAATTCACGCTGCCCGACGAGCCACCCGACGTGCTTTGCCCTCCCCCACTTGCATTGTTGTCGCTACCGCACGCTGACAAGACCAGTGCGCCCGAAGCCAGGACACCGAGCGCGGCACCAAATCGGTTGAGTTTCAATTCAGTTCCTAACGGTAGAGATGAAACATACTACCCGCCGCCCCTCCGCACGGCTTGTCCGACCAGACCCTTTACTCACTCCCTTGCCGCTACATTAACAACAGGTAACCTACGGTGAAAGAGTCGACGAAGCCGACGTGGCCGGGCTCGGCGCCGGCAAGTCGGTGCGGGTGGTCCCTACCGCCCGGGTTATCAAAGAAAAGCTCTGGCGCTCAACGCATTTCGTTATCGGAGCGCAGCGCGAGGGCCGGCCACCGCCGGACGCACCCGGAGTGCGGCCGGCCCTCCCAGATCAGCGACCGTTCTGCGCGAGCTGCTCGACCATGACGTTGCCGGCCATGGAACCCGGTTCACCTAACCTGCTCGGGCCGTTGACGCACGCGGCTCCCGTGACCAGGAAGCCCGCGGCCAGTGCTGTCAGCACCACCAAAGCACGCATCTTGGCATGACCCATTTTCCTCATTGCTCATTCCTCCTAATCCGGTGCATCCACGAGAGGCATGGATACGCGCCAAGTATTACGCAATCAATGCTTGTCCGCGCCAATTTAGTCCGAACAATTCATTGCGTTGCGTTGTACCCACGACATCAGCTCGGTAACCAAGGTCGCGCGCCGCAATTCAACCGAGAGCGAGACCATTTCGAGGGGCACCACGCGCCACCGTTAATTCGCCGGACAGATGGGGTATCAGCACTGATGATCATGCTGTGAAACAGCTTTGGTGCCTGCCCGGCAAGTCCACCCGCGCCACGGTTATTTGTTCCTCACGAATGGATCTGTCCAAATTTGGGGCATGGAATTCCCGGTTGTAACATTTATAGTCACCGGACGCGGTATGTCTCATGTCTATATTGCTTGTCCAGTCACTTGACAATGACC
This sequence comes from Mycobacterium sp. NGS49, assembly GCF_059812565.1. Lineage (NCBI taxonomy): Bacteria > Bacillati > Actinomycetota > Actinomycetes > Mycobacteriales > Mycobacteriaceae > Mycobacterium > Mycobacterium sp. NGS49. Next base: position 165,695 of record NZ_JCALCX010000007.1, on the reverse strand, counting down.
ACCGGTCACATAACCGGATTTTTCACCGCCGCCGTTCATCGGGCGATTGACGTAAGACACCCGTTCGAAGTGGGTTCGCCGACGACGGCGAGTGGTATGAGACCGCGCGCATCAGCAGGTCACTCCACCACCGCGTCACCGGAAGGCTGAGGCGCTCGCCGCACACCGGGTTCAGGACCTCTCGCGTTACATTTGCCGGGCAGTGTGACAAAGTAGAACTTGTTACAAAAAGCTCTCCGAGACGGTGCGCTCCACTGCCGTGTCGGCCGTCAACTGAAACGAGGCGGTAGTGATCCTCGACAGGTTTCGTCTGGACGACAAGGTCGCCGTGATCACCGGAGGCGGTCGCGGACTCGGTGCGGCCATTGCACTCGCTTTCGCCGAAGCCGGTGCCGACGTCGTCATTTCCTCGCGCACACAAGCGCAGCTGGACGAGGTGGCCGAGCAGGTACGTGCGACCGGGCGACGAGCCCACGTCGTCACCGCCGACCTGGCTCATCCGGAAGACACCGCCACGTTGGCCGGTGCAGCCGTCGAGGCCTTCGGAAAACTAGACATCGTTGTCAACAATGTCGGTGGCACCATGCCCAACACGCTGTTGACCACATCGACCAAAGACCTCAAGGACGCATTCACGTTCAATGTGGCAACGGCGCACGCTCTGACCGTCGCGGCGGTGCCGCTGATGCTCGAACACTCCGGTGGGGGCAGCATCATCAACATCACCTCGGCAATCGGCCGGCTGGCCGGACGTGGCTTCGCCGCTTATGGCACCGCCAAGGCCGCGCTTTCGCACTACACCCGGCTCGCGGCGCTGGACCTTTGCCCGCGCATCCGGGTCAACGCCATTGCGCCGGGTTCCATCCTGACCTCGGCGCTGGAAGTAGTGGCCGGCAACGAGGAACTGCGCGCACCTATGGAGAAGGCGACACCGCTGCGCCGTCTCGGCGATCCGGTCGACATCGCCGCTGCGGCAGTGTATTTGGCTTCGCCCGCTGGTGGCTTCCTGACCGGCAAGACGCTGGAGGTCGACGGCGGCCTCACGTATCCCAACCTTGATATCCCTGTCCCGGATCTGTGAGGAGCACACCATGGCCATCCGTGTCGCCCAGCTCGGCACCGGCAACGTCGGCGTCCACTCGCTGAAAGCTCTCATCAGCAACCCCGAGTTCGAGCTCACCGGTGTGTGGGTGTCCTCGGACGCGAAGGCAGGCAGGGACGCCGCCGAACTTGCCGGCCTGGAGGGATCCACCGGCGTGCTGGCCACCACCGATCTGGACGCAGTCTTGGCGACCGCACCACAGTGCGCCGTCTATAACGCCATGGCAGACAACCGCCTTCCCGAAGCCCTGGAAGACTACCGGCGGGTCCTCGCGGCCGGGATCAACGTCGTGGGCAGTGGCCCGGTGTTCCTGCAGTACCCATGGCAAGTGTTGCCCGAAGAGCTGGTCAAACCAATCGAAGATGCCGCGCGCGAAGGCAATTCAAGCGTGTTCGTCGGCGGCATCGACCCCGGCTTCGCCAATGACCTGCTGCCGATGGCGCTGGCCGGCACCTGCCAGAGTATCGAGCAGGTGCGGTGCATGGAGATCGTCGACTACGCGACCTACGACAGCGCCGTTGTCATGTTCGACGTGATGGGCTTCGGCAAGTCGCTCGAGGAGACTCCGATGCTGCTCCAGCCGGGCGTGCTGAGCCTGGCCTGGGGGTCGGTGGTTCGGCAACTTGCTGCCGGCCTTGGCATTTCGCTCGACGAGGTCACCGAGAAGTATGTCCGGCTACCCGCACCGGAGGCCTTCGACATCGCCTCGGGTCACATTCCCGAAGGCAGCGCCGCCGCGTTGCGGTTCGAGGTGCTCGGCATGGTCGACGGACGGCCGGCCGTGGTGCTCGAGCACATCACCCGGTTGCGAGAGGACCTGTGCCCGGATTGGCCGCAGCCCGCGCAGCAAGGCGGTTCCTATCGGGTCGAGATCACCGGTGAACCCTGTTATGCCATGGACATCTGCCTGAGCAGCCGCCGCGGTGACCACAACCACGCGGGTCTGGTTGCCACGGCAATGCGGGTGGTCAACGCAATCCCGGCGGTGGTGGCTGCCCCGCCAGGGATCTGCACAACCCTGGATCTACCGCTGATCCCCGGCCGCGGCCTGTACAGCCCTACAGCCGGCTGACCAGCCGCGCGGCGGTGTCCGGCGCTGGCGGTTCGCGGCACAGGTATTCTCTCGGCGAACAGGCCACCATCAACACCGACGGACAGGTGCGTAATCCTTGACTCTCCAAGACGGCACGTCATCACCGGAACCGCGTCGCGACGGCCTGCGAGCGCTTTTCATCAACGCCACTTTGAAGCGCTCCCCGGAGCTCAGTCACACCGAGGGGCTGATCGAACGCAGCGCCGGCATCATGCGCGAGCAGGGCGTCGAGATCGACAGCCTGCGCGCGATCGACCATGACATCGCCACCGGCGTGTGGCCGGACATGACCGAACATGGCTGGGCGACAGACGAATGGCCCGCCTTGTACGAACGAGTGCTGGCCGCCGACATTCTGGTGCTGTGCGGACCGATCTGGCTGGGCGACAACAGCTCGGTGATGAAGCGCGTCATCGAACGCCTCTATGCATGCTCGCATCTGCTCAACGCCGTCGGCCAGTACGCCTATTACGGCCGGGTGGGTGGATGCCTCATCACCGGCAACGAAGACGGGGTCAAGCATTGCGCGATGAACATCCTGTACAGCCTGCAGCACCTGGGGTACACGATCCCGCCGCAGGCCGACGCGGGCTGGATCGGTCCGGCCGGGCCGGGGCCTTCCTACCTCGACCCAGGGTCGGGCGGTCCGGAGAACGACTTCACCAATCGCAACACCACGTTCATGAGCTACAACCTGGTGCACCTGGCACGGATGTTGAAGGCCAACGGCGGCATAGCGGCGGAGGGAAACCAGCGCACCCAGTGGGATGCCGGTTGCCGTCCCGACTTTGCCAATCCCGAATACCGCAGCTGAGCCGGCCGCGGCCGGTGTCCGCACGGCTGAATGTTTCGGTTAACCTAACTTTTTGCTTCGAAGAGTAGGTCGCGGAGTTGGCGCAGGACATCACAACCTCGGACACGGCGAGCGCCGACCGGGCGGCCTGGTATCTGTTGGGTCCTGCCTTCGTCGCAGCGATCGCCTACGTCGACCCGGGTAACGTCGCCGCCAACGTCAGCTCGGGCGCCAAGTTCGGGTATCTGCTGCTGTGGGTCATCGTTGCGGCGAACGTCATGGCCGGACTCGTTCAGTACCTCTCAGCGAAACTCGGCCTGGTTACCGGACATTCGCTGCCCGAGGCGATAGGCCACGGAATGGGACGTCCCGCCCGGCTGGCTTACTGGGCACAAGCAGAGGTCGTGGCGATGTCGACCGATGTCGCCGAGGTGATCGGCGGAGCCATCGCTTTGCGCATCCTGTTCGGGTTGCCGCTGCCGCTCGGCGGTCTGATCACCGGCGCGATCTCCCTGGTGCTGCTGCTGATCAAAGACCGGCGGGGACAACGCCTGTTCGAGGCGGTCATCACCGGTCTGCTGCTGGTGATCGCCCTCGGGTTCACCGCGAGCTTCTTCGTCGCCACACCCCCGGCAGGCGAGGTGATGTCCGGCCTGGTGCCGCACTTCCAGGGCACCGAAAGTGTATTGCTGGCCGCGGCGATTCTCGGTGCCACCGTCATGCCGCATGCGGTCTATCTGCATTCCGGACTGGCCCGCGACCGGCACGGACGGCCGGAGCCGGGCACGGCACGGCGCCGACTGCTGCGCATCACCCGCTGGGACGTGGGAGTGGCGATGGTGATCGCCGGCGGGGTGAACGCCGCGATGCTGCTCGTGGCCGCGTTCAACATGCGCGGCCACGGAGAAGTGGGAACGATCGAGGACGCCTACGCCGCGGTTCGCGACACGATGGGACCCACCATCGCCGTGCTGTTCGCGATCGGGTTGCTGGCGTCCGGTCTGGCGTCGTCGTCGGTAGGCGCCTACGCCGGAGCGATGATCATGCAGGGGTTGCTGCACTGGTCGGTTCCGATGGTGGTGCGCCGCCTGGTCACGCTGGGTCCGGCGGTGGCGCTGCTGGCATTCAATGTCGACCCCACCCGGACCCTGGTCCTCTCACAGGTCGTGCTGTCGTTCGGGATTCCGTTCGCGGTGCTGCCGCTGGTCCGCCTCACCGCCAACCGTGAGCTGATGGGCGATCATGCCAACCACCCCGCCACGACGGTTGTTGGCTGGGTGGTCGCGGTGATGATTAGTCTGCTCAACGTGGCATTGATCTATCTGACGGTGACGGGCTGAATGCCGGTCCACCGGCACCTCTACTTCGCATATGGATCCAACCTGTGCGTGCGGCAGATGGCCGCCCGCTGCCCGGATGCCGGTGACCCGCACCCGGCGGTGCTGTCCAATCACGACTGGCTGATCAACGAACGCGGCGTGGCCACCGTTGAACCCTGCCCGGGAAGTGAAGTGCACGGCGTGCTGTGGCGGCTCTCGGATCGTGACCTGACCGTTCTGGACAGCGCGGAGGGGGTGCCGGTGCGCTACCGGCGCGACCGCCTGGACGTGAATACGGCATCGGGGTCGTTGCCGGCGTGGGTGTACATCGACCACCGGGTGACGCCCGGCCCGCCCCGGCCGGGTTATCTGTCGCGCATCGTCGACGGCGCCATTCACCACGGCCTGCCGCAACGTTGGATCGACTTCCTGCACCGCTGGGATCCGGCCCGCTGGCCACTGCCAATGGTCGCCGACGACGTTGGGCCACAGTCGCTTTCAGAGTTGTTGCGTGAGCCGGGGGTAGTGGAGCTGAGCCGGCTGCGCTCCCGTTTCGGCTTCCTTGCGATTCACGGCGGCGGGCTCGAGCAGATGACCGATGTGATTGCCGAGCGGGCCGCCCGGGACGCCGGGGCCTCGGTGTACGTGCTGCGCCACCCGGACCGCTATCCGCACCACCTGCCGTCATCGCGATTCGATCCGGCTGAATCCGCCCGGCTGGCGGAGTTCCTCGACCACGTCGATGTCGCTGTCTCACTGCATGGTTACGGCCGGATCGGGCGCAGCGCCCAGCTGCTGGCCGGCGGACGCAATCGCACCCTGGCCGCGCACGTGGCCGGGCACATTCGGCTGCCGGGTTATCAGGTCGTCACCGACCTCGGTGCCATCCCGACGGAGCTGCGGGGCCTGCACCCGGACAACCCGGTCAACCGGGTTCGGGGCGGCGGGGCGCAGCTGGAACTGCCGGTCCGGGTCCGCGGTTTGAGCCCGCGCAGCCTTCTGTTCGGCGACGACGCTGGGCGCACCGGCCAGCTGCGGAGCCGGACCATCCGGCCTGAGGCCGGGTCCGACGGGTTGCCACCGCTCCCTTCCGCGTTGGCGCAGGGTCTGGCGGCCGCGGCATGCTCGTGGCAGTTTCCTTCGGATTGATAGAGGTTGTTGGTGGACAAAGATTTTCGATTCGGCTTGAGCATCCGCTACTTCAAGTCGCGCGAGGCGTTGGTGGAAATCGCCAAGCGCGCGGAGAATCTGGGATTCGACGTGTTGTGCGTGCCGGATCACCTCGGCGCGGCCGCGCCGTTTCCGACGTTGACCGCGGCGGCAATGGTCACGGAGCGCATCCACCTGAGCATGTACGTGCTCAACGCCGCCTTCTACAAGCCGGCGCTGCTGAGCCGAGACATCGGCGCTCTCGACATCCTCAGCGACGGACGCTTGGAGGTGGGACTCGGAACCGGTTACGTCCGAGAAGAATTCGAGGCGGCCGAGCTGCCCTATCCGAGTGCAGGCGCGCGAGTCGACCACCTGCAACACATGACGCAATACCTGGCCGACCACCACTCGCGGGTGCCGATCATGATCGCGGGCAGCGGTGACCGGGTGATGACCCTGGCCGCCCGGCACGCCGACATCATCGGACTGACCGGCGCCAGGGTGCGCGATGTGGAGGACCCGCTGGCCGAGCGCGTCGATTTCGTCCGCACTGCGGCCGGTGACCGGTTCAGCGCCCTAGAGCTGAACCTGGTGATCACCGCGGTGCCCCGGGAGGACGAGAGCATGCCCGACCTGTCGTTGGCCCGGCGCAATGCGCCCGATCTGTCCGACGAGGAGTTGCTGGCCATGCATTCGGTGCTCAGTGGATCACCGGGCGAAATGGCCGAGAAGCTGTCGGGACACCGGGAGAAGTACGGCGTAACGCACTTCACCGTGCAGGACAACCACATCGACAACTTCGCCAGAGTGATCGCCGAACTGCGCTGACGGCGAGCGGTCGGTGCGCGATCGTGCGCCCGGTAAGCTCAGCGCGTCCGCCCTCGTAGCTCAGGGGATAGAGCACGGCTCTCCTAAAGCCGGTGTCGCAGGTTCGAATCCTGCCGGGGGCACGTTGCGTTTTTTTGATCGGCTCGGGTGGCGGCCCGCGCCGGCCCGGCAGGACTGCCACCGATTTTGGGCACTATGGCGGACGGAAAAGGCAGAAGTGCTCTATCGGGCGCCATCTCGGCAAGGGAGCATGGCGCAAATATTGCAGGTCTCAAGTGAGCAACACGGTGTCTGGTATGAGTCACCGGATGGTTGGGTGTAGTTCAGCCGAGCCTAGGGTGTGTGTGCAGTGATCGACGATGAGTTCCGAGACTCCGGACCAGGGATGGTGGCCGTTGCCGGCGCGCGCCGGCAGCCGGCCACTCGCCGACGCACGCGCCATGGCTGAGGGTCTGAGTGCCGTCCCAAGTCCCGCTTCGAAGTGGCGCGGAGGGCTTGCACCTGAGATCCTCGCTGGGCCTACGGCCGTCCTTTTCCGTCAAGAGAAGTCGCAATTATGCAAGACCTGACGACTCTGCACAGTTTGGTCTTCAACTCTTTAGACGATCAAATTGCCGTGATAGACGAGGCGGGCAACATCGTCGACGTCAATTCGGCATGGACCGACTTCGGCATGGCGAACGGGCTTTCTGCCAGCTACGCCTCGGTAGGCAGCAACTATCTAGAGGTCCTGTCCGCTTCTGTCGCCGGCGGCGACAGCCTAGCCGGAGAAGCTGCGGACGGAATTCTGGATGTGGTAAGTGGGCGGCGCGCATCGTACTACTTCGAATATCCCTGCCACAGTCCGCAGGAGAAGCGCTGGTTCATGATGCATGTCACCCGCCTGAAACATGATTCACTGCGCCTGTATATCATTTCCCATCGCAATATCACGCTGCGCAAATTGGCCGAGGAACGGGCCGAGCACCAGGCCATGCATGACCCGATCACCGGATTGCCCAATCGGCGCTATTTCAGCCAGTCCTTACACAGTGAGGTCCGGAACAGTATCCGTGATCGATCCGCGATCAGCCTCATCGAAGTTGATATCGATCACTTCAAGGACTACAACGACGCGTGCGGGCACCTTGCCGGCGACCAGAGTCTGGCCCGCGTCGGCCAGGTTCTGCTCGCCTATCGCCGCAGACCGACCGACCTTGCAGCACGCCTCGGCGGCGACGAATTCGCGCTGCTCCTGGGAGACACCGACCTCCGCGAATCACAAAGGTTTGCGACCGCGATACTGAAATCGATCAACGATCTATGCATCGTTTACGGCGACTCCAAGCAGGTGACGGTGAGCGTAGGTGTGGCCTCCGTGGTACCCACGCATCAGCAGCATGAGGAAATCTTGTTCAAGGAAGCGGACAAGGCGTTATACCTGGCGAAATTGGCGGGACGAAACCGCGTTGTGTCTGCAGGAACGTTGGTCGATCAGCAAACCTGAGCCGGCCGTTGATCTGATGCGATGCCGCGGCGCCCACGCTCACTGAGATCCCGCATGCGCCGATTGCACCGGCGCCTCATCCGGTTGATTCCGCGTGACGCCCAGCCCTTGCCTATTCAACAGTCCGGCCGTTGCCAGGGCCACACAAACGGCAGCCGGAAGAAACAGCGCGTAGCCGCCGTAGCGCGCACCAGCCAGCAGCCCCAATACTCCACCTAGCAGGAAGAACGCAAAGGTGACCGCAAGAATTGCGGCCTTCCACCTTTCGATTCCGTGCCGCCGGCTACGACCGAGCATCAACCCGAGGTCGGTGACGGTACCGGTGAAATGGGTGGTACGCACCGCCATCCCGCGGAAGTTGGACGTCATACCGTTCTGCATACCGAGCGCTGTGGCAGCGAACATCGCCTGAACCGTGTTCTGCTCGATGCCGAGCGCGGCGATCTGCGACTTGAACACCGACACTTCGAACTGTGTAGCAACGACTAGCAGCAGAATTGCCTCGATAATGAGCACGGCAGCCTGCCGCCTGCCGGTGAGCGCTTGGGTCGGCGCGAGAATCGCACCGGCCAAAGCGGCGCCGCCGAGGAAACCAAGAACGATCGCGGCAAGCAGGTGGCCTTCGTACAGCCATGGATTGGCGGTGTTCATCCCCAGTTGAGTCGTTACCGCGGTCACGTTCCCGACCGGGAACGCCAGTATCAGGATTGCCACGGCGTTGACGTATCCGGCGGTCAGCGCCAGCACGCCGGTATAACCCACCATCAACTTGCGACGGGAGGACTCACCACCACCGGTCGAGTTGCTCCGCGGCGGCATATGGTGAGGCACCCACTTTCACATATTGGAAGTTTATTAATTGTTGTCAGCAGCAACTTTTTGCGAGTCTAACAAGTACTTACCTCGCATGCCGTGCCGCCAAACGGCCTCATAGAGTGTTCTCAGTTACGCAGCTTGCGCTTCCTTGCGCGGTTTGGCGAACATCACCTCGAAGATCGCTGCCGGCTGGATGGCCTCCGACGCCTTGCGACCGAAGTCGTTGGGCAGCGACAGCCAGACTACCTTCTTCCACGCCGACGCGACCTGGCGAGGCAGCGAACCGGTGGTGTACGTCAGGCCGTACCGCTTGAACACCTCCTGCACCTTCGGGGCGATTTCCTGATAGCGATTGCTGGGCAGGTCCGGGTACAGGTGGTGCTCGATCTGGAACGATAGATTGCCACTCATGAAGTGCAGCAGAGCATTTCCCGAGATGTTGGCCGAACCGAGCATCTGGCGCAGGTACCACTGCCCTCGGGTTTCGCCCTCGATTGAGGTCTTCTCGTAGGTCTGCACGCCCTCGGGAAAATGACCGCACATGATGACCGAGTGAGTCCACCAGTTGCGGACCAGGTTTGCGGTGAGGTTCGCCGTCATCGTCGTGACGGCCGAAGGACCGGACAGCAAGGGGTGCAGTACGTAGTCACGCATCACGTGCTTACGCACCTTTGCCAACACCTTTTTGCCCTGCCGCTGAAATTCTTCCTTGTCGGTGCGGCCTTTGAGGTACTTGCCGATTTCGAGATCGTATGCAGCGATACCGTATTGGAATAGGCAGGCGTTGATGAAATTCCACAGCGGTTGGGCCAGATAAAATGGCTTCCACCGTTGATTCTCGTCGACCCGCATGATGCCGTAACCCAGATCATGGTCCTTGCCAAGGACATTGGTGTAGGTGTGGTGGACCTCGTTGTGGGAGTGCTTCCACATTTCCGCCGGGGATGCGTTGTCCCATTCCCAGGTGGTGGAGTGGATCTTCGGGTCGCGCATCCAGTCCCACTGCCCGTGCATCACGTTGTGGCCGATCTCCATGTTTTCCACGATCTTCGAAATCGACAGTCCCGCAGTGCCGATCAGCCAGGCGGGCGGGAAGAGCGAGAACAGCAGTACGGCGCGACTGGCCAACTCGAGACGGCGCTGTCCGTCGATGACGCTGCGGATGTAGGCGGCGTCGCGCTCGCCGCGGGCGGCGAGCACGTTCTCGCGGATGGCGTCGAGTTCGCGGCCCAGGTTCTCGATGTCCTCGGCGGACAGGTGAGCGGTCGGATCGGATTTCTTGGCAGTCATTGCAGCTCCTTACAGATCGATCTCGCAGGCACCCGCGGCAGCGGACACACAGGTCTGGATTTGCACGTTGTCACCCGGGTTGGCGGTCGTCACGTCACCGTTGCGCACGTCGCGCACCGCACCTTGGCGCAGCGGCACGACACAACCGAAACAGACGCCCATCCGGCACCCTGACGGCATCAGCACCCCGGCGGATTCGCCCGCATCCAGCAGCGTCTGAGATCCAGCGGCCTCGACGATGCTGCCGTTCTTGGTGAACGTCACCGTGCCGCCGTCACCGGCGGTGATGACGGCCGGCCGGAAACGCTCCACATGCAGCCGGTCCGCGATGCCGTCTGCAGACCAGCGCTGTTCCAGCGCGTCAAGCAATCCGGCCGGCCCGCAAGCCCAGGTCTCGCGCTCGGCGAGGTCCGGGACCACGTCGGCCAGGCGCGCCACTTCGAGCATGCCCTCGCTGTCGGTGTGCTTCTCCACCAACTTGATCCGGCCCTCCCGGGCCAGCATGCGCAGTTCCCAGCCGAAGATGACGTCGTCGGCAGTGGGCGCGGAATGCACGATGACGATGTCCGGGGCGGGTCCGTTGACGCCGGCGATGTTGCGCAGCATCCCCATCACCGGGGTGATGCCGCTGCCGGCGGTGACGAAGAGGACCTTCGGCGGGGCCTGGTCGCCGAGGATGAAGTCACCGGCGGCCTGTTCCAGCTGGATCACGGTGCCGACGGTGGCGCGGCGCACCAGATGATTGCTGACCACGCCGCCCGGGATGGCTTTCACGGTGACCGCGATGCATCCGTCCCGGCGGTGAGTCTTGGAAGTCAGCGAGTAGGCGCGCCACTGGCGAATACCGTCGACGTCCACTCCGATGCGCACATACTGCCCGGGGACATGTGGACGCCAGCCCCGGCCTGGCTTGATCACCAAGGTGACGGCGTCCCGGGTCTCGGGGTGGATCGCCAGGATGCGCCCGCGCAGGGCAGCACCGGACCGCAGCGGATCGATGACGTCCAGGTAGTCGCCGGGGACCAATGGCGTCGTCACCCTCTCGGCAAACTTCAGCATTCGGTTACGCAATGTTCCGACGACACTGGGTCGGGCGGCCACCGTTGTCATGGCTCCATAGTCGTTGTGAATATGTGTAAAGTCTTGACTAGATCGTGTGAAGTTTTAGCTCGAATTTGTTCATTAGGAATAGTTTTGTCCGATCCATCGCTTCGGTTCAGCGGGTTGCAGGTGGACGAACCCGTGGTCACAGCCCTGGAAGCGATCCTGCCCGCAATGGCGGAGCGAACAGTGACGGCGATCACCGTTGCGGTGCCGAGCTATGCCGATGCGTTCAGCGGCCGGATGGGCCAGATCATCGAGAACGCGGTCCAGACGTCGCTGGGGGTGTTCCTGCGGCTGGCCACCCGTCCCGAGGACACCGATTCCGGCACGTCGCTGCTCCCGGCCATCGACGGCGCCTACGAACTCGGACGTGGCGAAGCGCGTCAGGGCCGGACGATTGATGCATTGCTGGCCGCCTACCGGGTGGGCGCTCAGGTGGCGTGGCGGGAGTTGTCGGCGACCGCCGTCGCGGCGGGACTTCCCGCGTCCACCATCGCCAGGTTCGCCGAGTTGGTGTTCGCCTACATCGACGAGTTGTCCGCGGCCAGCGTGTCCGGCCATGCCGACGAACTGGCCACCACCGGACGTGTGCGGCAGCGCTACCTGGACCGGTTGAGCCAGGACCTGCTGGCCGGTGAGCCCGCGGCCGCCCTGTTGGCCGCGGCCGAGCAGGCCGGCTGGCAGCCCCCCGTCAGCCTTACCGCGGTCCTGGTGCCGTTGGCGCAAACACGCGGTCTGGCCACCCAATTCGGCCAGTCGACGCTGCAGTTGGCCGAGGACCTGCCCGGCGTCGACGCCTCGGAGGCCCTCGCCGTCCTGTTGGTCCCCGACATGGCGGGTCCCGCACGGCGCCAATTGCTGTCCACCCTGGCCAGCAGAAGGGCATTGGTCGGCCCGGCGCGGCCGTGGATGGAGGTCCGGTCGTCCTACTATCGCGCGCTGCGGGCCCGGGACCTGTTGCAGACCACGACCACCAACGCCATCGACACCGACGACCATCTCGTCGAGCTGGTACTCGGCGCCGACCTGGAATCCGCCGCTGACCTACGTGCCCGGGTCCTGGCGCCGCTCAACGGACTGCCCCCCAACACCGTCGAGCGGCTCACCGAAACCCTGCGTTCCTGGGTGCTGCATCAAGGCAGGCGGGACGCGGTAGCGGCGGACTTGTTCGTACATGCCCAGACGGTCCGCTACCGCATGGGCCAACTCCGCGAGCTGTACGGCGACCGACTCAGCGAACCGCGAACCGTGCTGGAACTCACCGTTGCCCTCGGCCTTGGCACGACCGCCTGAGCGCACCAACAGAACGGGCTTGCCGGGGGCCGCGCCAGCGCCTATCGTGATTCGTAATACGGATTCTCTTGATCCGTATTGCGGAACACTTGAGGAGAAGACGATGACCAGCCCCGCGATCAAGAACATTGGTATCTACGCCGCGTTCGCTGCCGCCGCCATAGCGCTGACGGCAACCCTGGGCCTTGACTCGAGCAGCCCAGAAACGACCTCGATGACCGGCACCGCAGGCTCCTCGGCGACTTCGGCCCCGGCGACGTACACGACGACCCTCACCCCACTCACCACCCTGGCTCCGCCGTCGACTCTGGACGCTCCCCCGGCCCTGTCGGCACCACCGGCTCCGCCGCTGCCCTGAACGCGACGCGCCCGGCGGAGAAGCCAATTTATCCAGTCTGACCTGGAAATATTCATCAGCGCCAAACCTGAAGCCGTTAGCCCAACGAAGCAGTAACCTGCAGCTAGCACGTGCCGCACCCGGAACTGGGACATCACCGGTGTGATCATCCAATCCCGCTACGGCACAGGCACTTCGGTTCGCATGGGCTTAGGAGACGCGGATGTCGTTTGTGGTCACGCACCCGGAGACGTTGGCTACCGCCGCGGCGAATCTGCTCGGAATCGGTTCGGCGGTGGCCGCGCAGAATGACACAGCGTTGGGACCCATCACGGAAGTGGTTCCGGCAGCTGCGGACGAGGTGTCGGCGCGGACAGCGTTTCGTTTCAATGCGCACGCCCAGGCGTACCGGGACCTCAGCCTGCAGGCTGCGATGATCCACGAGATGTTCGTCAGCACCCTGGCCGCCAGCGCCGGTTCATATGCGGTGACCGAGGCCGCCAACGCAATCGCGGCCGGCTAGGACGCGCGTTGGCTACCGACTTCGGGTTGCTGCCTCCGGAAGTCAATTCGGGCCGCATTTATGCCGGCCCGGGAGCCGGCTCTATGTTGGCCGCGGCCAACGCCTGGGACGGTCTGGCTACGGTGCTCACCTCGGCAGCGGTGTCGTACGGATCGGTCATCGCAGGCCTGGCGGTCGAGTCGTGGCTGGGCCCGGCGTCAGCAGCCATGGCGGCTGCGGCCGCACCGTACGCGGGTTGGCTGAGTGCGGCCGCGATGCAGGCGGAGCGAACCGCCGCGCAGGCACGCACCGCCGCCGCCGCGTACGAAGCGGCGTTCGCCATGACGGTGCCGCCGCCCTTGGTCGCGGCGAATCGCGAGCAGGTGATGGCGCTCGCGGCGACGAACATCTTGGGGCAGAACAGTCCGGTAATCGAGGCCTTGCAGGCCGAATACGCCGAGATGTGGGCGCAGGATGCCGCGGCCATGTTCACTTACGCGGCCTCATCGGAGGCGGCATCGACGCTGCCGCCGTTCACCGCACCGACGCCGGCCGCTGACCCGGCCGGCCCGGCGGCAGCGGCCGCGGCGCAAACGGCGCTGGACCTGATGCCGACGATCAACACGCAGACCCTGCAGGGGCTGGCCGCGCTGATGTCTCCCGCCTCATCGGCCATTGCGGGATCCGCCGCCGCGATCACCATTCCGACGCCGATCGGTGACCTGGACATAGCGGCCGCCTATATTGCCGTCACCGCGACCGCCAGCCTGTCGCTGTCCGCGGTGAACACCGCCCGGCCATGGATCTTCGGCTTCGGCGCTACCACCCCGACCCGGGACGATGAGGAGGATTTGGAGCCGACTCAAGCCGGCCCGGTTGCTTCACAACAGTTCGCCGCGCCGAGCGCAGGTGGAGGCGCGCCCAGCGCGGGCGTGGGTCAGGCTGCCCTGGTCGGCGCATTGACGGTCCCGCACAGTTGGACGGTGGCCGCACCAGAGATCCGGCTCGCCGTCGAGTCGCTGCCCGGCGCCGGTCCCGGCGCCGGCCCCGCTCCGGCGAACCTGAGCGCGGCACCGGCGGCCCTGCTCGGCGGCATGGCGCTGGCGAGTATGGCCGGCCGCGCCGGCGCCGGCACCGGCGCCTCGGGGACCGCCGACTCTGCGGCCGACGAGGAGGGGCAGCCCAAGCGCAAGCCCACGGTGGTGGTGATCCAGCAGCCACCTGCCGGCCCGGGTCCGGCGGGCAACCGTACACAATAAATCTGTCAACAATCGGTCCGCTCGAATCTTGTTGGCATTCATGCAATTGGGGCCACAGACCCTCGTTCGCGGCCGACCGTTGTCAAGACGAGATGTTTGTCATTGGCCGCGGATGGCAATGACCAAACGGAGGTGGGCGTATCGGCCGGCCTATATGCCCACCCAGGTCCCGTCGGTTCAGCCCGAGAGCCGACGGGACCGCTTTATCTCGGCCCCTTTTCGGCTGCGACCGCGGCGCGCCCCGATCTGCCGTGCTGCGGGCTCCTACCTGGGAGTACCGTGCCGCGTATGAATGGCTCTTCTGCCGGCGTGTGGATCCTGGGCGGCTATCAGAGCGACTTCGCCCGCAACCTGACTCGAGAGCAGTGCGACTTCGCCGCCCTGACGGCGGAGGTGGTGGAGTGCACGCTGGCGGCCGCCCGCCTGGACGCCAGCACCATCGGAGTAGTCCATGTCGGCAATGCCTTTGGTGAGATGTTCGCCACACAAGGTCACCTCGGAGCCATGCCGGCCACCGTGTGCGACGGCCTGTGGGACACCCCGGCCTCCCGCCATGAGGCGGCATGCGCGTCGGGCAGTGTGGCCACGCTGGCGGCGATGGCTGACCTGCGATCCGGGGCCTATGACAGCGCGCTCGTTGTCGGCCTGGAGCTGGAGAAGACCGTGCCCGGCGACACCGCCGCGCAATATCTGGGGGCGGCCGCCTGGACCGGACACGAGGGCGGCGAGGCCCGCTACCTGTGGCCGTCGATGTTCGCGCAAGTCGCCGACGAGTACGACCGACGGTACGGCCTGGACGACACGCACTTGCGGGCTATCGCTGCGGTCAACTACGCCAATGCGCGCCGCAACCCCAATGCTCAGACGCGCGGCTGGACGGTGCCGGATCCGATCACCGACGACGATGCGTCCAACCCGATCACCGAGGGGCGGTTGCGGCGATTGGACTGTAGCCAGATGACGGACGGCGGCGCCGGCGTGGTCCTGGTCAACGACGCGTATCTGCGGGATCACCCCGACGCGCGGCCGGTGGGCCGCATCGACGGCTGGGGGCACCGCACCGTCGGGCTCGGGCTCGCACAGAAGCTGGACCGCACCCGCAACGATCCTCGCGAGAGCTATGTCCTGCCGCATGTGCGGGCCGCGGTGCTGGACGCATTGGGGCGCGCGCAGGTGGCCCTCGATGACATCGACGGGTTCGAGGTGCATGACTGCTTCACGCCCAGCGAGTACCTGGCCATCGACCACATCGGGCTGACCGGGCCCGGGGAATCGTGGAAGGCCATCGAGAACGGAGAGATCGAGATCGGCGGGCGGCTGCCGATCAACCCGAGCGGCGGGCTGATCGGCGGCGGCCATCCGGTGGGTGCGTCCGGGGTACGTATGCTGCTCGATGCCGCCAAGCAGGTCAGCGGCGCGGCCGGCGACTACCAGGTGGAGGGCGCGAAGACGTTCGGCACGCTCAACTTCGGCGGCAGCACCGCCACCACCGTCAGTTTCGTCGTCAGTAAGGGCGTTTGATCATGGACGT
Source organism: Mycobacterium sp. NGS49 (assembly GCF_059812565.1). Classification (NCBI taxonomy): domain Bacteria; kingdom Bacillati; phylum Actinomycetota; class Actinomycetes; order Mycobacteriales; family Mycobacteriaceae; genus Mycobacterium; species Mycobacterium sp. NGS49. Next base: position 149,790 of record NZ_JCALCX010000007.1, on the reverse strand, counting down.
GGAGATCGTCGGCAAGTACCTCTCGACACTTCCCGAGGATGACGACCATCCTTATCGCATCGGTCCCTGGCGACCGCAGACCACGGAATGGGATGCCGACGACCTCACCGCGGTGGAGGGTGAGGTTCCGGCAGACCTCGATGGCATCTATTTGCGGAATACCGAGAACCCACTGCACCCGGCATTCAAGACCTATCACCCGTTCGACGGCGACGGCATGGTCCACATTGTCGGCTTCCGCGACGGAAAGGCGTTCTACCGCAACCGTTTCGTTCAGACGGATGGATTCCTGGCGGAGAACGAGGCGGGCGAACCACTGTGGCCGGGCCTGGCCGAACCGGTGCAGTTCGCCAAGCGCGAAAAAGGCTGGGGCGCACGTGAATTGATGAAAGATGCGTCCAGCACCGACGTGATCGTGCACCGCGGCATCGCACTGACCAGTTTCTACCAGTGTGGTGACCTGTACCGGCTCGACCCGTACTCGGGCAACACGCTGGGCAAGGAGAGCTGGAACGGCGGATTCCCGACCGACTGGGGCGTGTCCGCACATCCCAAGGTGGACAACAAGACCGGCGAGTTGTTGTTCTTCAACTACAGCAAGCAGGACCCGTACATGCGCTACGGCGTGGTCGACGAGAACAACGATTTGGCCCACTACGTCGACGTCCCGCTGCCCGGCCCCCGGTTGCCGCACGACATGGCGTTTACCGAAAACTACGCCATCCTCAACGATTTCCCGCTGTTCTGGGACCCCCGACTGCTCGAACACAAGGTGCACCTGCCGCGCTACTACCCGGATATGCCGTCGCGTTTCGCGGTGCTTCCACGTCGCGGCTCCAGTTCCGACATCCGTTGGTTCGAGGCGGATCCGACCTTCGTGCTGCACTTCACGAACGCCTACGAGGACGGCGACGAGATCGTGCTCGACGGCTTCTACGAAGGCGCACCGCAGCCGTTCGATACCGGGGGGACCAAGTGGGAGAAGCTGTTTCGGTTCCTGGCTTTGGATCGGCTGCAGGCGCGGTTGCACCGGTGGCGACTCAACCTGGTCACCGGCGCGGTGAAGGAGGAGCCGCTGTCGGAATCCATCACCGAGTTCGGCACCATCAACGCCGACTACGCGACCAGCAACTACCGCTATGTGTATGCCGCGAGCGGTAAGCCGGGCTGGTTCCTGTTCGACGGGCTGGTCAAGCACGACCTGCTTACCGGACGTGAGGAAAGGCACTCCTTGGGTGAGGGCGTGTACGGCAGCGAGACAGCCATGGCTCCGCGGGTGGGCGGCAGCGGGCATGAGGACGACGGCTATCTTGTGACATTGACCACCGACATGAACGCCGACGCGTCTTTCTGTCTGGTGTTCGACGCGGCGCGGGTCGGCGATGGTCCGGTGTGCAAACTGGCGCTGCCGGAACGCATCAGCAGCGGTACCCATTCGACATGGGTGGCCGGCTCGGAATTGCGCCGGTGGGATCACGCCGAGACCGCAGCAGGGGCGGTGGGGCTGTAAGCCATGGGCAAGGGACATCGGGCGACGCACTGGCCCCTGCGGTTGGCGTCGATCGGCTCTATCAGATTCGCCCGGCGGTCGGCCAATTTTGCCGAAACGGTGCGCTTCTACCGCGACCTGGTGGGGTTGCCGCTCCACGAAACGTTCGGCGACAGCTATGGCAGCAACGGCGCCATTTTCGGACTGCCCAGCTGGAACCTGACGATGGAGATCGTCGAGTCGGTCGAATCCGTCGCGGTGGACCCGCATGAGCAGTTGTGCCTGTACTTCCCCCACCAGCAGGCGCAGCAGGCGGCGATAGCACGCCTTGAAGCGGCGGCGGTTCCGCGCGTCGAGCAGCATCCGTACTGGGCGGCGATGGGTGCGGTCACCTATCAGGATCCCGATGGTCGCGAGGTCGTGTTCGCGCCGTTCGTGTACGGCGTCAACGAGCCGGAGGGCAGTTCGTCATCCGGTACGCACGAATTCCCGTCGAACTGACCGCCTGATCTGGGTATCAACAGTTGGTGCTTTATCCACAGATTGTGCCTGTTGCCTCGTGTCAAGATGCGCGCGTAGGCGTCTTGGTTGCCTCATGTGGGCGTGCGCGTTTGTTGACACCGGCATTGGCTTTGCTGGTGGTCATTGTTAGGAGTTGATTCGCCAAGGCCTGGATCCGGCGTTGGACGGGGGCGGGGTTGAATCTTGCTCTGGGCGAGGGTTAGAGCCACGATGCGGCCCTCGTCGGTCATCGATGGGTGGTTGATCAGGCGGCGAAACCGGGTAGCCCCTGTGTCGTATTTGTTGGTCACCGTGGCGCCGTGGCGAACCTTGGACATTTGTTTCTGCTGCGGGTGGTAGTAGTTGGTCAGTTTGGACTGCAACAAACAGATCTCGTTGAGTAGCAACATTTCTGACGCGGTGTCATAGCGGTGGTAGCGGACCACGGTGCGGACCACTGCGCAGTTCTTCTGCTCGACGTGACAGCCATCGTCCTTGTTCCCTGGCCGCGCCCGGGTGAAGGTGATCTGCCTTGCGGGCGTGACCGCGGTGCCAGCCCGTGGTGGCACACAACTCGTCGAGAATGACGCCCTTGGTCTGCTTGTCCACCTGCGCATAATGCATCGCGGTCGCCTCGGTCACTGCCCCGCGTTCCGCCAATGTCAACCCCATCGCCCGGCCCTACCGACGTCGTAGCTGACCGATCAGTTAGGCGCGCCGCTCGCGCGCATTTCGGGTCAGGCAACGAAGACGAACATCGCCGCCCTTCACGCGCATTTTCGATGAGTCAACGCGGTCATCCAGCGAGGACTGAGAGTCGGTGACGCGGTGTACTATCGAACATATGTTCGAGCAATCGCCGGGCGGAGACGCTTCCAGTGAGGAGGACTCGTTCCCACGGTCGCCCACCGCGCAGGAGTGGGCGTTCTTTGATGCGCATCGGCGGGAATCGGCGGCGCGTCGGCAGGTGTTGGCGGTGGCCACCGAGGCGTCGGCGGGGTGGATGCAGCGGATCTGCGGGGCGGCGCGGGCGGTGAATCAGGACGCCGCCGCGGAGTTGGTGGCGATCGGGCAGTTGTTCGCCCACCGGCTGGTCCAGGGCGGGGAGGCCGAGGACTGGGCAATCGACACGATGAAGGCCGTCGCCGGGGAGGTGGCGGCGGGGTTGCGGATCAGCCAGGGCCGCGCGGAGACCAAGTTGCGCTATGCCCGGGCGATGCGGGAGCGGCTGCCCCAGGTCGCGGCGGTGTTCTGTGCGGGGGACATCGATTTGGAGGGCTTCGCCACGATTGTGTTCCGGACCGATCTGATCGAGGACCCCCAAGTGCTCGCGGCGGTGGATGCGGTGGTAGCCACCCGGGTGACCCGGTGGCCGTCGCTGAGCCGGCGGCGGTTGTCGCAGAAGGTAGACAAAATCGTGGCCCGCGCTGATGCCGATGCGCTGCGCCGCCGCCAGAAAACTCAGGCTGAGCGGGAAGTGTATGTCGGTCCGCCGCTGGATGGGCTGTGTGTCATCGAGGCCCGGGTCCGTCTCACCGACGCTGCGGCGATCGATGCCCAGCTCTCGGCGTTGGCGGCCACGGTGTGCCCCCATGATCCACGCACCCGTGATCAGCGCCGCGCTGATGCCCTGGGGGCGCTGGCCGCCCGTGCGACCCGGCTGGGCTGTGAGTGTGGGCGCGCTGACTGCACCGCCGCGAGCCAGAAGTCCGCGGGCCCGGTGCTGATTCATGTGATCGCCGAAGCGGCCAGCCTGGCTGGACGCGGTGACAGCCCCGGGTGTGTGCTGGGCGGTGACCTCATCACCCCCGAGCTGCTGGCCGAGCTGGCCCTGACCGCCCGCCAGGTCCCGTTGATCCACCCCGGCTACGGCCCGCCCGAACCCCAGCACATCCCGTCTCAGGCATTAGCCGACTTCGTGCGGTCCCGGGATCTCACCTGCCGCTGGCCCGGCTGCGACGTCCCGGCCACCCACTGCGACCTCGACCACACCATCCCCTACGCCAACGGTGGGCCCACCCACGCCGGCAACCTCAAGTGCTACTGCCGCACCCACCACTTGATGAAGACGTTTTGGGGCTGGACCGAAAATCAACTCCCCGACGGCACCCTGATCCTGACCTCCCAAGCCGGCGACACCCACGTCACCACCCCCGGCAGCGCGCTGCTGTTTCCCAGCCTGTGTCACGCCGTGGGCGGCATGCCCGCCCCCGAAGCCCAAACCCCCGACCCCGGCTACTGCGCCGAACGCACCGCGATGATGCCCAAACGCCGCCGCACCCGCGCCCAAGACCGCGCCCACCGCGTAGCCGCCGAACGCCGCGCCAACCACCAAGCCCGCACCACCACCCACGCAACCGCCGACGCCACCGGCCCACCCGACGACGAACCCCCACCCTTCTGATATGGGTGCTGGAAACATCGAGGGTAATACGCTGCGCCGCAACGTGATTCCTCATAGAAGGGACGCGTGTCGCTCGGTCAAACGCTTGCCTTCGTCATCGATACAATCGGGACGGTTGGGATGTGTCAGTCGTCGAGTACGGCCAACGACCAGCACCAGCCGGCGAGTTGTCGGGCGATGGCGGCATTGGCGATCACTGGGCGTTTGTGACGTTGGCCGAAGCGTGCCCAGCGAGTATGCCAGCGACGGTTGGCGGCGTGACTGCGAGCCCGGAGCGCAGGTGTTGCCGTTTCCCAGCGGCGTCGAAGGCGTTGGGAGGGCCGATAGGGTTTGCGGCGGTGCCAGGCGGACTCGATGAGCAATCGGCGGACGTGACCGTTGCCGGTCTTGGTCAGCCCGCCTTGGCTGCGTGTACCGCCCGAGGAATGCTCCGTTGGCACCAGACCGACGTGGGCGCCGATCGTGCGCCCGGTGAAGCGGCGCCAATCACCGATCTCGACGGCCAAACTGAGGGCCGTCAGCGTCGAGATCCCGCGTAGGCACTGCAGGCGGTCGGCGACGTCGGTGAACTCCGAGTCGGCGGCCATCTCGGCGATCGCGCGATCGAGGCGGTCGCGGCGATCCACGGTGGCCAGCATCGCGTCGAAGGCGGCGTCGAATGCTGCCTGCTGACCGCGATTGTCCAACCGCTGCTGCCGCAACCACTTCTCGTGCTTGCCGTTCCAGGCCTCGCCACCGGAATAGACGATTCCTTGGCGCAGCAACAGTTTCGATATCCGGTGCCGCGCACTCATCAGATCGCCGCGGCAATCTTCGCGAGCCCGAACCAGATCCCGGGCAGACGCTTGAGCCACCGAGGGAATCGCGACCGACACCACTTCACCGAGATGGAGAAGCCGGGCCGAATGCCGCGCATCGCGCGTGTCGGTCTTGACCCGATCCCCAGACGGCCGGATCAGCTTCGACGGCGCCAACACCTGGCAATCGATCCCGCCTGCATTCAATGCCCGGGCCAACCCGAATCCCGTCGGACCGGCCTCGTAGACCGCCTCACCGGTCCGGGCAGCGATTGCGCCCATTCAACGACCTCACGATGCGCGGGCGTCATCCGACGCTCGATGAGTTCACCCGTAACACCATCAAGTGCACACCCGAAGACCGATCGCGCGTGCACGTCCAGACCAACACTCGTACGCTGACGTATCACTGGGGCCTCCCAAATCTGGGGCTCTACCGGCCAGGACCTAACTTCCTGACGGCAACCCACGATCACATTTGAGTGAGGCCGCAGCCCCCCATACCGTCTAACGCCGCCCCCCGAACGCCGTGGCTGCCACCGCCCACAGCGCACAAAGCACTGCGCAGACGGCGGCGACCGCCCCCACGTAGAGGCCGTACCCGGCCGATACCGGGACACTGACGTTGCGCTGGTAGTACAGCATCATCAATGCGCCGATGAGCAGCGAAATGACCAGCGCGGCAATCGAAGCAGCCCGCACCGACAGTCCCCGGCCAGCCATGGCACCGGCCACCAACAGCGTCGAGGACAGCAGGACGATGAGCTGGCCGGCGCCGAACCCCCGGGGAAGTTCCAGGCTGCCGTGGGTTCCGCCGACCGCGTTAGCCCAGCCTCCGCCGTTCACATTCGTCGCCAACCAAGGCATCCAAGCGCTGGCCAACAACGCGGTGGCGAATAGCGCAACCAACCAACCGGGCTGCAGACGGCGCGTCATGGCAGCGAGGTTAGTCGAGTCGCTGACTACCTCCCGAGCCTCACGCCCGCGTGGCGCATCAGCCTTGCAGCGAACTCAGGTTGAACGCGACTCCGGTCGGGTCGGTCGCTGCGGCAAGCCGCCCGTACGGCGTGTCCTCTGCGTCTCGCAGCACTGCGCCACCGTTGTCGATGATCACCCGCAGCGTCTTGTCGACGTCTTCGGCACCGAAATAGACGGTCCACTGCGACGGCACGCCCTCCGGCAGGAAGCCGGCGCCGTCCATCACACCGAGCAATTGCTGATCGCCGAACCAGGCTGTGGTGTAGCGAAATTCGTCGGTGTCACCAACCTGCTCCGTGCGCCACCCTAACGCAGCACGGTAGAAGTCGACGGCAGCGCGGTAATCGCGCGTCGTCAGCTGGTGCCAAACGGGCGCGCCGGCCTCGCCGATCACCTCGAACCCGCGGTGCTGCAACGGCTGCCACAGCCCGAAGAGTGCACCGGCCGGGTCAGCTGCCATCGCCATGAAACCCTTGGCCGGGATCTCCATCGGCTGCAGGCAACCCGAGCCGCCGGCCGCCGTGATCGCGGAGACTGACGCATCGATATCCGCGGTGTGGAAGTAGGTCGCCCAGTTGTCCGGGGCCTGCCACTCTGGCTGGTTGGCCATCAGGCCCGCGACGGGGCGTCCATCCTTGGCGGCGTTGATGTACCCGCCGTAGTCGGGGCCGGCGGACTCGAAGGTCCACCCGAAGACGGTGCCGTAGAAGTCTTGCGCCCGGTCGACGTCGGATGTGGTCAGGTCGATCCAGCAGGGTGCGCCCAGCGGCGCGTCGTCACGGGTGGGCACGATGTTCTCCTTGGATACTCGGTTCGGTAGTGGACTACCTCTATCGACCGCCGCCAGGGAGAAAACTCATCGGTGAATTACCCGGTCTCCGTTCGTGCCCGGATCCGGGCGGGTGAACACCTGCACGAAGTTTTGCAGGGATTCGCTGATGTCGCTGCGCAGTGCGGCGGCCACCACCATGCCGATGGGCCCGAACAGCGCTGGCCCACCCAGGTGCACGTCGAAGCTGACGACGGAACCCCGATCTTTCGGGGCGACTTTGGCCATCAGTTTGACTTTGACGCCGCCCACGCCGTCGCCGTTGAGCGTCATGCCCTCCGGCGGCTTGTACCGCACGATCGTCCACTTGATGCGGTTGGGCATGCCCTTGACCTCGACGTAAGACTCGACGACGGTGCCCTTATCGAGAACCTCGGGGAGCTTGCTGCGCCAAACCTTGTGGATGGTGAGCCACTCCCGGTACCTGCTGAGATCGGAAGCGTGCGCCCAAGCCTGTTCGGGCGGCAGCGGTACGTCGATGGATCCGGAAAGTTTGGCCATCTGGTTAGCTCCGCGGCTCGCCGGTGTCGACTACTTTTCTGGCCTCCTCCTGCACCTTGTGGATGGTGTCGGAGTACTTGCCCTGTGTCTTGTCGTCGACGAACTCACCAGCCTTGGTGATTACCGTCTCCACCTTGTCGGCGTTCTGCGACAGCAGGTCCTTGCCCTTTTCCAGGCCCTTTTCCAGGGCTCTATCCAGAAATCCCATGCATGTTCCTTCCCCGTGGGGCTCCATCCCCCGGGAGCCCTACTTTGCTGGGGAAACCTTACTGGTAGCGGTGGGGCTACGGCACGCTGCCTTCCAGGAATAGCCCTGAGAGTCGGTTGCCGATGTTGCCGACACCGGAAATCAGACCGGCCATGGCAATGTTGAGGGCGCTGGTGTTGCCCAGACCGGAAACGGCACTGCCCAGGTTGCTCAGCCCGGACAGCAGGTTGCCGCCGAAGTTCTCGAAACCGGAGACCTGCGAGCCCACGTTCCAGAGGCCGGAGACAGTGTCGCCGATGTTGCCGAAGCCGGATACATTGCCGCCGCCGGAGTTGAAGAAGCCCGACGACGGGACGGCGCTCGAGTTTCCGATGCCAGGCATCGGGGGCAGATTCAGGACTGGGACGGTGATCGGGCCGATAGCTCCGGTCAGCCCGAGTGCCAGGAATGTCGTGTCGCTGCCGACGGTGAGGTCGAGCGGGATGCTGGCGATTCTGATCTCCGGCACCTGAATCGGCTCCAGCTGGGAGCGCAACGGAATCGTCAGTTTGATCGGCAGGCCGGAGATCGGAATAGTGACGGTCCCGACATCGAGCGGAAGATCGATCCTGATGTCGAAACCTTGGGTGTCCGCATCGACGAAGATGTTCACGTCGACCGGGATATTCCCGCCACCCACGCCGCGGATGGCAAATGGGTTGACGGTGAGGCCGGTGATGTCGCCGGTGATCGGCAGTTTGATGGTGCCGCCGCCGCCGAGAGTGAGGGGGATTTCGGGGATGGTCAGGGTGTAGTCGGCCTCGATCAGGCCCTGGCGCTCACCGCGCCAGAGCAGGCCGTTGCTCTGGTTGCCCGAGATCAGGGCCCCGGTGTTCAGGTCGCCGGTGTTGGCCCAGCCGGTGTTGGTGTCCCCGATATTGAAGTCCCCGGTGTTGATGTCACCAGGGTTGAAGGACCCGGAATTGAAATCACCGGTGTTGAACCCACCGCTGTTGTACCCGCCGGCATTGGCCCACCCGGTGTTGAACACCCCGGAGTTGAACATCCCGGTGTTCACCGTCCCGCTGTTGCCGATCCCGGTGTTCAACGACCCCGAGTTCGCGATCCCGAAATTCCCCGTCCCCGAATTGAAGAACCCGATGTTGTTCGTCCCCGAGTTGAACAACCCCACATTCCCGCTCCCGGAGTTCAGCGCCCCGAACCCAACCTGACCATCACCGCTCAACCCGAAACCAATATTATTCGACCCGGTATTCCCGAAACCCACATTATTCAGACCGGTGTTCCCGAACCCGAAATTGTAATCCCCCGCATTACCCCACCCCACATTAAACGAACCAAGATTCCCCAACCCCACATTACGGCCACCCAGGTTACCCCACCCCACATTGCCACTCCCCAGATTCCCCGACCCGAAATTCCCATCCCCCACATTCCCCCCACCCACATTCCCCCCACCCACATTCCCGCCACCCAGGTTGTAATCCCCCACATTCGCACTACCCACATTCCAGCCACCATGATTAGCCACACCCAGGTTAAACAAACTGACCTCATCCAGCCCCTGCGAGAACAACCCCGCCAGCTGCCCACCCACATTGCCCACACCCGACCCCACACTCGGCACCGAGTTGTACCACCCCGACACACCCTCACCCAGATTCAGCACCCCCGAACCCAGCGCCCCCACATTCCCCAACCCCGAAAACCCGACCACCCCCGTCGACACATTCCACCAACCCGAACCCCCACCCACATTCCCAAACCCCGACGCACTACCCGACCCACTATTGAAGAACCCCGACGACGGACCACCCGTGGAATTACCCAACCCCGGCCCCGCCGCCAACCCCAACACCGGAATCACCACCGGACCCACCCCCGGCCCCGAAAAACTCAACTGCAACCCCTGACCCGGCCCACCCACCTGCAGATCCAACGACGGACCCCGCACCACAATCGGATCCACCACAATCGGACCGATCGTGCCGCTCAATTCGGAACCATTGAGACGCAACGTGGGAATCGTGAACGACGGGATTGTGATGATCGGCTGTCCATTCACAATGGAACCGAGGGTGCCCGTCACGGGAAGGTCGATGGGTACATTGACGTCGAGGCCGATGGCGATGCGGGGGATGGTCAGGGTGTAGTCGAAGACGGCCTGACCCTGACTGTCCCCCCGCCAGAAAAACCCGTTGTTAAAGCTGCCCTGGTTGAACCCACCGGTGTTGAAGTCCCCGGTGTTGGCCCACCCGGTGTTGTAGTCCCCGGTATTGAACCACCCCGTGTTCGTCGCACCCGGATTCCACGAACCCGTGTTCGACACCCCCACATTGAAACTGCCCGAGTTATAACTCCCCGGATTCCCCACCCCGGTATTCAACAGACCCGCATTCAACACCCCGGTATTGAGCCGCCCTGCATTGAACACCCCGGTGTTCAACTCACCAGAGTTCCCGATCCCCCAGTTCCCACTCCCCGAGTTGAAGAACCCCACATTACCCGTCCCGGAGTTGAACAACCCCACATTACCGGTACCGGAATTCCACCCCCCAAACCCCACCTGACCATCACCGACCAACCCGAAACCAACATTATTCGACCCGGTATTCCCAAACCCGATATTCCCCACCCCAGCATTACCGAACCCATAATTATAGTCACCATGATTACCAAACCCGACATTGAACCCACCCAGATTCGCCGGCCCCACATTATAGACCCCCACATTCCCCGAACCCAGATTAAAACTCCCCAAATTACCCGACCCGAAATTCCAACTCCCCAAATTCCCGAACCCCACATTACCGCCACCCACACTGCCCGCACCCACATTCAGATCACCAACACCCGCCAACCCAACATTCCCCACCGCGGCCTGCGCTGAGGCGGCCACTGCCACCGACGGTCCATGCAACAACTGGGTGAACGGCGACAAGGCGGAAGCTACGGCGGAGGCTTCGGCGTGATAGCCGACCATGGCGGCGACATCCTGCGCCCACATCTGCTCGTACTCGGCTTCCACCGCAGCAATTGCCGGAGCATTGAAGCCGAACAGGTTGGAGGCTACTAGCGATAGCACGTTGGCGCGGTTGAGTAGGACCGCTCCCGGGTGCACCGTGGCCGCCCGCGTCGCCTCAAACACGGCAGCGGTCATCCGGACCTGCCTGGCCGCGTGCTCGGCCCCGGCTCCGGTTGAGATCAACCAGTCCACGTAGCGCGCGGCCACATCAACCATCGCCGTGGCGGCCGCGCCCTGCCACGCGGACCCCGCCAGCGCCGAAGTTACGGAAGAGAATGCGGTTGCCGCCGTCCCCAGCTCGCCGGCCAGGTCATCCCATGCCACCGCGGCGGCCAAGAGTGTGCCGGTCCCCGGACCGCCAAAGATGCGCGCGGAGTTGATCTCCGGTGGCGACACCAGGAAACTCATCGCATGCCTTCCCCGGGAGCGGTATAACCAATGACCGCCCACCGTTCAGCGACGGAACCATGCCGCGACAACCACCGCGAATGGTTCGACCGCTTCTCGCGGTTGATAGCGCGTCACCTTACGCCAGCAGTAGCCGGACTTTGTGGAATTTACCAAACGCAAATGACCATTGGTCATAGCAATTTGCGATCGATCCGAGAATGTCAAATGCGTGTACACGCCGAGAGCGGACTTTGTCTCGGATAGTCGCCGAGTTCGCTAGCACCACACCCGCGGCCGCACACCGAGAATCCGCCCCCGCACCCACCACATCGTCTCGATGGCCGCCGCGCCGACCGCACCGATCCCTATCGCGATGGATGTGATCCACAGGTTCGAAGGGTCGAGCGTGAACTGCTTCTGAGTCCAGGGCAAGCTGAAGATAACGACATATGCCAGCGCGGAGGCGATCACCAACGCCAGCCGCCACCACTGGTAAGGACGCGCCGCGACCGCAAGGACCCAGAGCGCGGTCACGAGCAAGGTAATCAGCGCCGCTGTGGACGCCTGGTCCTGCTGCACCGATGTGGCGTGACGGCCGTTATAGGCGATCAGGTAGGTCGCGAACGTCGCGATGCCGACGACCAAACCCGCCGGCAGTGCGGACGTCAGCACCCGCCGCACAAAACCCGGATAGGCGCGCTCGTTGTTTGGCGCAAACGACAGGATGAATGACGGGATGCCGATGGTGAACCAGGCCGCAATGGTCACGTGGATCGGCTGGAACGGAAAAACCAGTGGCTCGGCCCCTAGCGGCTTGGCGAGAAGGCACTCGATTCCCACCAGCAAGGCCAGCAAAGCGGAGTAGACCGTCTTGGTCAGGAAAAGACTGGCGACGCGTTCGATGTTGCCGATCACCCGCCGACCTTCGCCGACGACGTAGGGCAGCGTAGCGAACTTGTTGTCCAGCAGGACGATTTGCGCCACCGCTCGAGACGCGGGGCTGCCCGACCCCATCGCCACGCCGATGTCGGCGTCTTTGAGGGCCAAGACGTCGTTGACGCCGTCGCCGGTCATCGCCACGGTGTGGCCGTGCGACTGCAGGGCATGCACAATGGCGCGCTTCTGATCCGGGCGAACGCGACCGAAGGTGTCGCAGGCGTCCAGCACATCGGCGAGTTCCGCTTGATCGGCCGGCAACCGCCGAGCGTCCATTGCTCGGCCGTGCAAGCCGAGTTTATCGGCCACCGCTGCGACCGATACCGCGTTGTCGCCGGAGATCACTTTCACCGACACATTCTGGGCGGCAAAGTATTCCAGAGTCTCACGGGCATCGGGTCGCACTTTCTGCTCCAGTACCACCAGGGCGACCGGCTGCACGGCACCCGGAGCATCCGGATCGTCTACCGCGACATCCGCGGAACACAACAACAGCACCCGCAGCCCCCGGGCGCCGAACCGCTCGGCCTGCTCGGCAGCCGCTGACTTGGGGTCAAGCAGGACATCGGGTGCGCCGATCACCCAGTTGCCGTGGTCCCGAAACGACACCCCGCTCCACTTGGTTGCCGATTTGAAAGGTGCCGTCGCGGTGACGATCCAGTCGGGATGGTTATCACGTGTCTCGGCTATCGCCAGCATGCTGGCGTTAGGACGGGCGTCGGCCGCGGCCAGGGCGGCGAGCACGTCGCCGACCTGCTCTGCGGTAGCGCCCAGTTCCGCCACATCGGATACCCGCATCCCGCTTTCGGTCAGCGTGCCCGTCTTGTCGGCGCAAACCACGTCGACGCGAGCGAGTCCCTCGATGGCCGGCAACTCCTGCACCAGGCACTGACGCCGGCCCAGACGCACGACACCGACCGCGAACGCGATCGATGTCATCAGTACCAAACCTTCCGGCACCATCGGGACCAGTGCTCCCACCGTGGCGAGTACCGACTCCCGCCATCCCGCAGTCGTCGTGAACAACTGGGTATAGATGGTCAGCAGTCCCACCGGAATCAGCAGGTAAGTGATGAACTGCAGTATTCGGTTAATTCCGTTGCGTAGTTCGGATTTCACCAAAGTGAACTTGCTGGCCTCAGCGGCAAGTTTGGCCGCGTAGGCCGCACCACCCACCTTGGTAGCGCGATAGGCACCGGCTCCCGCGACGACGAAGCTGCCCGACATCACCTCGTTGCCGACGTCTTTGGCGATTGGATCGGCTTCGCCGGTCAGCAGCGATTCGTCGATCTCCAGGTTTTGATCTTCGACGACCTCGCCGTCGACCACGATCTGATCACCCGGGCCGAGTTCTATGATGTCGTCGAGTACCACCTCGCCCGGAGCCAAAGTGACCGTGCCGGATTGCCGGCGCACCAAAGGCTTTGCTTGACCGACTATCGCCAGCCTGTCCAGTGTTCGCTTCGCACGGATTTCCTGGACCATGCCGATGACGCTGTTCGCGACGATGAGCAGACCGAACAACCCGTTGATCAACGAGCCGGTGAGCACCACGATGGCAAACAGCACAGCGAGAATCGCGTTGATCCGGGTGAAGATGTTCGCCCGGACTATGTGGGCGATGCTGCGGGTGACGCGCTCGGGGATGTCGTTGGCTTTGCCGTCGGCAACCCGTTGTGCCACTTGCGCATCGGTCAGGCCACCGACAGTCATCGGGTGAAGGTGCCCAGATCGTTGGAATCGAAGTACTCGAGTTTCAGCGCATTGCCGGAAAAGACCGCTTTGGAAATCGATCCGGGCAGGGCATTTTCGGTAGACAAGACGAAGGTGAAGGTGTCGCCGTCCCAATGCGTCAGGTCGAATGTCTGGTTCTTCGGCCCCAGCGACAGCTGTAGCCGGCCGTCGTGGTCGGTCACGGTGGCCGGACCCCAGTAGTCGTTTGCGTAGACGCCGGCATAGTCGCTGAGCGGCCGGGCCGGCGCCGGACTGACCGGCGGCTGCTTGCCGACGAGTGTGCCGTCCGGATTGTTCATCGGCGCAAGTTGTCGGCGATACAGGTTCGCCCAGTCCTCACGTACCTGGCCGTACTGCACCAGATCCATGAATTCGGCGGTCAGCGTCTCGGGCACCCCGTAAGGCGCCGCGTTGGTCAGGGCGATGATGCCGACATCCTCGGCGGGCAGAACGGCGAAATTCGTTGCGGCACCGAGTCCGAAGGCACCCGAATGGCTGTACATGGTGCGCCCCGACGAGGTGACCGAGATGTTGAACCCGTGTCCGTAGGTACCCGCACGGGCATTCGGATTCTTGGCGGCGGTCGAGATGACCTGCGGGGTGATGGCGGGTAGCAGCGCTTCCGGCGAGGTGATCCGCCGGCCGTTGTAGATGCCGTTGGCCATCACCATGGTCAGCCAGCGAGCCATGTCGTTGACCGACGAACTCACCCCGCCCGCCGGTGTCTGGGCGTCGGCATCGCGTTGGAAACGGGCCTCCCATTTGTCGCCGACCTTGATGTGGTTGACCGCGTGGTTGGGCCTGGCCAGGAAATCGGCGAATCTCGAACTGGTGGACGTCATCCCCAGCGGGCGGTACAGCACCTCGTCGGACAACTCCTCCCAGGACTTGCCGGCGGCGGCGGCGACCGCCTCGGCGGCGGCAGTCACACCGAAGTTGGTGTAGGCGTAGCTGATTCGAAACGGGGCCAGCGGCAGGTACCGGAGCCGGTCCAGCACCTGCCGGCGGTCGTAGCCCAGATCCTCGAGCGCGTCACCGGCGTGATCGGGCAGGCCGGACCGGTGCGAGTACAGGTCGGCGACGCTGACGTTTGTGGTGACATAGGGATCGGCCAGGGTGAACCCCGGCAGCTTCGTCGTGACGGGCGTGTCCCAGGTGAGAACCCCTTCGGTCACCTCGTGGGCCACCACGGTCGCTCCCACCGGCTTGGAGATGGATGCCAGCTGAAATACGGTGTCGGCGTTGACCATGTTGTCCGGGCTGTCCGGTTTGCCGGCGTCCTTGACACCGAAACCCTTGGCATAAAGGACTTTTCCGCCATGAACTACGGCCACGGCCATGCCGGGGATGCCCGAGTTCTTCAGCAGCTCGGCAACCAGGCCGTCGACCTTTCCGACGGCCTCATCGATGCGCCCGGCGGGGATCTGCACCGCAGAGAACTCGTTGGGCGGCACCGCCGCGGGCGCCGACGAGGGATTCGATGCCGGCTGTGCGGGACCGCAACCGACCAGCGCCGCGAGCATCACCACGACTGCGGCTGCCGCCGCGCGTTTCGTCATGGCCGCACTCTAGCCCGATACGTGTCGCGCCCAGGTAAGGCGCTGGGGAGGCTTCGCGGCCGCACCGGCGAACCTACATCCGCCACCACGGGTTGAAGCGCAGCGGACTGACGGTGTCGATGCGCTGACCCGGTAGCGGCACTGCCACCGCAACGCCGTCCGGCTCGGCGGCCTTGAGCACCCGCTCCACCGGTTCCGCCCAGGGGTGCGGCGCCAGCCTGAAGGTGCCCCAGTGAATCGGAACCAGCAACCCCGAACCCGAGTCCGTGACGTCCAAATGTCCGCGCACCGCCTCCTCGGGATTCATGTGAATGTCGGGCCAGGCCGTGTTGTATGCGCCGATCGGCATCAGGGTCAGGTCGAAGGGGCCATGGTCGGAACCGATTTGAGCGAAGCTCTTGGTGTAGCCGGTGTCGCCGCCGAAGTAGGCGCGATGCCGCGGACCGATGAAGGCCCACGACGCCCACAGCGTGTTGTTGCGGCTCAAGAACCGCCCCGAGAAGTGTCGGGCCGGCATGCACACGATGGTCAGCTCGTCGACCTTCGCGCTCTGATTCCAGTCGAGTTCGACGATGCGCTCCTCGGGTATCCCCCACGACCGCAGATGCGCACCCACGCCCAGCGGCACGAAGAACGGCGACCGCTGCATGCGGGCCAACGCCCGCACGGTGTCGATGTCGAGATGGTCGTAGTGGTCGTGGCTGATCACCACCGCATCCACCGCCGGCAACCCTTCCAGCAGCACCGGCGGCGGATGCAACCGCTGCGGGCCCACCAGGTCCGACGGCGAACACCGGTCACTCCACACCGGATCGGTCAGCACGCGGTACCCGTCAACCTCAACCAACGCCGTCGAGTGACCGAACCAGCTCACCGCCAGTTCCGCCGGCTCACCCTGGTAGATCGATGGCGAGGCCAACGGAATCGGGCCCGCGGGCAGGCTGGCGCCGCGGTTGCCGATCAACTCCCACGCGATCTGCCGGATCTCCTCGCGGTTCATCACATACAGCGATGACGGGTCGAGGTTGAGGAACACTCCATCGCGATAGTTCGGTGAACCTGCTGAGACGGCCGCGATGGCCGCCGGGTCGGCGCCCAGCGCCGCCGGCGCGCCGTGCAGCGCCCGCAACAGCCAGCCGCCCGCCGCCAGCGAGGCGGTACCTCCGGCCAACCGCAGCGCCCGGCGCATCATGATGGTTCACGCCCCCTGAAAGTTCGGCGGCCGCTTCTCGATGCGGGCTACCTGCGCCTCGATCACGTCCTGGCTGCCCCATGCCTTGTCGAACAGGTCCTTGTGTTCGGGCCACGGCTCTTCGATCGAGCCGTCATCGTTGAGTACCCGCTTGGCATGCTGGATAGCCAGCGGCGCCAGACCGGAAATCTCCTGCGCCCAAGTCTGCGCATCGGCGAGCGAGCCGATCCGGTTGGCCATCCCGGTCTGCAGCGCCACCTCGGCCGTCAGCTTCTCAGCGGTCAACAGCATCGCCCGGGCCCTGCCGTGCCCGACCAGCGACGAAAGGCGCCGGATGCTCCAGTTATCGAGAGCCAGGCCGTATTTGGACGTCGGGAATTGAAAGAAGGCGTCCGGGGCGACGACCCGCAGATCGCATTGCATGGCCAACTGCAATCCGGCTCCGATGGCGGGACCGTTTACGGCGCCGATGACCGGAACCGGCACCGCGTCCATGACCCGGTGCAGCTCAACCAGCCGGTCGGGATAGTCGGCGGCGAAAGCGTCGCCGGACAGGTCCGCGCCGGCGCAGAACGCGGTGCCCTGCCCGGTCAGTACGACGGCCCGGATCTGTCCGTCACCGGTCTTGAGCAGAGCTTCCCGCAACTCCTCCACGAGCTGGGAGTTCAACGCATTACGTCGCTCGGGCCGCTGCAGCTCGATCGTCATGACAGCTTCGGTCTGGGTGATACCGATCATGGCGCCAGGATATATAGCCTCGTCGGTGTGAGCGGTGTCACGACCGACCAACTGCGCGAAGCAGTGCTCGACGAGGGCTCCTTCCTCAGTTGGGATACCGAGCCACTTCCAGTGCCGCTCTCGGACGGCTACGCCAGCGAACTGGCCGAGGCCCGCGCCGCCAGCGGCCGCGACGAGTCGGTATCGACGGGGGAAGGCCAGGTGTTCGGGCGCCGGGTTGCGGTGGTCGTCTGCGACTTCAGCTTTCTCGCCGGCTCGATCGGCGTGGCCGCAGCCGAACGGATCACCGCCGCCGTGCAGCGCGCCACGGCCGAGCGGCTGCCGCTGCTGGCGTCGCCGAGCTCCGGCGGCACCCGGATGCAGGAGGGAACCGTCGCGTTTCTGCAGATGGTGAAGATTGCCGCCGCCGTAAAGCTGCACCGCCAGGCACATCTGCCCTATCTGGTCTACCTGCGCAATCCGACCACCGGCGGAGTATTCGCGTCGTGGGGTTCGCTGGGTCACGTCACAGTCGCCGAGCCCGGCGCCCTGATCGGGTTTCTCGGCCCCCGGGTGTACCAGCTGCTCTACGGCTGGCCCTTCCCGGCCGGCGTCCAGACCGCGGAGAACCTGCAGCGGTACGGGGTGATCGACGGCGTCGTCGGGCTGAACGAACTGAGAGCGACGTTGAACCGGGCACTGACAGTCATCGCCGACGCTGCCGAACCACCACCGGCACGGCCGCGTCCGGAGCCGGTGCCCGACGTGCCCGCCTGGGATTCGGTGCTCGCGTCCAGGCGCCCAGACCGACCCGATGTGCGCGCCCTGCTGCGCCATGGCGCCACCGAACGGGTGCTGCTGTCGGGCACCGGCCGGGGTGAGGCGGCCACCACGCTGCTGGCACTGGCCCGCTTCGGCGGACAGCCCGTCGTGGTACTCGGTCAGCAGCGGATCAAAGACGGCGGGGGCAACATCGTCGGCCCAGGTTCACTGCGCGAAGCCCGTCGTGGCATGGCGCTGGCCGCGGAACTGCGTCTGCCCCTGGTGCTGGTGATCGATACGGCCGGCCCGGCCTTGTCGGCTGACGCTGAGCAGGGTGGGCTGGCCGGTCAGATCGCGCAGTGCCTGGCCGAACTCGTCACGCTGGATACGCCGACGGTGTCGGTGCTGCTGGGCCAGGGCAGCGGGGGGCCGGCGCTGGCGATGGTGCCCGCCGACCGGGTGCTGGCGGCGTTGCACGGCTGGTTGGCGCCCCTGCCGCCGGAGGGGGCCAGCGCGATCGTCTTCCGCGACATCGCTCATGCGCCTGAACTTGCTGCGGCGCAAGGCATTCGGTCGGCCGATCTGTTGGCATCGGGAATCGTGGACGCGATCGTGCCCGAAAATCCCGACGCGGCCGACGAACCGGTCGAGTTTTGCCGGCGCCTGTCGGCGGCCATCGCCGCCGAAGTTCACCTACTGCGTGCGACACCGGGGCCGCAGCGCCTGGCCGCCCGCCTACAGCGCTACCGCAGTATCGGCTTACCCGAGGCTCAGCCGTCCAGGTAGCGCTGAATCGTCGGACCCAGCCACTCGACCACCTCGTCCTGGCTCAGATCGACAACGGGCGGAAGCCGTAACACGTAGCGGCACAACGCCAAACCCAAAATCTGGGTGGCAACGAGCCCCGCTCGCTCGGGGGCCTGTTCCGCCGGCAACCGGGACGCCAACAACGGCTGCAACTGACTGCCGAAAATGTCGCGCATCCGTTGCGCCGCTTCGGTGTTGGTGGCGCTGCAGCGCAACAGGATCACCAGGGAGTCGTCACCACCCTCCCAGCGCCGCAGGAAATGGCCGACCAGCAGCCAGCCGAGCCGGTCCAGGTCAACCGCCGCGAAATCAGGGAACTCCAGATCGAATTCGGCTGCAGCGGCGAACAGCTGATCTTTGGTCCCGAAGTACCGCATCACCATCGCGGGATCCACGCCGGCATCGGCGGCGATCGCCCGGATCGTGGCGGCCTGAAATCCCGCCGACCCGAATCGCTCGCGCGCCTTCGCCAGAATCAGGGCCTTGGTCTCGGCCGATGAGCGCCTCATGTCAACGATTGTAGGCCAACACGTGTTGACATAACGACCCGATCAGGCGCATGATGGGCATGTCAACAACTGTTGACTTAGCTGGGTATAGGAGACGTCATGAACGACACCAAAGTCCTGATTATCGGCGCCGGCCCCACCGGGCTCACCCTGGCCGCATCCCTACTTACCCGCGGCGTCGAAGCGGTGGTGGTCGATCGATTGCCATCCGGCGCCAACACCTCACGCGCGGCCGTGGTCAATGCCCGCACCCTGGAACTGCTCGAAGATCTCGATGTGTCCCGGCGCTTGGTCAAGGCCGGGCTGGCCGCGCCCCGGTTCACCATGCGCCAGGGCTCGCGGGTGCTGATCCCGGTCGACTTCAGCAAACTCCCTACAAGCTATCCCTACAGTCTGATGATCTCCCAGGCCGAGACCGAGCAGGCACTGGAGGATCGGTTGAACGAACTGGGGGGCAACGTAATTCGCCCCAAGACGCTGAGCCGCCTGAGCCAGGACGGCACCGGGGTCACGGCGACATTCGAGGACGGCGAGAGCATCCGCGCGGACTACGTGGTCGGCGCCGACGGCATGCACAGCACGGTTCGCCGACAAGCCGGAATCGGCTTCACCGGTTCAGAGTTCCCGGAGTCCTTCACCCTGGCCGACGTCAGGGTCACCGGCGAAGCGCCGGCCGACGAGGTGATCCTGTTCTACGGCAACGAGGGCCTGACCGTGCTTGCGCCCCTGCCCGACGACGTTCATCGCATCGTGGCGCCGGCGGCCCAGGCCCCGGGAGTACCCACGGCGGAATTCATACAGAGTTTGCTGGATTCCCGCGGCTTCGGCCCGGGACACACTCTGGTCACCGAGCTGGTCTGGGGGTCGCGCTTCCGGATCCACCATCGCGTTGCCGACAGCTACCGGGCCGGGCGGCTGATCCTGGCCGGCGATGCGGCGCACGTGCACAGCCCCGCCGGGGGGCAGGGCATGAATCTGGGCATCAACGATGCCGTCGCACTCTCCCACGCGCTCACCGAGGTGATGGGCGGCGGATCTGATACCGCACTCGATGCCTACGGGGTGGCACAGCGCGGACGGGCACTGCAGGTGCTCAAGCTAACCGGACGGCTGACCAAGGTATCGACGTTGCCGCGTCCGTTGCGGCCGGTCCGCAATTCGGCGATGCGACTGGCCGCGCACTTTCCGTCGGCCCGCCGGGGATTGGCGTGGCGGTTGAGCGGCCTGGTCAATCGCTGAATTATGCAGATTTCGGCGCCGGGTCGGCGCCGAACACCCCTCACGTCCGGCACCGGCCTGCGGCCGCCTCGTCCCTGCACCCGAAATACAGAAGAGCATCTGCTGCGTATATGTATTATATGCTAACTTGTATCGGATGCCTGCGCAAATTCGTAGACGGAGGACCAATGACGTCGCCGAGCACCCGGCGGGTAACCAAACGCCGTGCTGAAACCCGGGGACGGCTGGTCGACGCGGCGATCGACGTCTTCGCGGACAAGGGTTACGGGCAGGTGACCATCAAAGATGTCTGCACCGCCGCCGGCTACACGCGTGGCGCGTTCTACTCGCAGTTCGACAGCCTCGAGGAACTGTTGTTCCTCATCTACCACCAGTGGGCGGCCCAGAACGCCGAGCACGTGCGACGCGCCGTGGAGGCCGGCGACCCGGCCGGCGATCTGCCCAGCATCGTCGCGCGCATCGTGGACACCCTGCTTGTGGACCGCAACTGGCTATTGATCAAGGTCGACTTGTTGGCGGTGGCCGCCCGCAACGCGGAGTTGGCCCACCGTTGGTCGGTACATCGGGCCAGGCTACGACAGACCATCGAGGATTTACTCTCCGCGAGGGGGATTGGGCTGCGCGACTCGATCGGCGGCGTGAGCGACGCCGCCCACGCCATCATTTCGCTCTATGACGGCTTCACCACGCAACTGCTGCTAGAAAGTGACGAGGGTGCGGCCCGGGCCCGGCTCATTCAGCTGCTCACCGCGGTGCTGACACCCGGACAGACCAGGAGGCCGTGACACCTTCTCCACCATGTGGCACCTCACGTATCCGATGTGGCAATGTATCGGCTACACAGGGAATCGGAGGCCACCCACATGTCAACCGAAACCACCGCCACCAAGCCGCCGCGGGTCACCAAACGCCGCGCCGAAACCCGCGCCCGGCTCATGGAGGCGGCCTTCCGGGTCTTCGCCGAGAAGGGCTACGGCCACGTGACCATCGAAGACGTGTGTGAAGCCGCCGGGTACACCCGCGGTGCGTTCTACTCGCAGTTCGACAGCCTCGAGGAGCTGTTCTTCCTGCTCTACGACCAGTGGGCGGCCCGCACCGCCGAGCAGGTCCGCACCGCGATGGAAGGTGCCGACCCGGTCACCGACCTACCCGGAGTCGTCGATCGCATCGTCGACACGCTGCTTCTCGACCGCGACTGGCTTCTGATCAAGTTCGACTTCCTGCTGTACTCCGCCCGCAATCCCGAGCTGGCCCACCGCTGGGAAGTCCACCGCGCACAACTGCGCAAAGACATCGAGGAACGGCTGTCGGCCAGCGGCATCGGTTTCCACAAGGCCATCGACTCCGTGACCGACACCGCCCGCGCCATCATCGCCGCCTACGACGGGGTCAGTGTTCAGCTGCTGCTCGACAGCGACCAGACCGCCGCGCGCGCGTGGCTCACCCAATTGATGAACGTGGTGCTGACGCGCGATTGAGCCCGCGAACTCTGATCCCCGCGAGTGGGGGGTGCGCCTCCCAGCGCGGTAGCGGTCGATCAGGCAAGATGGGCGGCATGGACACTGGTGTGAACTCACCTCGGGTCTTGGTGGTCGACGACGACTCCGACGTACTCGCCTCCCTGGAGCGCGGCCTGCGTCTGTCTGGATTCGAGGTGTCCACCGCGGTGGACGGCGCAGAGGCCCTGCGCAGCGCCACCGAGACCCGGCCGGACGCGATCGTGCTCGACATCAACATGCCCGTACTGGATGGGGTCAGCGTGGTCACCGCCTTGCGAGCGATGGACAACGACGTGCCGGTGTGTGTGCTCAGCGCTCGCAGCTCCGTCGACGACCGCGTGGCCGGACTCGAGGCCGGCGCCGACGACTATCTGGTCAAGCCGTTCGTGCTGGCCGAACTGGTGGCGCGGGTACGGGCACTGCTGCGCCGACGCGGCGCCACCGCCACTTCGTCGTCGGAAACCATCACGGTGGGCCCCTTGGAAGTGGACATCCCGGGCCGCCGCGCCCGGGTCAACGGCGTCGACGTGGATCTGACCAAGCGGGAGTTCGACCTGCTCGCCGTGCTGGCCGAGCACAAGACGGCGGTGTTGTCCCGCGCGCAGCTGCTCGAACTGGTGTGGGGTTACGACTTCGCCGCCGACACCAATGTCGTCGACGTCTTCATCGGATACCTGCGGCGCAAGCTCGAAGCCAACGGCGGCCCGCGGCTGCTGCACACCGTCCGAGGGGTCGGTTTCGTGCTCAGGATGCAATGACTCCGGCAGGTGCCCGATGGCGGCAGTGAACATCCTGTCGCGGATCTTTGCCCGCACGCCGTCACTTCGGACCCGGGTGGTGGTCGCTACGGTCATCGGCGCCGCGATTCCGGTGCTGATCGTCGGCGCGGTGGTGTGGGTCGGCATCACCAAGGACCGCAAGGAACGGCTGGATCGCCGCCTGGACGAGGCCGCCGGCTTCGCGATCCCCTTCGTGCCTCGCGGGCTGGATGAGATCCCGCGATCCCCAAACGACCAGGACGCACTGATCACGGTTCGCCGCGGCACCGTGATCAAGTCGAACACCGATATCAACCTGCCGAAATTGCAGGCCGACTACGCCGACACCTTCATCCACGGGGTGCGCTACCGGGTGCGAACGGTCGAGATTCCGGGCCCGGAACCGACGTCCGTCGCAGTCGCGGCAACCTATGACGCCACCTACGCCGAGACCAACAACCTGCATCGTCGGGTGCTGTTGATCTGCACGTTGGCGATCGGTGCTGCGGCGGTGTTCGCCTGGCTGCTGGCCGCATTCGCGGTACGACCGTTCAAGCAGCTGGCCGAGCAGACCCGCTCGATCGATGCCGGTGACGAGGACCCGCGGGTCGAAGTGCACGGCGCCAGCGAAGCCGTCGAGATTGCCGAAGCCATGCGGGGCATGCTGCAGCGCATTTGGAACGAGCAGAACCGCACCCAGGAGGCGCTGGCCTCGGCCCGCGACTTCGCGGCGGTCTCTTCCCACGAGTTGCGCACCCCGCTGACGGCGATGCGGACCAACCTCGAGGTGCTCGCCACCCTGGATCTGCCCGACGACCAACGCAAAGAAGTGCTCAGCGATGTGATCCGCACCCAGTCGCGGATCGAGGCCACCCTGAGTGCCCTCGAGCGACTGGCTCAGGGCGAGCTGTCGACCTCCGATGACCATGTTCCCGTCGACATCACCGATCTGCTCGACCGCGCCGCGCACGACGCCACCCGCGTCTACCCCGATCTCGACGTGTCCCTGGTGCCCTCGCCGACCTGCATCATCGTCGGGATGCCGGCCGGGTTGCGGCTCGCCGTCGACAACGCCATCGCGAACGCCGTAAAGCATGGCGGCGCAACGCACGTTCAACTGTCTGCGGTCAGCTCACGGGCCGGGGTTGAGATCGCCATCGACGACGACGGCGCCGGGGTGCCGGAGGAAGAGCGTCAGGTGGTGTTCGAACGTTTCTCCCGGGGTTCTACCGCTTCGCATTCCGGCTCGGGACTCGGGCTGGCGTTGGTGGCCCAGCAGGCTCATCTGCACGGCGGGACCGCATCGCTGGAAAGCAGCCCGCTGGGTGGCGCACGCCTGGTGTTGCGGCTTCCCGGGCCGAGTTAACTGCTCGCCCGATGCTTGTGCCACAACGCGATCAGCCGTTCCTGGCACTCTTGCGCCATGGCGTGAAAAACGCCCGGACGGCGAATTCCTCGTCCTCAAACCAGACCTGGGCCTCGGTCTCCGCATAACACGCGTCGCCTGGGGTATAGAAAAGCCGGGAATCCATGCGCCCCTTCACCACCCAGCCGTCCGGTCCACTCCCATCGGCGTTGGCGCGCATCGAACCGGGACCGTACGGCGGGTAGGGGATCAGCGGTATCACCGTCGTCGGCGCGTCGCTGCTCACCGGGATCTTCTCCGTCGCAGCGTCTTTCGCGACCGGCCGACGCCTGGTTGCCTGACCCTTCGGCCGCGCCTTAGCCTTGGCCGCGGCGGCCTTCTTCGCCGGCCTCTTACCGGGGATCGGAATCGTCTCCGTCGCATGGTCTTTGGCGACGTGGATCCGATTGGTCGCGGCATCGCCGGAGCCGGGCCTCCGCTTCTTGGGCGGCGCTTTGGTGGCCTTCTTGGCCGGCCCCGGTTTGGCGACGGGCATTTTCTTCGTCGGCGCCTCGGCGGCCGGGATCTTCATCGCCGGCTCCGGATTGGTGCGCGGTCTGGGTTCAGCGAGGACCCAGGCCGGCATTCGGGTCTTGGCGGGTCGAGCCAGCATGGTGAACGTCAGCACCAAGCCGAGAGCAAACGAGACGCCCGCCAGCCACCAGTGCACGTGGTCGGTCATCGCTTCACTCCGATGCCGGGCCACTGGGACGGAGGCCCGGGCCACTGCGGTTGCGACAATGCGGTTTCGGACTCAGCCTCAGTCGTTTCAGCGTCATCGCCGGGCGGCCCGGAATCTTCCGGCTCCCGCTCGGCGGGCTCGCGCTCGGGCTCGGTTGCAGCTGACGTGGGCTGCGGTGCGGGCCATTGCGGTTGCGACATCTCGGTCGCGGACTCGATGACGGGCGACTCGGCCCCCTCGGCAGGCGGATCAGCAGCTTCTGGTTCGTCGGCAAGCTCAACAGGTTCCGGCTCGGGCTGCTCAGGCTCGGGTTCAGGCTCAGGCTCAGGCTCCACGGGCTGGGGCTCGGGTTCAGGCTCGGGCTCGGACTGCACGGGCTGAAGCTCCGGCTCCGGCTCGGGCTCGGCACTCTGGGCGACCGGCTCGGTAGCCTCCGGCCACAACAGCTGTTCGAACGTTTCCGGCTCTTCCTCGGCCGATGTGCGCGACGCCACCGGCGACCCGGGCTCGGACACATCCGGCACCGGATGGGGATCAACCGGCTCGGGCTCCGCGGGCTGCGGCTCCGTCGCCCCAGACTCGCTCTCGGGCCGTTGCGGCTTGATCAGCAGGGCGGCAATCCCGTAGGCAACGGCCGACCCGGCCACGAAAGCAGCCAGGTAGACCAACCACTGGATCAGAAAACCCATGCTTGATTCTCCCCTAGCTCACCACAAGTTCGGCGCGACGGTTCTTCGCACGACCCTCCGCCGTGTCATTGCTGGCTATCGGGTTGGCCGAACCCAGCCCCTTGGCGGTCACGCGATCGCGGGTCACGCCATTGGCGATCAGGTATTCGGCGACCGCGGTGGCCCGCTGAGCGCTCAGCGGAATGTTGATGCCTTCGGCGCTGGCATTGTCGGTGTACCCGTTGACCGTGACGCGTGCGGCCGGGCATGCCTTGAGCTGGTCGGCCACCCGGATCAGGATCCCGTAGCCGTCCGAGGTCAGGCTCACCCCGTCGGGTCCGAAAGCCAATGGACCTCCGGTCATCTTGTTGATGACCGCCTGCAGGTCGTTGCAGGCACCCGGTCCCGGCGGGGGCACGGAAGCCCCGGCCTGCGGCAGGTTCGGCGTGATCTGCCCCCTCGCCGAGATTTTGTTGGCGACGTTGACCCCGGGCCAGGCACCGACCACCGCACGTTCCACGGCGTCCTTCTGATCGGGCGACGCGGTGCCGCTGAGCGTGACGGTGTCCTTCTCGACTTTGAGATTGAAATCGGGAATCTGCGCGCCCGCGTTGAAAATCGGCTCGGCGCTACCGAAATCGACGGTACGCACCAGCGGGTCGATGTGGATCTGGTCGATGACGTTGACGCCGGGTGTCATGAGCGCCTTGAGCGACTTCATCAGCGCCGCCTTGGCGGCGCCGTCCGGGACGTCGCCTATCAGCGTGATGCTGTTGCCGTTGCGGCTGATCGAAACCAGCGCCAAGGACAGGCTCGGGGCACCGGCGATGGCCGGCGAACCGGCGGGTGCGGCGGTGAGGGTCGGCAGGTTACCGGTCGGCCCGTTAATTCCCATGGGCCGTTCGTAGGCGCCGAACCCGATCACGGCGAGCAGGAACGGAATGGCGGCCACGGAGATCAACCAGGGGCGGCCCAGCCGTTGACGATGGTACTTCGTGGTGAGCTGGGCCTGATTGATCTGACGGGCGGGCGCCGGGGTTTCACCTCCCCCCATTTCTGGACCCACCATCGCTCCTCACTCCAGCCGACGTCATCGCGCTTCCAGGCGATATGAGCCTACCGAGTCACAACCCGATACCGGCGCAGCGTGGGGCAGACTGGAGCGATGGCCAACGCAAGCAAGCCGACGGACAGCGGCACCCTGGCACATATCCGCGAGCTCGTCGCGCAGGAGAAAGCGTTGCGGGCTCAACTGCAGCAGGGTGAAATCTCGACCGACGATGAACACGGGCGGCTGCACGCGCTGGAGGTGGAACTCGATCAGTGTTGGGACCTGCTCCGGCAGCGGCGGGCCCTGCGCGAAACCGGCGGCGACCCGCGCGAAGCCGCGGTACGGCCGGCCGACGAGGTCGAAGGCTACATCAACTAGTGCGTGACGATGGCTGACGCCGAATTCGATGCAGTCATCGTTGGCGGCGGTCACAACGGCCTGGTAGCGGCCGCGTACCTGGCCCGCGCGGGGCTTCGGGTGCGCCTGCTCGAGCGACTGCCGCACGTCGGTGGCGCCACCATATCTGCCCAGGTGTTCGAGGGCGTCGACGTGCGGTTGTCGCGCTACTCGTACCTGGTCAGCTTGCTCCCGTCCCGCATTCTCGACGACCTGGGCGCACAGGTGCAGCTGGCCAGACGACCCTACTCGTCCTACAGCCCCGACCCGGGAACGGCGGGGCGCACCGGTCTGCTGGTAGGGGCGTCCAACAGCTTCGCCGCGATCGGGGCGGCTGCTGATGAGCGCGCCTTCGCCGCCTTCTACCGGCGCTGCGGGCTGGTCACCCGGCGGCTGTGGCCCACCCTGCTCGATCCGCTGCCGACCCGCGAGCAGGCCCGTCAGCTGGTCCTGGCCGGCGGCGATCCGGACGCGGCGGCCGGATGGCGGGCCATGGTCGAAGAGCCGATCGGGCATGCCATCACCGATGCCGTCGCCAGTGATCTGGTTCGCGGGGTGATCGCCACCGACGCGTTGGTCGGCACCTTCGCCCGCCTCGATGATCCGTCGCTGCTGCAGAACATCTGCTTCCTGTATCACGTGCTCGGCGGCGGCACCGGCGACTGGTCCGTGCCGGTCGGCGGCATGGGCGCGGTGTCCTCGAACCTGGCCGCCGCAGCGACCCGGCACGGAGCCGAAACATGCACTGCAGCAGAGGTTTTCGCGGTAAATCCGGAAGGCGAGGTGTGGTACCGCAGCCGGGGCGGCGAGCACCGGGTGCGTGGCCGGTTCGTGCTGGCCGGCGTCGGACCGGCCGTGTTGGCCGGGCTGCTGGGCGAGCAGATGCCACCGGTGGCGCCGGGTTCGCAGGTCAAGGTCAACATGGTGCTGCGGCGCCTGCCGCGACTGCGCGACGAGACGGTGACACCCGCACAGGCATTCACCGGTACCTTTCACGTCAACGAGACTTGGTCGCAACTCGATGCCGGCTACCTGCGGGCCGCTGCCGGACAGTTGCCGGACCCGCTGCCGTGTGAGGCGTATTGCCATTCGCTGACTGACCCGAGCATCGTGTCGTCGGCACTGCGCGGCGTGCACACGATGACGGTGTTCGGCTTCCACACTCCGCACTCGCCGGCCGGTGCCCAACCGGACCTGCTGCGCGGGCAGCTCACCGAAGCGGTGCTGACATCGATGAATTCCGTTCTGGCCGAACCGATTCAGGACGTGCTGCTACCGGACGCGAACGACCGTCCCTGCCTGGAGACCACCACCACCCTGGACTTGCAGGACCGGCTGCGGATGGCCGCAGGCAACATATTCCACGGCGCCCTGTCGTGGCCGTTCGCCGAGGACGACGATCCGCTGGACACCCCGGCGCGCCGGTGGGGGGTGGCCACGCAGCACGAACGAATCATGCTGTGCGGCTCGGGCGCCCGGCGCGGCGGAGCGGTATCCGGAATCGGCGGACACAACGCCGCCATGGCGGTGCTGGCCTCGCTCTAACTGTGCGGGTCATCCCGCGCTAGCTGGGGGCACGCTCCCACAAGTGGGAGGTCCCCTCCCGCTTGCGGGGGAACGCGAACTAGCTACCGTCCGTCGATGCCGACGTAGTCGCGCTCGGTGTAGCCGGTGTAGATCTGGCGCGGCCGGCCGATCTTGCTGTCGCCCTCGTCGTGCATCTCCCGCCAGTGCGCGATCCAGCCCGGCAACCGGCCCAGTGCGAACAGCACCGTGAACATCCGCACCGGGAAGCCCAGCGCCCGGTAGATCAGTCCGGTGTAGAAGTCGACGTTCGGGTAGAGCTTGCGCTCGATGAAGTAGTCGTCGGTGAGCGCCGCCTCTTCCAGCTGCTTGGCTATGTCCAGCAGCGGGTCGCCGCCCAGCTTCGCCAGGATCTTGTCGGCCTGCTCTTTGACGATCCGGGCCCGCGGGTCGTAGTTCTTGTAGACGCGGTGCCCGAAGCCCATCAGCTTGACGCCGGCCTCGCGGTTCTTCACCTTGCGGACGAACTCGCCCACGTCGTCGCCGCTCTCGCGGATCTGCTCGAGCATCTCGAGCACCGCCTGGTTGGCACCGCCGTGCAGCGGGCCCCATAGCGCGTTGATGCCGCCCGAGATCGAGGTGAACAGGTTGGCCTGGGAGGAGCCCACCAGCCGAACGGTCGACGTCGAACAGTTCTGCTCGTGGTCGGCATGCAGGATCAGCAGCATGTCCAGCGCCCGCACGACCTCCGGGTCGGCCTGATACGGCTCGGCCGGCAGCCCGAACGTCATCCGCAGGAAGTTCTCTACCAAGGTCAGTGAATTGTCCGGGTAGAGGAAGGGCTGGCCCACCGACTTCTTGTACGCGTAAGCGGCGATCGTGGGCAGCTTGGCCAGCAGCCGGATGGTGGACAGCTCGACCTGGGTGTTGTCGGTGGGATCAAGCGAGTCCGGGTAGTACGCCGAAAGCGCGTTGACCGTGCTGGACAGCACCGGCATCGGGTGGGCGTTGCGTGGGAAGCCATCGAAGAACCGTTTGAGGTCCTCGTGCAGCATCGTGTGATGCTGGATGCGGCCGGTGAATTCGGCCAACTGCTCGGTGGTGGGCAGCTCGCCGTAGATCAGCAGGTAGGACACCTCGATGAAGGTCGACTTCTCGGCCAGCTGGTCGATGGGATAACCGCGGTAGCGCAGGATGCCCGCGTCGCCGTCGATGTAGGTGATGGCGCTCTTGCAGGACGCGGTGTTGACGAAGCCGTTGTCAAAGGTGGTGTGCCCGGTCTTGGACAGCAGCGGACCCAGCGCAATGCCGTCGGCACCTTCGGTGGCATGGACGACCTTCAGGTCGATCTCGCCCCCCGGGTACTTCAGAGTTGCGGTGTCGTCGGTGTCGCCCACGAGAACCCCTTTGCGCTCAGGCTTGATATGGCTGCCCGCCCTAGGTGCGTGATCGTGCACTAGGTGCGTATAGGTGAAGGTAGTCGTTATCTCGACGGCGTGCCTTCCCGGGGTCGGATCTGCACCTCGGGCGCCCCGCGGAGAACCAGGAACTCCCCTCGATGTGCTGGTGAGCGCCCTATCCTTAGGCAATGACGGGGTGCGGGTCATGCGGTAGCGACCTGCGCGAGCAGGCCAAGTTCTGCGACCAGTGCGGTACTCCCAGGACGTTCCCGGCAGCCACCGCGAAGTACAAGCAGGTCACCGTGCTGTTCGCCGACGTGGTGCGCTCGATGGACCTGGCGGCCGTCTTGGATATCGAGCGGCTCCGAGAAGTGATGACCGAGTTGGTGCAGCGGTCGGCTGCGGTGGCGCAGCGCTACGGCGGGACGGTGGAGTACAACGGCGATGGCGTGATGGCGCTGTTCGGAGCCCCGGTGGCATTGGAAGACCACGCCCTCCGCGGGTGTCTCGCCGCCCTGGAGATCCAACAGGAGGCGGCCGCGCTGGCGGCCGAGGTGGCCCGCCGCGACGGCGTGGCCCTGCAATTGCGGGTGGGCCTGAATTCGGGTCGGGTCATTGCGGGAGAGATCGCGCTGGGGTACGCAGCGACGGGCGAGACCGTAGGGCTGGCTCAGCGGATGGAATCCGCGGCCCGACCGGGCGAGGTGCTGCTGTCGGAGTCGACGGTGCGCCTGGTCGAGCAGGCCGCCGTGACGGGCCTGCCGGAACAGGTGAAGATCAAAGGTGCAGACGCGCCGGTGCCGGCGTTCCGATTGCTGGCCGTCTCCCGGCGCACCGCACCGGTGGGGCGCGCCGAGACGAATCTGGTGGGCCGACGCTGGGAGATGGCTGCGCTGGACGCCATGGTGCAACGGACGGTCGCCGGTCGTGGTGGCGTGGTGACGGTGGTGGGGCCGCCCGGCATAGGCAAGAGCCGGGCCGCCCGCGAAGTCGCGGCGATGGCCGCCGCCCGAGGTGTCGACGTGTATTGGACCTTCTGCGAATCGCACGCCTGCGACCACTCCTTCGGCGTGGTGGCAAAACTGTTGCGCGCAGCCAGCGGCGCTGCTGACCTGGACGGGGAAGCCGCCCGCGCACAGTTGAGGGCAACCGTGCCACCGAACACGAACCCACAGGACCTGTTGCTGGTCGACGATCTGTTGGGCATCGCCGACCCCGACGTGCCACTGCCCCAGATCGATCCCGAGGCGCGGCGGCGCCGGTTGACCAAACTGGTCAACACCACCTCACTCGCGCGCACCGCGCCCGCGCTTTTCCTCATCGAAGACGCGCACTGGATCGACGCGGTCAGCGAGTCGATGCTGGCCGATTTCCTCACCGTCATCCCCCGCACGCCCTCGCTGGTGCTGATCACCTACCGCCCCGAGTACGAGGGGACGCTGACACGGGTGCCCGGCGGCCAGACCATCGCGCTTGCCCCGCTTGCCGATTCGGACACAGCGGCTTTGGTGCACGGGCTCTTGGGTTCGAATCCCTCGGTGCGCAACCTGGCGCCGATCATCGCCGACCGCGCCGCGGGGAACCCGTTCTTCGCCGAGGAGATGGTGCGGGAACTGGTGCAGCGCGGGGTGCTGACCGGCGACCGCGGCAGCTACCTATGTTCTGCGGGAATCGCCGAATTGAGTGTGCCGGCCACCGTGCAGGCCGCCATCGCAGCACGCATCGACCGGTTGGACGCCGCCGCAAGGCAGACGCTGAACGCGGCATCGGTGATCGGTGCCCGCTTCGAGGCCGACCTGCTTTCGGCATTGGGCATCGAGCCGCAAATCGAGGAGTTGCTGCACGCGGAGCTCATCGACCAGGTGCGATTCGACCGGAACGCCGAGTACGCCTTTCGCCATCCGCTGATCCGCGCGGTGGCGTATGAATCACAGTTGAAGGCTGACCGCGCCACGTGGCACGGGCGACTGGCGACCGCCATCGAGTCGAGCAACCCGGTAACGGCCGACCAGAATGCCGCACTGATCGCGGAGCACCGGGAGGCCGCCGGTGACCTGGCCGCGGCATACGCCTGGCATATGCGCGCCGGCGCGCGGTCGGCCAACCTGGACGTCGGCGCCGCGCGGGTCAGTTGGGAACGGGCCATGCACATTGCCGACCTGCTTCCCGTCGAAGAACCCGGTCAACGAGCGATGCGCATCGCGCCCCGCACCATGCTGTGTGCCGTCAGCTGGCAGGCAATCCAGGAATCCCGGGGACTCTTCGAGGAGCTGCGGGAGTTGTGTACCGCGGCCGGAGACAAGGTATCCCTGGCCATCGGCATGACCGGGCTGGAAACCGAGCTGATGTACGCCGGGCAGACCCGGGAGGGGTCGCGGCTGGCATCCGAACAGATGGCGCTGCTCGCTTCGATCGAAGATCCGACTCCGACAATAGGTTTGGCGTTCATTGCGTTCAACAACTGGTTCGATGCCGGTGAGTTCGGCGAACTCCTGCGGTGGTCGCAGAGAGTGATCGAACTGGCCGACGGCGACCCCACCAAGGGAGCCGAATTCGGTTTTGGATCGCCCCTGGCGGCAGCGCTGGCATGGCGCGGGGTTGCGAGGTGGTGGGTGGGTCGTCCGCGCTGGCGGCAGGATCTCCTCGACGCTTACGAATTGGCCCGGCAGAGCGATCCGACCACTCACGCAATGGTCGCGGGCTGGACCTACGGCCTGCCGATAACCTACGGGGTGTTCCGGCCGGACGACTCCGCGCTGCACGAACTCGAGGCGGCGCTGCAGACCGCTGAGGGGTCGAGCAATGCCGCTCTGAGCATCGTCAAGTACGGACTCGCGGTCGCACTCCTGCACCGGGACGCCGCCGCCGACCGTGACCGCGGGCGGGAACTGATGATGCAGGTCCGCGAAATGTGGTTACGCGAGCCCATTCCGTTCCTGGTGCCAGTCGCCGAATTGTGGGTGGCACGGGAGAGGGCTCGCCGGGGCGACCTCGAAGGTGCGGTCGCGGTGATGCGTCCAACGATGGATGAGTTGCGCCGGGCGGGTCGTCCTTTCTTCGGGGTGCTGGGCAGCGGCATTCTGGTGGAGACACTGCTGGAGCGTGGCGCGGAGGGCGACGTAGCTGAAGCGCAGCAGGCGATCGAGGATCTGGCAAACCTTCACGCACAAGAGAATTGGGCCATGCGCGACGTCACGTTGCTGCGGCTGGATGCGCTGATGGCCCGCACGCGCGGCGACGATGACGCTTTCCGGGACCTGTTGTACCGCTATCGGACGATGGCGGAATCGCTTGGCTTCGAGGGACATATGGCCCTGGCGGAGTCGATGGCCGGGACGGTGTCGAGGTAGCAGCCGAGTCAGTCGCGTCTGGCCGGACAACTACCGAATCATAGCTGCCCGCCATTATGCGACACCAGCGCGGCAAGTTCCTCGCGGGTGGTGGTACCGGTCTTCGCCATAGCCCGGTAGATGTGGCTTTCCACGGTGCGCACGGAAAGCGTCAGCCGTTGCGCGACAGCGCGGTTGGATAAGCCCTCGCCGATCAACATCACGATCTCTCGTTCGCGGTCGGTGAACGGCAGCGGTTCGCTTGCCTGCCGTCGTGCCGGCGTCCAGGCACCACCGCACCGTTCGGCCAAAGCATCCGCGCGCGCTACGCTATTCAACGCCGAACCTCGCAGGCCCCGATTGCGGTAGGCAACTGCCGCGTGGGCGGCCGCGTCAACGGCGGCGATGAGGTCACCGATCCGTTCGAAGTCCGCTGATGCCGCCGCCATTTCAGCTGCGTCGCCAGCGCTGAGCGCGGCCGAGAATCGCGCCGCAACCCCGACCCGCGGCCCCTCCACGAGTCCTCGTAGCTCACTTAATCTGTCGGTACCCGATCGATCGCCGAATTGCGCAGCGGTCTGTAGGCATAGCACTTCCGCTGCGAATTGACCTTTGCCCCTTGCTCTTTCAGCTTCCAACAGCGAGCATGTAATCGCCTCCGACACGGCACCCTGGGCCGCGGCCACCCACGCCCGCGCCAGGCCGCGTTCGTAGGCCAGCGATCGGAAAGGACGATGCTGCCGATCAAGCGCCGCAAGCTCAGCAGTGGCCTGCGCACTGGATCCGCCGATGGCGAGCGCGGTGACGCGGGAGATGTCATAGCGGTATCCCCAGCCCAGCGCGTGCGTGGCGGTCAGCCCCACCACCGCGCGTTCGAGCAGATCTCCGCCGGATCCCAGATTTCCCGCACCGAGGGCGGCCCTACCCCTGATCGCGGCACCCAGCAATTGAACCGCGCCCGGCATGTCCGCCGCCCGGCGGCTCACCCCTTCGGCCACCTCAACGGCCTCGGCAATTCGGCCAGCCAACAACAACGCGCTGACGTGTGAATCGGCAATGTTGAATGCCATCTGCGGCGCGTCGAAAGAGCTTGCCGCACTGTCATATCCGGTCTCCGCGAGTGCCACGGCTTCGCCGACTCGTCCCGCATCCGCTCTGATCGTGGCCAGGACCCAGGCGATTTCAGCACCGACTACAGCAGGCAGCTCGGTCAATGCCAGGCTCTTCGACGCGCACAGCGCGGCATCCGGTTCGTCGGTCGCGAACCAGTAGACCGTGCGGAAGGCATCGATATAACTGCGCACGTGCGGCAGTGCGGTCAGCGCCGCGTCGTCGACGATGTCTTTCGCCCGCGCGGGATCCCCCAACGCCCACAGCATGTTGCTGGCCCGTAGGAACGCGAGTCGGGCACGCTCGTCATCGGTCAACAGGCCGTTGTCGATACCGGTCAGCACCGCGTCGGCCTCGGCACCCCGGCCCAACCAAGAAAGTGCATGCGCGCGGACGAAACTTGCTTCAGCACCGGCTCCGGCCCGGACCGCGGCGTCGCCGAGCCGATCGGCGAGCGGCAGATCCGCCAGCCAGACGGCGCCATGAGCCGCGCTGAGGAGAAGGTCGGGATCGGGTGTGAGATCGGAGTCCAGGCTCAGGGTGGCGCGACGCACCACGACCTGGATGTCGTCACTGCCGTGGCAGGTGCCGAGTTCGGCGGCCACGAGTCCGCGCAATCGCCGCAACCGGGTCGACGGAGCGCGCCGGCGCCGAACCTCCCCGTAGAGGGGGTGTGCCAATCGCACCTGCACGTCGCCGTCGGAAGGTTCGAGAGTGATGAGGGCACGTGCATCGGCATCCTCGATTGCTGCCGGGTCGGCGATGCGCCGCAGGTGTGTCAATTCGATGGGTTCTCCGATGGCGACCACGTCAACCACGTCGCTGACCGTCGCGGGCAGCGCACCGATGCGACATTCGATGAGCTCAATCAGCCCGGGAGGCATGACGGGATCACCGAGCCAGCGCCAGTAGCCGTCCCGGCGGATGATCCGCCGATCTGCGACCTCTTGTTCGACGATGTTGCGCAGATAAAGCAGGTTGCCGCGGGTGAGCCGCCAAAGCCGCTGAGCGGCTGATGGATCCACGGGTCCGCACAAGGTTGCCGAGAGCAGCGCAGTGGTGTCGTCGATTGACAGGGGTTGCAGGTCGATTCGTTCGAATTGGCCGATCCGCCATACCTCATGCACCGCAGGGGGAATCGGGTCACCACCGCGAACGGTGAGCAACACCTTCGCCGCACCCCGCTGCACGATCTGATGAAGAACGAATATCGAGAGCTCATCGAGCAATTGGACGTCATCGACGGCCAGGACCACGGGAGCGCCCGAGGGGGCCGCGGCCAGTGCTTGCATGACCGCGCGCGGCAACTGCACGATGTCGGTGACTCCTGGCTGCGCCCACTCCGTGAACGCGCCCAGCGGAATGGCCCGCCCCGCCGAGGTGCCGACGGCCCAACGGCCCTCGCACCCACCGGAAACAGCTGCGGAAAGCGCTTCACGAGCAACACGGCTCTTGCCGACCCCCGCTGCGCCGCAGACAACGATGCCGGGGGTATCCGGGGCCGCGAGAGCAGCTTTGATGATTCGCAACTGCTCGGAGCGGCCGACTAGCGGCCACGACAAGCGCACGTCCGTAGCGTACGTGGCGGCACCGCAGATTCCGCGGCTTATCGGAACAAAGAGCTCACCCTGAAAGTCGGTATGTCAGCTGATACCGAACGGAGCATCACCACAGTCACCCATTCGACCAAGCCCCGGTGACCTCACCCTCATCCGATAGCGGACGCAATAGTCGGCAGAATAATCGCCGCGCCCACCGCCCAGAGGAAGGCGCCGAGAAGCAGATAGGCAGCCGGCAGATAGGCAAACGCTTGAACAAACGCCGGCATCAGGTAGATCCAGGACGACACCCAGTTCGCATACGTGAGCGCAGCGAGAACCATCCCGACGCTGGGTCCAACCTGGATGGCGAACAATCCGTTCAGCAACAAGTTGTTGACGCTTTCGGCACCGGAGTACGAGATCGCGCCAGTCCTCAAATTCTGAACGATCTGATCCTGGTACGCCGCCGCTTGACCAGCCGCCGCGCGGTATTGCTGGGCGTGCTGGGCAAACAATTGCGCAATGCCGGCTGACACCTCGTCGGCGGCCGCCGGCACCAGCGCGAGGGTCGGTGCAGCCGCTGCCAGATGCGCGGCATCGAGGGTGGATCCGATGGTTTCCAGATCCGCTGCCGCCACCGTAATGATGTCCGGCGTCACGCTCACGTGCGACACGTCTCTCACCCGACTTCCGAGCTCCCGGGCCGGCCTCCCGGGACCGGCATGTCTTCCTGCACAGACAGCCTCACGCCAACCGAGGCGGCCGGCTTCAGTAGCCGGGTACTTAATCGGGGAACCGCCGTTGCGAGCCTTGCCAGACCTTGACCGCGCATTGAGTCCCCTCCCGACGATGACGAACGCGACCAACCTTCAGGAACCGTCCGGTGCCCGATACCGGATGAAACCCGGAGCCACGACCGCGGCGAGCAGCACGCCCACCAACACCAGCGCCCTGCCGCCGGCCGCGGCCGCCGTCGTACCCACTACCGCCGCCGCGGCACCGTGCAGTGTGTCCGCCAACCGGGGTCCACCGGCGACCACCACCGTGAACACACCCTGCAGCCGCCCGACCAACTCCTCGGAGGCCGCCTGCTGCAGGATGGTCTGCCGAAAAGCGGCAGACACCATGTCCGCCGCACCGCCGACCGCCAAAAACGCCACCGCCGCCCAGAGCATCGGTCCCGCCCGGCCGTGCGCCATACCGCACACCAACCCGAAGCCCACCATCGCCAGGCCCCACACCGTGATCGCGGCGACAACTGTCAACCCTTGGCGCCGGATCCCGGGCAGCCATCCGGAGAAGACGCCGCCGGCCGCCGCCCCCAGCGACATCGCGGCGGCCAGCAGGGCCATTGCCGAACCACCCTCGATGGGACCGCCGAAACTCTCATGAGCCAGCTGCGGGAACAGCGCCCGCGGCATTCCGAAGATCATGGCGATCAGATCGACGACGAACGACATCAACACCACGGTGTTGCCCGCCAGGTACCGGAAGCCCTCCAACACGCCGCCGATCCCCCAGCGCGCCGCACCGGACGCCTCCAGCGACGGCATGGGCGACAGGAGACACGTGACCCAAATGGGCGCCAGACAGGCCAGCGCGTCGACCAGATAAAGAGTGGACAGGTCCACCCAGTGCAACAGCAGGCCCGCGAGCAGCGGGCCCACAATCGCCCCGAACTGGCCGACGGTCATGTTCAGCGCATTGGCCGCGGGCAGCTGCTCCCCCGGCAGCATCCGCGGGATCGCCGCAGATCGCGCCGGCGAATTGACGGCGAAGAATGCCTGCTGCAGCGCCAGCAGACAGAGCAACACCCATACGTTGTTCAGGGCCAGCACTGCCTGCAGCCACAACAACGTCGCTCCCGCCGCCAGCCCGCACGCGGAGATGATCAGCAGCAACCGCCGGTCCATGGCGTCCGACCAGGCGCCACCCAGCAGCCCGAACACCACCAGGGGCACCAATGCGAACAGCCCGGCCAGCCCGACGTACGCGGAGTTCTGCGTCAGCGCATAGATCTGCACCGGGACGGCGAAAATTGTGAGGTTGGCCCCGATGACGGTCGGAATGCCGGCCACCCAGAGTCTGCGGAAGTCGGCTGTGCGCAGTGGCGTGGTGTCCGCGAACAGGGGCATCGCCGCCGAGCGTAGCCGCAAGCGGCGCCCCATGAACCCGCCGCGAACGTGAAGTCAGGGTGAGTTTCGTCGCAAGACCCGGCCCTGACGTCACGGTGGACGGGTGAGAAACAAGCTACGGCTGGAGCCGCTCGACTGCCCCGTCCATCACTCGAATCCGATTGTGCAACCGGTTCTCCCGGCCCTGCCAGAATTCCACAACTTCAGGGGCGATCAGGTAACCGCCCCAGTTCGGCGGCACCGGGATCTGCTCGGTGCCGGCGAAACGCGCAGTCACCTCCGCGAGTTGGTCGAGCAGCGCCGCGCGCGAGGCGATGGGCTGCGACTGTCTTGAGGCCCACGCACCCAACTGAGACCCGCGCGGACGCTTGGACCAGTAGTCCTCGGTGGCCTGCCGGTCGACCTTGCTCACGGTGCCACGGACGTGGATCTGCCGGCCCAACAGGTACCAGGGGAAGGTCGCCGACGCGTAGGGCATCGCCGCCAGTTCGAAGCCCTTGGCCGAGTCGTAGTTGGTGAAGAAGGTGATCCCCGTCTCATCGGCGCTCTTGCACAGGACCGTCCGGGTGACGGGCCGGCCGTCGGCCACCGTCGCTACCACCATGGCGTTGGGTTCGGCCATGCCGGCCTGCTTCGCGTCGTCAATCCACTTGTGGAACAACGTAAGCCAGCCGTCGGCAAGCCAGTCCAAATCAAGGTCCGGGCTGCCGTCCTTCTCGACGGAGCCATACTCCACCCGCATCCCCGCCAGGTGCTGCCCATGAGGTTCGGTCACCG
The DNA here is from genome assembly GCF_059812565.1 of Mycobacterium sp. NGS49. NCBI lineage: Bacteria > Bacillati > Actinomycetota > Actinomycetes > Mycobacteriales > Mycobacteriaceae > Mycobacterium > Mycobacterium sp. NGS49. Next base: position 110,938 of record NZ_JCALCX010000007.1, on the reverse strand, counting down.
TCCCAACGGTACTCGGGGACTGTTACCGGCCGGTAGTAAGCGGTCCCGGCAGGAGTGCGAGAATCTGCGCATGACTGTGGTCCCGGAGGATTTTGTCCCAGGCCTGGAAGGCGTCGTGGCCTTCACCACCGAAATCGCCGAACCCGATAAAGACGGCGGAGCGCTGCGCTACCGCGGCGTCGACATCCAGGATCTGGTCAGCCAGCGGGTCACGTTCGGAGACGTCTGGGCGCTGTTGGTGGACGGCAGGTTCGGCCACGGATTGCCGCCCGCCGAACCGTTCCCGCTGCCGATCCACACCGGCGACGTGCGGGTGGACGTGCAGGCCGGCCTCGCGATGCTTGCGCCCATCTGGGGGTACAAGCCGCTGCTGGACACCGAGGAGTCCGTCGCCCGCGACCAGCTGGCCCGGGCATCGGTGATGGCGCTGTCGTATGTGGCGCAGTCCGCCCGCGGCATCTACCAGCCGGCCGTCCCCCAACGCGTCATCGACGAATGCTCAACTGTCACCGCACGATTCATGACCCGCTGGCAGGGCGAGCCGGATCCCAGGCATGTCGAGGCGATCGACGCCTACTGGGTTTCGGCAGCCGAGCACGGCCTGAACGCTTCGACGTTCACCGCCCGGGTGATCGCTTCGACGGGTGCGGACGTGGCCGCCGCGTTGTCCGGCGCAATCGGAGCGATGAGCGGACCTCTGCACGGCGGCGCCCCGGCCCGGGTGTTGCCGATGATCGAACAGGTGGAACGCACCGGCGACGCCCGCGGTCTGGTCAAAGGCATCCTGGACCGCCGCGAGAAGCTGATGGGGTTCGGACACCGGGTGTACCGCGCCGAGGACCCGCGGGCGCGCGTGCTGCGGGCCACCGCGCAGCGGCTGAAGGCACCTCGTTATGAGGTTGCGGCCGCGCTTGAGCAGGCGGCGCTGACCGAGTTGCGCGAGCGCCGGCCGGACCGGGCGATCGAAACCAACGTCGAGTTCTGGGCCGCGGTCATCCTGGACTTTGCCGGTGTGCCGGCCAACATGATGCCGGCGATGTTCACCTGCGGGCGCACCGCCGGATGGTGCGCTCACATCCTCGAGCAGAAACGGCTCGGCAAGCTGGTCCGGCCGTCGGCCATCTACGTGGGTCCGGGTCCGCGCAGCCCGGAATCCGTCGAGGGCTGGGACCGCGTTCTCACCACGGCTTGAGCATCGATCATCTTGCAAAGAGCCGGAATTCGGCAAGGGACTGATCGGCGGCAGCTTCCACCATCACGCCCTCTGCGGACAGTCGCTGCATATAGTCGACGATTGCGTTAGTGAGCAGCTCGCCCGGGGCCACCACCGGGATCCCCGGCGGATACGGGCAGATCATTTCCGCCGACACCCGTCCGGCCGCGTTCTTCCACTGCACACGCTCGGTATGCCCCAGGTAGGCGTCACGCGGCCGGTCGACCGTTGGTGGGAGGTTCATGTCGGCGCACGCTCCCGCGAGAACGGCTTTACACGCTGAAGTGCGGAGACGGCTTGTCGGGTCAGGAAACGAGGGCAACCGGAGTGGCTGCCGGCTTCTTGTAGGTGCCAAAGACCTTGTCGCCGTAGGTCATTACGACCGAAAGGTTGGTGGGGCGCTTCTCGGAATGGTGCAATTCGTGCCCGGAGGCCGCCGGCAGCAGCCAGCGGGGATAAAACTTCATGTCGTAACCGCTGTGGGTGATCACCATCGCCGTGGTGTTGGCCACCGCATAGGCGACCACCACCATCGGATGTGCTCCGAACACCAACGGCGGCACATACAGGCACAGCATCACCATCAAACCCTCGACCGGATGAACCACGAAGTTGGTCCAGATGGTCAGCGGTGACTGCACGCGGTGGTGCATGTAATGCACCTTCTGAAAAACGAACCGGCTGCCGTGCTCGAGCCGGTGCCACCAATAAGTCAAGAATTCGCCGATCACCATGAAGCAGACCAGCTGGGTGGCGAAGGACACCAAAGTCGGTGCGGCGGTGGGCACGTCGGATACCCAGGGATGGAATATGCGATGCAGCACGAAGAACGCCACCGCAGCACCGACATAGGTCGTCATGATCCGCAATCCGAGTCTAGTCGCCGCCTTCGCCGAGATCCGCCGGTAGACAGCAACATCGAAGAACGAGTAGACCACCCCGGTCACCAGCACGACGGCGACCACCACGGGCAGGAAGTACAACGGGAACTCGAAGAATCCCACGCCCAGGTATCGCAGCATCCAGTCCCAAAGTGGTTGCAACGCTGTTTGGTTCACGGTCGCTCCTAGTCGTGAGGGGTATCGATCAGCAGCCGCCGGGCGGCGAGTCGCAACTCGGTGATGCATTGCTCCACGGTGATGTCACCGACTCCGAGCAATGCCAGATCGGCGAAGAAGACGCGCCCGAGCACCGTCATCGCGGGATCGAGTGACAACGACTCGGGAACGTTGTCTACCGCACCGCCCAGCAGGTCGAGGAACATCTGGCGCACACCCATGCGGAATTGCTCGGCGACCGGTCCCTGCGCCAGCACCGAGGCCATTGTGGCGCGGACCATCGGCAGGTCTGAGGCCGCTTCGCGCACCACCTGATCGATGGCGACGTCGACGGCGTCGGCCGGTTCCGCCGCCGCGACGGCCTGGGGAATGCGTTGCGCCACGTCCTGACCCCAGGCCAGCGCGGCCTCGCACACCACATGCTCCTTGGAGGCGAAGTAGCGGTAGGTCGTCGCGCGGGAAACGCCGGCGGTGATGGCGATCTGCTCCATCCGCACCGCTTCGTGGCCATGTTCCCGGATCAGCTGGCGTGCCGCAGCCAACAGCCGCGCCCGCACGTCACGCTGGCGCTCATCCAGCGTGCGGTGAATCGTCAGGGTCACTGCACTCACGCGGCCATCCGTTCGAAACGTCTGCTGAGACAGCTGTCTCAGCTAGGGTTGAGACGAATGTATCACCAAGAGTATCGGCGAGCAATGACGATCGCCCCGGCAACCCGAATCAGATCGTCGTCTGGTTGTAGGAGGGCCCGCGGATGACCGAAGTGATGGCCCGCCCGAAGCGGCGCTCCACGGAACCGATCATCTTCATCACCTGGGATTGATCGGTGCTGTCCGCGGCCACGGCGAACACCCGCTCGGAACTGTAGCCGTGCACGACCCGGCTCAACTGGCTGACGTGGCGCCCGCAGACCGCGACCGAGTAGCCGGCCGCCAGCAAGGCTCGCGCGGCGAAGTACCCGGCGTCGGTCCCGGCGTCCATGACCAGGAACAGTTTGGCTTGATCGGCGGACGGGGTCGGCGTCCGGGGCGGGGCCGGTGCGGTGAGCGACATAAGCCCAAGTAAAGGACGTTGGTCAGGGCGGCGGAATCCGCCGATCGGACAATCCCGGAGGAAACCGGGGTCAACCGATCGGAGGCGTAGGCACTCCCCCGATCGGCTGCGTGTTGTCGGTGGCCCGCCGTAGTGTCCGCGATGAGAAATGGCGTCCAGTCCGGTCAGTACACATGAGCCCGGGGCGGGCGATATCACCGATCAGAGGAGTAACCCATGGCCATCAACGTCGAACCAGCAGTGATCCCCCACCTTGTCGTCGACGACGCTGCCGCTGCCATCGACTTCTACGTCAAGGCGTTCGACGCCGTCGAACTGGCCCGAATTCCCGGTCCGGACGGCCGCCTGATCCACGCCGCGGTACAGATCAACGGCTCGATGGTGATGCTCAACGACGACTTCCCGGAAATGTGTAACGACCAGTCGATGACGCCCAAGGCGCTGGGCGGAACCCCGGTCACCATCCACCTGACGGTTACCGATGTCGACGCGAAGTTCCAGCGGGCGCTCGACGCCGGTGCCACCGTCGTGATGCCCTTGGAGGACCAGTTCTGGGGGGACCGCTACGGCGTGGTTGCCGACCCGTTCGGGCACAACTGGTCACTGGGCCAGCCGGTTCGCGAAGTCAGCATGGAAGAGATCAAGGAGTCGGTGTCCGCGCCGGCCACCGGGTAGTCAGTGGCGAAGCCGTGCCAGCAGGCGTCGTCCCGGTGATGGCTCCTGCGGCGCGGTGGTGGCGGCCGCCAGCATGTCACCGACGTCGGTGAACTTATTGCGCGGACGGCCATCGGCGCTGCCGCGTGCCACCTCCGCCGCGTCGATTGCGCGCCATCCCGACGAGTCGATGACATCGGGCCGGCGTGCGGCCACCAGGCCGGCCAGCGCCGCCGGCTTGGCCACCGGGTCGGTCAGGTGGCCGGCGTTGAAGTCGGCCACCAGGGCCTGCACTGTCTGCAGCGAGCAGGCCTTGTTGGTGCCGATGAAGCCAGTGGGCCCGCGCTTGATCCAGCCCGCGACGTAGGCGCCGGGCACGGGTCGGCCGGTGTCGGGTTCGACGACGCGCCCGCCGTCATTGGGCACGACGGCCGCCGCCTCGTCGAATGGCAGATCGCGAATGGGTTTGCCGCGGTAGCCAATTGACGTCAGTACCAAACCGGCCTCAATCCGACGGGGTTCGCCCGTACCGGTGACGGCGAACTCGGCTCCGCAAGCCCCGTGCTCACCGAGAATGCGTTGCGGCGTCAGCCCGTAGGCCAGCCGGATGCGCGGCCGTGCTACCGGGGCCGCGCTGTCGCCCAACCTGCTCAGCACCTCCAGTTTGCGTTTGGTCAACGGATCGGACACGGTGGCCAAATCCTCACGCACCCAGTCGCGGTCGGCGCTGTCCAGCACGACGTCGCAGGCGCCCGTGAGCCCGATCAACTCCGGCAGTGTGAACGCCGAATGAGCGGGCCCCCGGCGGGCCGCGATCACCACCTCGCGCACGGCTGACTTGCGCAAGGCCGTCAACGCATGGTCGGCGATGTCGGTGCAGGCCAACTCGTCGGGGTCGGCGGTGAGCACCCGCGCCACGTCCAGCGCGACGTTCCCATTGCCGATGATCACCACCCGCTCATGGCTGAGATCCACTGGCAGGCGGGCATAGTCGGGATGGCCGTTGATCCAGGCCACCAGTTCGGTGGCCGTGCCGGTACCGGGCAGTCCCATCCCGTCGACATCGAGCCGGCGGTCATCGGGTGCACCGACCGCGTACAGCACGGCGTGGTGGTGGTCCAGTATTTCGGCGTGGCTGACGTGCCGGCCCACCTCGACATTGAGGAAGAACCGGAAGCGGCGATGGCTGGTGACCCGGTCGAACATCCGGGTGACCCGCTTGGTGTGCTGGTGATCGGGCGCTACCCCGGCCCGCACCAAACCGTAGGGGGTGGGCAGCTTTTCGAACACGTTGACCCGCACGCCGGGCTGCACCAGGAGTTCATCGGCGGCGTACATCGCCGCCGGTCCGGAACCCACGACGGCGACCGTCAGTGGCCGGTGCCGTGCCCGCACCTGCGCCGCCGGTATCACCGAAGCGAGTTTCGAGGTCGGCGGCAACTTCGTGTCTGCCGGGCGAGCCGGGTAGAACGACGCGTTGATCTCCACGAACGGCAGCTGCCTGGCGTCAAGTTTGCTGTCCGGGACGATCGCTCCCACCGGGCAGGCACTCACGCAGGCGCCGCAGTCCACACAGGCCACCGGGTCGATATAGAGCATCTCCGATGTCGCGTAACCCGGTTCGTCCGGTGAGGGATGGATGCAATTGACCGGGCACGCGAATACGCAGGACCCGTCATTGCAGCACGATTGTGTGATCACGTGCGGCATAGAAAAACTCGCAGACTGGTCAGGCAGCCGGCGCAGTGGCCAGGTGCCGGCGCTGCGGCTCACTGCGATAGCGCGACGGCTTACCGTTGATCTTGCAGATCCGCCACATCAGCCGGGCTGAGCGGCTTTCCATCAGGCCGGTGTCATAAGCCAGCATCCGGACGTCGGCGAACATGTCGCGCAACCACTTTCGCGACTCCGGCGATCGGAAGAACAGTTCCTTCTTCACCGATCGCGGGATGTCGAATTCCTCCCAGAACGCCTTCGGCGGAATAAGGATCGCGTTGCACAATGTTCGCATGGTCAGCGGAAAGTAAAGCGAAACCCAGAAGCGTTGACGCCGAGTCAAATTCGGCAATCTACGCCGCAGGAACTCGTGCGCGAACGAGATGTGGCGCGCTTCCTCGGCCACGTGGATGGCCATCACCCGCTCCATGATCGGGTGCAGCGCTTTGCCTTCCCGGAGGACCTGTTTCTGGGTGTGGTCGATCGGTTCCTCACCGGCCAGCACACCGATGAAGAACGCCACCGGCAAGGGCCCGGCCACCAACGGAACCAAGGGCGAGATCCAGCGCAGTCGCCTCGGCATCCCCGGCACGTCGGCGCCCACCCGGTTCACCATCTCCTGGAACATCATGGTGTGGTTGCACTCTTCGACCGATTCATGCAGGCAGTAGCGATATTCCGGTGACCCGTTGGGCACCCAGAAGGTGTAGTTCATCAGCCCGCGAATCAGGATGGACTCGAAGTGCAGGCCGACCTTGGCCACGTTGGCCTGCCGCCACATTCCGATCTTGATCTTCTTCTCGTCGGACTGCGCCTGGTACCACGGGTGCCGGCCCAACGGATCGGTCGCCGGGAGGATCCACCGGGGATCGTTGTCAGTGACGGCGAAGTCCGGTGACTCCCAATCGATATCGGTGTACGGGTTGAAGTTCCGCCGCACCGACCCCTCGGACAGTGTGGCGAGCATCTCCACGTACGCCGCGTCGTCCCGCACTTCCATGTTGCGGCGCCAACGTCGAACCATGCGCGTCCTGGCAGTCGTAGCAACCATCAAGAGCCTCCCCAGCGAGGTTGAGATCCGGACGAATAAAGAACACGGTACCGCCGGTACTGGGAATTATCCAGGGCGGTCACTCCCGTGTGGTCCACGCCCCAATGAGCCCGATGTATGACCCGCATCACAGTCGGCCGCCGCCACACACCTGATTCCGAGCCTTATCCCGACCGCTTGATCTGCGCCCCGCCGCCCCTCACTACCCTGTTCACCATGGCTGACCAGCTGACGACTTCCCTCGAGATTCCCGCCGACCTCAAACCCCGCGACGGCCGCTTCGGCTGTGGCCCGTCGAAGGTACGGCCGGAGCAATTGCAGGCGCTGAGCACTACGGCTGCGGCGTTGTTCGGCACGTCGCACCGACAGGCGCCGGTCAAGAATCTGGTGGGCAGGGTGCGCTCGGGGCTCGCTGACCTGTTTTCGCTGCCCGACGGCTACGAGGTCATCTTGGGCAACGGCGGCGCGACGGCTTTCTGGGATGCCGCGGCCTTCGGATTGATCGACAAGCGCTCGCTGCACCTGACCTATGGCGAGTTCAGCTCGAAGTTCGCCTCATGCGTCGCAAAGAACCCGTTCATCGGCGACCCGATCGTCATCAAGGCCGACGCCGGTTCTGCGCCCGAACCCCAGTCCGACCCATCGGTCGACGTGATCGGCTGGGCGCACAACGAGACCTCGACGGGCGTCGCCGTGCCGGTGCGGCGTCCGGCCGACGCCGGGGACGCCCTCGTCCTCATCGACGCCACCTCGGGCGCCGGCGGTCTGCCCGTCGACATCAGCGACGTCGACGCCTACTACTTCGCGCCGCAGAAGAACTTCGCCAGCGACGGAGGCTTGTGGCTGGCCGTCATGAGTCCGGCCGCCCTGGCCCGCGTCGAGGCGATCGCAGGCTCGGGCCGGTGGGTGCCCGACTTCCTGTCGCTGCCGATCGCCGTCGAGAACAGCGTCAAGAACCAGACCTACAACACCCCGGCCATCGCGACGCTGGTGCTGCTGGCCGAACAGCTGGATTGGCTGCTGGGCAACGGCGGCCTCGACTGGGCGGTCAAGCGCACCGCGGATTCCTCGCAACGGCTGTACTCGTGGGCCGAGGAGCGTGCTTACACCACCCCATTCGTCGCCGACCCGGCGCTGCGCTCGCAGGTTGTCGGCACCATCGACTTCGTCGATGACGTCGATGCCGCAGCGGTGGCCAAGACACTGCGGGCCAACGGCATCGTCGACACCGAGCCCTACCGCAAACTCGGGCGCAACCAGCTGCGGATCGCGATGTTCCCGGCCGTGGACCCCGACGACATCAGCGCGCTGATCAACTGCATCGACTGGGTCGTCGAGCGGCTTTAACCTGGCGACGATGCGGGCCGGCAAGTCCTGCCCGGCCAGGCCGCAACTGCTCAGCGTGTCAGTACCGGGTTACCGGAGTTCGCTGCACTAGAGTTCGCACGTAACGGTTTCGTTGCTGACCTGCAATGAGCCGCCAAGGAGATGCCATGCGGGAACTCAAAGTGGTTGGGCTGGATCCCGACGGCAAATTCGTCCTGTGCGAGGGCGCCAACTCGGCCGAGAAGTTCCGGCTGCCCGCCGACGAACGTCTGCGCGCCGTCCTGGACGGCGAGCCGATACCGCCCGAGCAGCCTGCGCTGGACATCGTCGTGACTAACATGTTGAGCCCCAAGGAGATTCAGGCACGTATCCGCGCCGGTGCGTCGGTCGAGCAGGTCGCTTCGGCGTCCGGCTCCGACGTGGCACGCATCCAACGGTTCGCCAACCCGGTCCTTCTGGAGCGGTTCCGCGCCGCCGAGCTGGCGACTGCCGCCCATCCGGTGCTAGCCGACGGACCCGGGGTGCTGAGCCTGCTGGAAACAGTCACGGCGGCGCTGGTGTCGCGCGGCCTGAGCCCGGAGAGGCTCACCTGGGATGCCTGGCGCAACGAGGACAGCCGCTGGACGGTACAGCTGGGGTGGCAGGCCGGGCGGTCGGACAACGTCGCGCACTTCCGCTTCACACCCGGGGCGCATGGTGGCACCGTCACCGCGATCGACGATGCGGCCAGCGAGCTCATCGACCCGGACTTCAAGCCCCGCCAGCTCGCACCCGTGGCGCGCCTGGCCTTCGACGCAGTCGATGGCGCGACGCCGCCCTCGCAACCCACGCAGCCGGACCACCCCGCCGAGCAGCCGGCCGGCAGCCGGCGCGGGAAGCCGGCCATACCGGCCTGGGAGGACGTGCTGCTCGGGGTGCGCTCGGGCGGACAGCGCTGAATCGACCGCAGCGAGGTGGCTGGTAGGCACCCTCAGGGCCGCTGCTACCTGCAGCGGTTAGCCGATTGACCGGCCCCGGCTAACCGCCGAGCAGCGTCACCGCGAGCAGGGACACCCACGCCCCGGCCACACCCGCCGCTGCTCCCAAAACGAACCACCGCAGCACCGGAGTGCGTCGCCAACCCCACAAGGTGGGTGCGAGCCCGCCTACCGCAACGATATTGAGGCCCACGGCCAACAACGGATGCACCCGGATCAGCCCGAGGCTGAGCACCACGATCGCCGCTCCGGTGACTGCGGCAACGAAGCCGGCCACCGCCAAACCCGTTGCCCAGGGCACGGACTCATCGCTCACGTCGCGAGCCTAGCCCGCGAGCAGGACCGCTCGTAGAATGCCACCGCGGCAGCGGTGGCCACATTGAGCGAGTCGGTGCCACGCGACATCGGAATGCGCACCCGCATGTCGCTGATGCGCAGTGCGGCCGTCGTCAATCCGGGTCCTTCGGCGCCCACCAGCAAGGCCACCCGATCGTCTCGCACCGTCCCCATCGCCTCCCGCAGGCCGCGTGCGTCGCCGTGCGGAGTCATCGCCAGCAGCCGGAAGCCCCGCTCCCGCATTCGCACCAGGTCGCCGGGCCAGTCAGCGGATCGCGCAAACGGCACCAGCAGCGCGTGGCCCATGGAGACCCGAACCGCGCGCCGATAGAGCGGGTCGGCGCAGCCGGTGCCGAAGATCACCGCATCCACACCGAGGCCCGCCGCGTTGCGAAAGATCGAGCCCAGGTTCTCGTGGTCGTTGACCCCTTCAAGCACCGCTATGGTGTTTCCGCCGTCGATCGCCTGGTCCACGCCGGGTTCGGGCACCCGGCCGGCGCTGGCCAACACCCCGCGATTGAGATGAAACCCGACGGCCTGTGCCATCACCTCGGCGGACGTGCGGTAGTAGGGCGCCGGATTGCCGGCCAGGTCGTCGCGGAGTTCGGACAGTCTCCGATCGGTCCCCAGCAGCGCGCGCGGGGTGAACCTCGAGGCCAGCATGCGCTGCACCACCAGCACACCCTCGGCGATCACCAAACCTTTTCCGGTGGGCAGGTCCGGCCGGCGGTCCGCGCTGTTCAGGTCCCGGAAATCGTCCAGCCGCGGATCATCGGGATCGGTGATGTCCTGCACATCGACGTCGGGCGCCGTCACGGGCTTTCGTCGACCAGGGCCGAGATCAGATCGGAGGCATTGCGCAGGGTGTCGCGTTGGGCGTCATCCAGGGTCGCGAGCCGCTCGGCCAGCCACTCCTGACGTGCCTGACGCGCCGCCCTGACCAACTCGGCGCCCGCTTGGGAGACCGAAACCAGCACCTGGCGGCCGTCGACGGGATGCGGTGCCCGGTCCACCAGTCCTTCGTCGGCCAGCGAGGCGATCACCCGGGTCATCGACGGCGGGCGGACCCGCTCGCGGATCGCCAGCGCGCCGGGCGTCATCGCACCCTCGTTCGCCAGTGTCGTAAGCGCCGAAAGTTGGGTCAGCGATATCGGTGACGACGCGTTGCGAAACCGGAGTTGGCGAGCCAGCCGCATGACCGCCAACGACAAGTCTGCGGCCAACCGCGCATCGCTGTCGGGCACAGCGCGAGGTTACAACGGAACACCAGAGACAGGAACGGGAAACGCAAACCGCAGCCGATAGCCGCCGCCTTGCCGGTCCGAGCACCGCCCGCGGCCTCGGCGGTATGTTGAGACGCGATATGACTGACCAACCCGCCCCGGACCCGGAACCGCCGCCCCTGCCACCGGCGTTGCTTGCGGTATGGCCGATCATCCTGGTCGGCGCCCTGGCCTGGCTGGTCGTGGCGGCCACCACATTCCTGGTAACCGGTCTGGAAACGTGGCGTCCGGTGGCCATCGCCGGTCTCGGGGTGGGGGTGCTGGGAACCAGCATCTTCGTATGGCAGCTTGCCGCCGCCCGCCGTGGTGCGCGGGGCGCGCAGGACGGCCTCGAGGCGCTACTGGATCACGAATGACTCCGAGGAGGATGTAATGGCTGCCCCGTTGCTGCAGGCTTCAATCGATATCGATGCCCCGCCGTCGAAAGTCTGGGCACTGATCTCTGACATCCGGCGCATGCCGCAATGGAGTCCGCAATGCCGCTGGATGCGGCAGTTCGGCCCGCTGCGCAACGGAACCCGCACACTCAACCTCAACCGGCGCAACCGCCTGTTCTGGCCGACAACGTCCACGGTGGTCGAAGTCATCCCGGAGAAGAAGCTGGCGTTCCGGGTCGATGCCAACCGCACCATCTGGAGTTATGAACTCGAGCCGCAGGGCGAGGGCACCCGGGTGATCGAGAGCCGGCACGCCGAAAACGGCACCAGCGCGATCTCCAATATGACGGTGAATGCATTCCTGGGCGGAACGGCCAGTTTCGAACGGGAACTCGTCGAAGGCATGAACGCCTCGCTGGCGCGGATCAAGGCCGCCGCCGAGAAAAGCTAGGGCGCCTCGTTCGACGGGTCGGCAGGCTCGGACGGCTCGACGGGCCCGGCAGGTGCTGCGTCGGGTTCCGACGCTTCGATCTCGGGCTCGACCTCGACCTCGACCTCGGGCTCGACCACCTCGGCAGCGGGCTTCTCCACCACCTCGAGGACGCCGTCGTCGTACGGTTCGTACATCGGTGAGCCGGTTCCCGCCGGGGCCGGGGTGTCGGTGTGCGCACCACAGCCGTAGAACTTGTCGACCACGTGCCCGTCGGCGGAGAGTTTGTTGCCGCAGACGCCGAACATTTCGCCGAGCGATCCGGCCAGTGAGAGGAAGAAGCCGCAATCGCGGCACACGCGTTTGGTCGCGCGCGACATCGCCGAGTCGGGCCCGTAATCACCGTCGTGCCAGCGCTCTGCCGTATCGGCGCGGCCCCAGGCGCTCATCACCCAGCGCCGGCCCAGGCCCAGTTCGACGGCGACCTCGTCGATCTGCGGATCGCCGCTGAGGCTGTAACCCGGCACCAGCCGTGGGTCATCCTTGGCCGGCGCCAACAGGTCCCCGGGGCTCAGGTCGCCCGGTCGGACTCGCTGTTGCCACGGAACCCAGTCCGGTGCCAGCAGGGCGGTAGGACCGGGAATCAGCACCACCTCACTGATGGTGGCGCGGTCGGCACCGGCGTAACCCGCGACCACGACGGCCCACTGCCACCCCTGGTAGCCGGGCACATGCGCCAAGAAACGATGGGTGGCGGCGTTCGGGTCTTCGTAGCTGACGCCCAGATAATCCCCGACGGCTTCCGCCCCGCTGAACTCCGCAACTGCGGCCCTGGCCTGCTCAGCCGCACCAGTGAGCACCCCCGCGAGCTCGTCGGGCCATTCGGCCACGGTCGCCACGGAGGACTCCTCGATGGGTCCGGTCACAGTGTCACCTTAATGTCACCTTGCTCGTGCCGTTGTTCAGTGCGCCCCCATACTGCCCGAAGACACGGTGGCCGAGCCACACCCCGGTTTACTCCCCAGCGAGTGCGCATAGGACAGAATTGAATGGTGTCCGGACGGCGAGGTGATGATGCGGGCCGGATGGCCCCCCGCCCGGGCCGCCGGACCCGATCGGCGAACCAGCACCCGGGTATGGCCAACTACCCCGCCGACTATCCTGCCGACGGATCCGACTATCGCCGGTCGCGCCGTCCCCCGCCGATGCCCAGCGCCAACCGCTACCTGCCGCCGCTGGACCAGGAGCCCCCGCCGGAGCGCGACAGCGAGCCGGAATCGCCGCGGGGTTCGGGTGAACGGATCACCGTCACCCGCGCCGCGGCCATGCGCAGCCGCGAAATGGGATCGCGGATGTACTGGATGGTGCAGCGGGCCGCCACCGCCGACGGCGCCGACAAGTCTGGTCTGACGGCCCTGACCTGGCCGGTGATGGCGAACTTCGCCGTCGACTCCGCCATGGCGGTTGCGCTGGCCAACACGCTGTTCTTCGCGGCGGCCAGCGGGGAGAGCAAGTCCAAGGTCGCGTTGTACCTGCTGATCACGATCGCGCCGTTCGCGGTCATCGCGCCGCTGATCGGCCCGGCGCTGGACAAATTGCAGCACGGCCGGCGCGTCGCGCTGGCCCTATCGTTCGCGTTGCGCACGGCGTTGGCGCTGGTGCTGATCATGAATTACGACGGTGCCAGCGGCAGCTTCCCGCCCTGGGTGTTATACCCGTGTGCACTGGCCATGATGGTGTTCTCCAAATCGTTCAGCGTGCTGCGCAGCGCGGTGACGCCCCGGGTCATGCCGCCGACCATCGATCTGGTCCGGGTCAATTCCCGGCTGACGGTGTTCGGCCTGCTCGGCGGCACCATCGCCGGCGGCGCCATCGCGGCGGGCGTGGAGTTCGCATGCACCCACATGTTCAAGATGCCCGGCGCCCTGTTCGTCGTGGTGGGCATCACCATCGTCGGCGCGCTGCTTTCCATGCGAATTCCCAGCTGGGTCGAGGTGACCGCGGGCGAGGTGCCGGCCACGTTGAGCTATCACCGCCACAGCGACCACCTGCACCAGAGCTGGCAGGAAGAAAGCAAGAAAACCGGGGGAAAGCTACGACAACCGTTGGGCCGCAACATCATCACCTCGTTGTGGGGCAACTGCACGATCAAGGTCATGGTCGGGTTCCTGTTTCTCTACCCCGCGTTTGTGGCCAAGGCGCACGACGCCGACGGGTGGGTGCAACTGGCCATGCTGGGAATGATCGGCGCCGCGGCCGCCATCGGTAACTTCGCCGGCAACTTCGCCAGTGCACGGCTGAAACTGGGCCGGCCGGCCGTCCTGGTGGTGCGGTGCACGCTGGCAGTCACGGCCGTGGCCATCGTCGCCGCCGTCGCCGGAAACCTGGTCGTCGCGGCCATCGCGACGCTGATCACCTCGGGATCCAGTGCCATCGCCAAGGCGTCGCTGGACGCCTCGCTGCAGGACGATCTGCCGGAGGAATCGCGCGCGTCGGGATTCGGGCGTTCGGAGTCCACCCTGCAACTGGCCTGGGTGCTGGGTGGCGCGGTCGGGGTGCTGGTGTACACCGAACTGTGGGTGGGTTTCACCGCGGTCAGCGCGCTGCTGGTACTCGGCCTGGCCCAGACGATCGTCAGCTTCCGCGGCGACTCGCTGATTCCGGGCCTCGGCGGAAACCGGCCCGTCATGGTCGAGCAGGAGGGCCGGCGCATCGGCCCACCGGCCACCGGAGCGGTGCCCCGGTGAAGCGGACAGTGGCCGCGCTCGTCGCGGTCGTCGTGGTGGCACTGGCCGCGGGCGCCGGCCTCGGGGCATGGCTGCTCTCCCGAGATCGCGGTCCGCACCTGCCGGTGATCAGCGCCTACTCGCGCGGCCACACCATCAGGGTGGGCCCTTACCTGTACTGCAATGTGCTCAACCTCAACGACTGTCAGACGCCGCAGTCGCAGGGCGAACTACAGGTGAGCGAACGCTTTCCGGTGCAACTGTCGGTACCCGAGTCCATTGGCCGGGCCCCGTGGCGTCTGCTGCAGATCTACGAGGACCCGACCAACACCGCGACCACTTTCTTCCGGCCGGACAGCCGGCTGGCCGTCACCATCCCCACCGTCGATCCGCAGCGGGGACGGCTCACCGGGGTGGTCGTGCAGCTGCTGACCCTGGTGGTCGACGACGGCGAGCTGCGCGAAGCGCCGCACGCGGAATGGTCTGTGCGCGTGGTGTTTTGATCTCTGCCGGATGCAGGCACCGTGGCCGGCCGGCGCGCTGAAGTCCCGAGCGGCGGCCCCGGCGGGGTGCCGACACCAATCGGCCTGCCCCGCTATCCGCACCGGCGCAGCCGCACCGCATAGCCGTCACAGCCCTCCACGGTGACGCGGGTGGCGTCGACGCCGTCGAACTCCACGGCCACGCCGAGCCGACACGCCGGCGCGGTACCGGACACCGCTTTTTCTGTGCTGAATCCAGTTACCGCAAATATTTGCAATCAAGTGATTGATTCTGTCTCACGGGCATACAGTTGGCGCCGAACGAGACGGATCGGCCGCAGCAGAGCTGCCGCGTGAACAGCAAAAGGGGCGCCCGATGTCGCTACTGATCACATCGCCGGATCTGCTCATCGGCGGCGCAACACACATAGCTGGCATCGGTTCACTGATCGACAACGCCACTGTGGCAGCGACCGCAACCACGAACGTAATGACAGCCGCCAGCGACGAAGTCTCGCTGGCCATCGCCTCCCTGTTCGAGCAACACGGCGCCGATTACCAAACGATCGCGATCCGCATCGCGCGCTGGCACGCCCAGTTCGTCGACACCCTGACCAACACCGGTCTGATATATGCCGACTCCGAAACCGGCAACGCCCTGCGGTTGAGCGCCGCCGCCGAGACCGCTCCCCTGGCCCGCATACAGGCGGCCCTGATCAGCACTCCCGAAGCGCTGCTCCTGGACCCGATCGACACCGTCGGCCAGGGCTGGCTCACGAGCCCCCTGGGGTCCCTCGTCAACCCGGTGCTCAATGCACCGTTCACCGCCCTGACCGGGCGTGCCTTGGTGGGCAACGGCGCCGCCGGCGCGGTCGGGGTCAATGGTGGCAACGGCGGCAGCGGCGGTTGGCTCTATGGTCACGGCGGCGACGGCGCCGCCGCCACGGCCACGACCGCTGCCGGGCGTGGTGGTGACGCCGGATTGTTCGGCCACGGCGGGGCAGGTGGGGCGGCCCTGGCCAATTCTGGTGGCAACGGCGGGGCCGGCGGTAACGGCGGTCTGTACTTCGGCGACGGCGGACCCGGCGCACCGGGCGCGGCCTCGCTGAATCCGCTGATTCCCGGCGGCAACGGCGGCGCGGGCGGCAACGCGTGTTGGTACGGCAAAGGTGGTGCAGGTGGGGCCGGCGGGCTGGGCGCGCCCGGAGCGGCCGGCGCCGCGGGCGGCGCGGGCGGCAACGGCGGCGCCGGCGGCATGGGCGGCACCCTCTGGGGCAATGGCGGCGACGGTGGTGTCGGCGGTGCCGGCGGCCACGGCGGGCACGGCAGCAACGGCACTAACGGCGCGGCCGGCAACTTCAGCACCGGCAACGGCACCGGCGGAAACGGCACCAACGGCACGGACGGCGGGGCCGGCGGCGCGGGTGGGACGGGCGGCAACGCCGGCGGCGCCCGCGGCATCGGCGATGCCGGAACCAACGGCAGCGGTGGCGCCGGCGGCGCCGGCGGCAACGGCGGGTTGGCCGGAGACGGCGGAGTCGGCGCCGCGGGCAACGCCCAGTTCATCAACGGCGCGAACGGCGGCAACGGCGGTGAAGCCGGGGCCGCCGGCGCCGGCGGCCTCGGCGGCAACGCGGGAACCGGGGGAACCGGGGGAACTATCGGCGCCACGGGCCTAAGTGGCGCCGTGGTGGCCAGCGGTAGCGGCGGTAACGGCGGCGCCGGCTTCAGTGCCACCACCCCGAGCGCTCACGGCGGCAACGGCGGCAACGGTGGCGTTGGTGGGTCCGTCGGCAACGGCGGCAACGGCGGGGCCGGCGGAAACGGAGCCAACGCCACCGCGTCGGGCGCCGACGGCGGTAACGGCGGTAACGGCGGCAACGGTGGCAACGCCGGCGTCGATGGTGCGTCGGCCGGCAACTCCGGCGGCGGCGGCAACGGCGGCAACGGGTCCACCGGCAATGCGAGTGTCAACGCTGGTACCGGCGGCGCTGGCGGCCAGGGCGGCAATGCGGGCGCCGTCGGAAACGGTGGTACCAAAGCCGCCACCGTCGGCAATGCCGGCAACGGCGGCAACGGCGGCAACGGCTCCACCGATCGCGTCAACGGCGGACCCGGCGGCAACGGCGGCGCGGGCGGCGACGCCGGCACCGTCGGGTCCGGCGGCAACGGCGGCCGCGGCGGCGGGGGCGGAGCCGGCACCAGCTTCTCCGGGGCACGGGCCGACGGCGGTGACGGCGGCCACGGCGGCAACGGCAGTCAGGGTGGTGTCGCCGGCGACGGTGGCGACGGCGGAAACGGCGTCCAGGGCGGCAACGGTGGGCGTGGCGGCGACGGCGGAAACGCCGCCGGCGGCACCGCAGGCGACGGGGGCGACGGTGGAAACGGTGCGGGCAGCAACGTCCTCGGCGACGGGAGCGGCGGTAAGGGTGGAGCCGGCGGCAATGCCGGCACCGTCGGCGCTGCGGCCGACGGCGGCAACGGCGGAAACGGCGGCAACGGCAGCAACGGCAACACGAACGGAGTCGGCGGGGCCGGCGGCCACGGCGGCAACGCCACCTCCGGGCAGGGCCAAGCCGGTAACGGCGGCAACGGCGGCAAAGGTGGCTCCGGAATCCTGAACACCGGCACGGGGCTGGCCGGCGGTGACGGAGGAGACACCGGCACGATCGGCGCTCCCGCAACCGCCGGTAACGGCGGTGAAGGCGGTGCCGGAATTAACAACGGCAGCGGCGGAAACGGCGGAAAGGGCGGCAACGCAGCCAACAGCGGCACCGCCGGCAAAGGCGGCAACGGGGGCGCCGGCGGAGCGAACGGCGGCGCTGGCGGCAACGGCGGCGACGGCGGCAACGGCGGAGGCCACGGCGACGGTGGCAACGGCGGGGCCGGCGGAAACGGGGTACTTGGTTTCAACAACGGGACCGGCGGTGCCGGCGGCGCGGGCGGTAACGCCGGAGCGAACGGCAACGGCGGGGCCGGTGGCGCCGGCGGCAGAGGACTGATCGGCACGGCCGCGCAAAACCCGCAGCCACTGCCCGCCTCGACCAACCCCCCTGCAGCGACCGGCCAACCCGGCACCAACGGCACCGGACCGAACGGCGCGGGCGGCCCCGGCGGACCCGGGGCCATGGGCACCACCGCGCAGCCCGGCGGCGAGGGCGGCGGGGGCGGCAGCGGTCAGATCCTGCAGACGTCGGACGGCGGCAATGGTGGCAAGGGTGGGGATGGCGGAGCCACCAACGGATCCGTCGCAGCGGCAGGCGGCAAGGGCGGAGGCGGCGGCGACGGCCACTTCAGCGGCAAGGGCGGCGACGGCGGCAACGGCGGCACCGGTGGCAGCGGCGGCGGCAGCGGCGGCGACGGTGGCACCGGCGGCCCCGGCGGTATCAGTGGCAACGGCGGCAACGGCGGCAACGGCGGCACCGGCGGTATCGGCGGCGGCACCGGCGGCAACGGCGGCAATGCCCCCGGCGTCGTCGCGACCGGCGGAAACGGTGGCACCGGCGGCGCCGGCGGTGGATCGGGGGGCATCGGCGGCAACGGGTTCAACGGTGGCGTCGGCGGCACCGGCGGCACCGGCACGGCCGGCAACGACGGTGCCGCCGGCGGCAGCGGCGGCGCGGGTGGCGCAGGCGGGACCGTATCCGGCAACGGCGGCGCAGGCGGGGCCGGCGGCGCGGGCGGCGCCGGGGGCACGGGAGCGGTCGGTGGTCACGGCGGCACCGGCGGCGAGGGCGGCGTCAACGGTACGTCGGGCAACGGCGGTGCCGGGGGCCGTGGCGGCGTCGGCGGCGCGGGTGGAGCGGGCGGCGGCGGCGGTGCGGGTGGCACTGCAACCAACGGCACCGGCGGAACCGGCGGGGCCGGCGGCAATGGCGGGGCCGGCGCAACCGGTGGCACCGGTGGCAACGGTGGCGACAGTGGCAGCGCCGACTTCTACACCAGCCCGGGGCAGGGCGGCGTCGGTGGAACCGGTGGCGGTGGTGGCATCGGCGGCAATGCCGGCGCGGGCGGCCAGGGCGGCGGCAGCGTCACCGGCAACCCAGGCCTGTCGGGCCTCTCCGGTGTAGGCGGTGCCGACGGCAAGGCCGGCGCAAATGGCACCAAGGGCTCGGTCACACCCTGAGACTCGGCCGGACAGGTTTGCCGAAAAAGGATTGTTCAACGCAGAACAGAGGCAGACTATGTCGTCTGTTAGCCCGGAGTTGTTGGCCGTTGCAACCTCGGACCTGGCGGGAATCGGCACGGCGCTTGGGGCGGCCGACGCCGCGCCGACCACGGCGTTGGCCGCAGCCGGCGCCGATGAGGTGTCGGGCGCGCTGGCGGCGTTGTTCGGCGGCTATGGCCAGCAGTACCGGTCGGTGGCCGCTGAGATGACGTTGTCCCGCCAGCAGTTCGTCGCCAGCCTGAATTCGGCAGTTGCGACGTTGGGTGCGCTGCAGGCGGCGACGGCGGTCAAGGCGGAGCGGGTGGCGAAGGCGTCAGGGTCTTTTCGGAGAAAGTTTCGGGGGTAGCGGTGGCGCCCGTGGGGACGCCGGGAGTGCCGGGGGCAGCGGCCTGGGCACCGAGGGCGGCGATGCCGGAGCCGGCGGTACGAACGGCGACGGCACTGTGGCGGCCGGAGGCACCCGACGGCCTATCCGGCGGCAACGGGCAGGGCGGCACAACGGCGCGCCCGGCACCAAGGGCATGAACCACCACTCTAGGGACCTGACCCCGCCCGCGTTGTGGATCGGACCATGGCCGTGGGCTCCGTTGACAGCCCCGTGACGTAGCGGTCGGCGCGACAGCCGCTATGCCCCGTGATCGGCCGACACCCGCTCCCCCTCGAGCGGCGGCCCCGGCGGGGTGCCGTCGCCGAAAGGCCTGCCGCCCAACGTTTCCCGTCCATGCGGCGTGAGCCAGCCGGACAGCTCCGGCCCCTTGGGCACGATGCCGGTGGGGTTGATGTCGGCGTGCACGATGTAGTAGTGCTGCTTGATCTGAACGAAGTCGGTGGTATCACCGAAGCCCGGTGTCTGGAACAGGTCTCGCGCGTAGGCCCACAACACCGGCATCTCCGCCAGTTTCGACCGATTGCACTTGAAGTGCCCGTGATACACCGGGTCGAAGCGGGCCAGGGTGGTGAACAGCCGGACGTCGGCCTCGCTGATGGTGTCGCCCACCAGGTATCGCCGCTGCGCCAGCCGGTCACTGACCCAGTCCAGCGCGGCGAACAGCCGGTCGTAGGCCGCTTCGTAGGACTCCTGTGAGCCGGCGAACCCGCACCGGTACACCCCGTTGTTGATCTCGGTGTAGATCCGCTTGCTCACTTCGTCAATCTCGGTCCGCAGTTCCTCGGGGTACAGCTGAGGTGCCCCTTCCCGGTGATAGGCGGTCCACTCCGTGGAGAAGTCGAGGGTGATCTGCGCGAAGTCGTTGGTGACCACGGCACCGGTCGTGATGTCGACGATCGCCGGCACGGTGATGCCCTTGGAGTACTCGGGGTCACGCTCGAAGTAGGCATCCTGCAACCGCGGGATTTTCAGTACCGGGTCCACCCCACCGGGATCCAGGTCGAACGTCCAGCTGCGCTCGTCATGAGTTGGGCCGCAAAAGCCAATGGAGAGCACCGATTCCAGCCCCAAGAGTCTGCGCACGATGATCGCGCGGTTGGCCCACGGACATGCGCGGGCGACCACCAGCCGGTACCGGTCTGGCTCCACCGGATAACCGTCGCGCCCGTCGGCGGTGATGCGTGTGGTGATGTAGTTGGTGTCGCGGTTGAATTCGCCCTTGCCGGCAACGTAGGAGCCCATTCAGCCATCCTGCCGCACGCGACCCGACGCAGATATCTACCGGGTGGCGTCTACCGGCGCACTCTTGAATCGCCGAGCCAGATTCGACTCGGCGGACGGACCCGGCTCCCACTGCGCGATCCACGGCCCAGTGCCCTCCGACTGGTCGATGATGCCGTTCTCCAGCCAGGCGTAGCGCCCCTCCAGCACGGCGTTGGTCAGTGTGACATCGTCGCTGTCGGTGTTGGCCCACAACGCATCGAACAGTGCCTCGACCCGCAAAGTGGCTTGTCGGCAGAACAATTCGGCCAGTTCGTAGGCCGCCTCGCCGGCTACCGGATCGGTGGTCCGCTGCGCCTCGGCGCGCACGCAGGCCGCCGCCATGGCGAACAGCTCCGCCCCGATGTCCACGACCCGGCCGAGGAAGCCTTGTCTCTGCTCCAATTTGGCCTGCCACCGGGCCATTCCGTAGAACGTGTTGCGGGCCAGCTTGCGGCTGCAGCGCTCGACGAACCGCAAGTGCGCCGCCAGCCGGCCGAACTCGCCGTACGACGTGGGGCGTTGTCCGTCGCCGAACACCAGTTTCGGCAACCACTTTGCGTAGAACCCGCTCGCGCCCACGGCGGCCGCCGCCTTCTGGCGCAAGTCAGCGTCCGGTTTGGCCAAGTCGCCCGCGGCATCGAGATGGGCATCGACCGCCTCGCGGGCGATGAGCAGCCGCATGATTTCACTGGCGCCCTCGAAAATCCGGTTGATTCGCAGGTCGCGCAGGGATTGCTCCCCCGGTGCGGCACGCTCGCCGCGAGCGGCCAGCGATTCCGCGGTCTCATAGCCCCGCCCGCCGCGGATCTGCATCAGGTCGTCGGCAATCACACACGCCATCTCGCTGGACCACAGCTTGGCCAGCGCCGCTTCGATCCGGATGTCATTGCGCCCCTCGTCGGCCAGCTGACCCGACAACTCCAGCACCGCGTCAAGCGCGTAGGTGGTTGCGGCCATGAACGCGATCTTGCCGGCGACCGCTTCGTGCCTGCCGATCGGCTTGCCCCACTGCACCCGCTCCCGCGACCACTCCCGCGCGATCTTCAACGACCATTTGGCCGACCCGGTGGCCATCGCGGGCAGCGCCAACCGACCGACGTTCAACGTAGTAAGCGCGATTCGCAGACCGTCACCCTCACGGCCGATCAGGTTCTCGGCCGGAACCCGGACCCGATGCATCCTGGTGACACCGTTCTCGATACCGCGCAGACCCATGAACTGGTTGCGTCGCTCGACGGTGATGCCGGGCGAATCTGCCTCGACGACAAAGGCACTGATGCCGCCACGGTGTCCCTCACTCTTCGGCACCCGCGCCATCACCACCAGCAGTTCGGCGATCACGCCGTTGGTGGTCCACAACTTCACGCCCACGAGCTCGTAGGCCCGGCCGTCGTCGACCGGCGTCGCCGTGCATGCCAGCCGCGCGGGGTCCGAACCCACATCGGGTTCGGTCAGCAAGAACGCCGAGATCGCGCCGGCGGCGCAGCGCGGCAGGAACTTTCGTTTCTGTTCGGGGGAGCCGGCGAGCTTCAGCGGTTCGGGCACCCCGATCGACTGATGTGCCGACAACAGCGCACCGAGGCTGGGATGAACGGTCGAGACCAGCATGAGCGCGCGGTTGTAGGCGACCTGCGACATGTTCAGACCGCCGTATTCGGCGGGAATCTTCATTCCGAAACAGCCCAGTTCGGCCAAGCCGGCGAGGTATTCGTCAGGTATCTGTGCCTCGCGCTCGATGACGCTGCCCCTGACAGTGTCAAGGAATTCCCGCAGCCTGCCCAAAAACTCCGCGGTGCGTTCCTCCTCGGCGACGCGGGGCCGGGGGAAAGGGTGGATGAGGTCCAACGAGAACCGTCCGAGAAACAACTCCTTGGCGAAAGACGGCTTCTCCCAGCCACTTTCCCGCGATTCCTCGGCAACGGCCCGAGCCTGCTCTTCGGTTACCTGAACTTGCTGCGCCATCGCCGCCTCCTCGTTGCGCCCTTACAACCAGGAGTGAGTACCCGCTTCCCGGCGGGATACGCCGGGAACACGGGCGGCGGCGGCCGCCTAAGCCTCGAACTCCCGGGCCACGGCCTTGACCACCTCGGAGATCTGGCGGGCGGTCTTGCGATCCGGGTAGCGACCCTTGCGAAGCTCTGGTTGCACGGTGCTTTCCAGCAACGTGATCATGTCCTCGACCATGCCGTGGAGTTCGTCGGGACTGTGCTTGTGCTCGGCCGGAGCGTCGCGGCGCGGGCGGGCAGCCGACCGGGCCAGGCTTGGCGGCGGGTCGATCAGCTTCAGGCTCAAGGCCTGCGGCCCGCGCCGTCCGGAAGCGATGCCGAACTCGACCTTCTGTCCCGCCTTGAGCCCCTCGACACCCGCGGGCAACGCCGAGGAGCGGACGTAGACGTCCTCGCCATCCTCTTGCGACAGGAAGCCGAACCCCTTCTCGGAGTCGTACCACTTCACTTTGCCGGTCGGCACTGCTCTCACCTGCTTGTCTGATGGATCACTGGTATGCGACATAGAAGACGCGTCCCACCTGCGCAGGACGCGATGACGATCACAGATCCTACTCGGACGCCTGCCCACCGAGCACCCCGGTTTACCCGGCACTCGGTAGGCTGGCGGTACCGCTGGAGGAAAGATGCGCCTGATCCTGAACGTTATCTGGCTTGTTTTCGGTGGCCTCTGGCTGGCCTTGGGCTACCTACTGGCAGCGCTCGTGTGCTTCCTGCTGATCGTCACCATCCCGTTCGGTTTCGCGGCCCTGCGTATCGCGTCATATGCGCTGTGGCCCTTCGGCCGCACCATCGTCGAGAAGCCGGGCGCCGGGACCGGCGCCCTGATCGGCAATGTCATCTGGGTGCTGCTGTTCGGTCTGTGGCTGGCGATCGGCCATCTCACCAGTGCGATCGCGATGGCCGTCACAATCATCGGAATCCCCCTGGCGGTCGCGAATCTGAAGATGATCCCGGTATCACTGGTTCCGCTGGGCAAGGAGATCGTGCCCGCCGACTGGCCGGCGCGGAGGACCGCATGACGCTGACCACGCTCGGTGTTCCGGTCGTGCCCAGGCCGGGTGCCCCGGTCGAAGGCTTGGCCGGACCGTTGGTGGACAGCTTCGGCCGCGTCGCCACGGATCTGCGGGTCTCGCTCACCGACCGCTGCAATCTGCGCTGCAACTACTGCATGCCCGAAGAGGGCCTGAACTGGCTGCCGGGGCGGCAACTGCTTCAGCCCGACGAGTTGGCCCGGCTGCTGCGCATCGCGGTCACCCGGTTGGGGGTGACCAGTGTTCGGTTCACCGGTGGCGAACCGTTGCTGGCTCGCCATCTCGAAGAGGTGGTCGCCGCGGCGGCCGCTCTGACGCCGCGCCCGGAGATCTCGTTGACCACCAACGGGGTGGGGCTGGCACGACGGGCGGCGGCGCTGGCGGCAGCCGGCCTGGACCGGGTCAACGTTTCGCTGGACAGCGTCAACGCCGCCCATTTCGCGGCAATCACGCGTCGGGACCGGCTCGGCGACGTGTTGGCCGGCCTGGCGGGCGCCAAGGCCGCCGGCCTGCAGCCGGTCAAGGTCAACGCGGTGCTGGACCCCGGCACCGGACGCGAAGACGTCGTCGAATTGCTGCGCTACTGCCTGCAGCACGGCTACCAGCTGCGCATCATCGAGCAGATGCCACTCGACGCCGGACACCGGTGGCGTCCCGGCGCCGCGCTGAGCGCCGACGACGTCCTTGCGGCCCTGCGCCCGCACTTCCGTCTCGAACCGGACCCCGCACCGCGTGGTTCGGCCCCCGCTCAGTTGTGGCTGGTCGACGCGGGGCCGGAAACACCGGGCGGCAAGGTCGGAATCATCGCGTCGGTGTCGCATGCGTTCTGTTCGACATGCGATCGCACCCGGCTGACTGCCGACGGCCAGATCCGCAGCTGCCTGTTCTCCAGCGAGGAGACCGACCTCCGCGGCCTCCTGCGCGGCGGCGCCGACGATGACGTCATCGCGGCGGCGTGGCGCGCCGCCATGTGGGCCAAGCCCGCCGGCCACGGGATCAACGAACCAGGATTCGTCCAGCCCGCCCGTCCGATGAGCGCGATCGGTGGCTGAGACGAGAGCTCAGACGGCTCCGCAGGCCGTCCCGATCCGGGTGACGGTTCGCTATTTTGCGGCCGCCAGGGCCGCCGCCGGTATCGAGTCGGAAACGCTCACGTTGCCAACCGGTACGACAGTCGCCGGACTGGTTACGGAACTGGCCAATCGGGGTACTCGACTGGCAACAATTTTGAGCCGATGCTCTTATCTTCGCGATGGAATTGCCGTTCGAGATGAGGCCTCGGTGTTATCCACCGGCAACACGATTGACGTACTCCCCCCGTTTGCCGGCGGTTAAAACTGTGAGTTATCTCACGTAACGGAACGATAACAACGCGGCCACGCTCCGATGTCGAGTGCTATGAGCTGCGGTAACACGGTGCCGTCCTGGCGTTTTGCACGGTTGGTGTGACTAAAACGCCCAGCGGTCGCACACGTGACGGGATCGCCGGAAACCGCTACCGTCTCGGGAGGCTCGTCAACCAAACCCGAGAGATGAGCCCTCCTTCACCTACAGCGCGCCTAGCTCCATCCATGTAGGCGAGGGATTCCGACCCGCGGATGGAGGCGGGGGACCCAACAGGTCCACCGAGATCGGACCGGAGCCATTGGCGGCTCCTTGGGGTGAAGCCGGCGTCGTATCAACGGTGAACGACGCGGCCGGGGGACCTCTCCCATCCGAACCCGACAGCTCACCTCGCAGGCGTGTAACCGAGAGGAAATACCGAGCGTATGACTGGACGTCACCGCAAACCCACCACCTCAGGCGTCAGCGTCGCCAAGATCGCCTTCACCGGCGCGGTCATCGGCGGTGGCAGCCTCGCCATGGCCGCTCAGGCCGCGGCAGCCACCGACGCCGAATGGGACGCGGTTGCCCGCTGCGAGTCCGGCGGCAACTGGGCGATCAATACCGGTAACGGGTTCTACGGCGGCGTGCAGTTCGCAGCCGGCACCTGGGCCTCACACGGCGGCACCGAGTTCGCCCCGTCGGCCCAGCTGGCCACCAAGGATCAGCAGTTGGTCGTCGCCGAGCGCGTACTGGCCACACAGGGCCGCGGCGCCTGGCCGGTATGCGGGACCCCGCTGTCGGGGCCGAGCCCACGCACCCCCCAACCGGCGGCGCTGAACCAGCCGGTGGATGCTCCCGCACTCAACGGTGAGCAGATTCCGGACGCGCCACCGCCGGCAGAGGCTCCCGCGCCTCAGGTGCAACTCGCCGGCAACGACCTCGCGCTTGCTCCGGCTCCGGCCGACCTGGCTCCGGCTCCCGCCGACCTGCCGCCGGCCCCGGCCGACCTGCCGCCGGCCCCCGCCGACCTGGCTCCCGCCCCGGCCGACCTGCCGCCGGCCCCCGCCGACCTGCCGCCGGCCCCCGCCGACCTGGCTCCCGCCCCGGCCGACCTGCCGCCGGCTCCCGGCGATGACGTTCTGCCTCCGCCTGCCCCCGCGGTTGTCGAGACCGGCTTCCAGCCGGCTCCTCCCCCCGCGGATGTACCCGAGCAGGCGCCCGGCGACGTCGAAAACGCGCCGGTGGAGATTCACCAGGTCGCAGCCGTCGGCTACCACCGGCAGCTGTGGCAGGCGATCGTCGGCCAGGACATCGCCGGCAACGACGCGCTGGACGCGCTCGTCGCCGGTCCCGTCAGCTGACGTACGTGGCTCGGGCCTGACCCGGCGGGCTCAACCCGCGGGTCAGGCCGAACCCACCCATTCCTCAGTGCCGTCGTCGAAGAACTGGTGCTTCCATACCGGTAACCGCTGCTTGATGGCGTCCACAAGGCGCGCACACGTGGCGAACGCGGCCTGGCGATGGTCCGCCGCCACCGCAGTCACCAAAGCGGCCTCCCCGATCCGCAGGACACCGATGCGATGGCTGGCCGCGACCGCACGTACCCCGCTGGACTGATCGGCGACCTCGGACACCACCTCGGCGAACACGTCCGGGGCTGAAGGGTGCGCGGAATACTCCAGCCGAACCACCCGACGGCCTTCGTCGTGGTCGCGGATCACGCCGACAAAGCCGACCACAGCCCCCGCTGACTGGTGGGCCACCAAAGCTTCATGTTCGGCGAGCGAAATAGGCTGGTCGGTCACTGCGGCCCGCAGGACCTGCGTCATCGCTGGTGGTCTCCGCCGGCGAGCTGGTCCAGCGCGTGGCTGAGCACATCGGCCAGCACTGCGAGGCCGTCACGCACCCCGCCTGGTGAGCCGGGCAGGTTGATGATCAGCGTTTTGCCTGCCACACCACATACGCCGCGCGACAGCACGGAAGTGGGCACCTTCGGCAACCCGGACCGCCGAATCGCGTCGGCCAGTCCGGGAATCATGTAGTCCAACACCGCCACCGTCTGCTCCGGGGTGGTGTCGGTGGGCGCGATGCCCGTACCGCCAGAGGTGATGATCACATCGACTGCGGCCTCCAGCCCGTCGTGCAACGCGTCACCCACCGCTTCGCCATCGGCGACCACTCGTGGCTGTACGGGGAGAAACCCGCGTTGTTCCAGCCATTCCGCGATGATGGGCCCGCATTCATCGGCATAGACACCGGCCGAGGCGCGGGTGGAGGCGATGATGACCCGCGCCGTGCGGCTCATTGCCGCACCCAACTTCCGCTGCGCCCGCCTTCTTTACTGAGCACACGGATGTCGTCGATGCACGCGGCCGGGTCCACCGCCTTGATCATGTCGTACAGGGTCAGGGCCGCCACACTGACAGCGGTCAACGCTTCCATCTCCACCCCCGTTCGGTCGGTGCTGCGCACCATAGCAGTGATCACGATCTCCGCTTCGCCCATGGTGAAGTCGACGTCCACCCCGGTGAGTGCAAGCTGATGGCACAGCGGGATCAGGTCACTGGTCCGTTTGGCGGCCAGGATGCCCGCTACCCTCGCGGTGGCCAGCGCATCACCCTTGGGCAGTCCGCCGGCCGATATCAGCGCAACGACCTCAGCAGAGGTGCGCAGTGCGCCGGCGGCGACTGCGACGCGCCGGGTGACCCCTTTTTCCGTCACGTCGACCATGTGCGCCGCACCCCGCTCGTCCAGGTGCGACAGCGCCGACGCGGGGGCCTCAGAGCGTTCTTCAAAGGCCCCGGCCCCCGACATCCCGGCGGCCTACCAGGTGGCGTCCGTCACGGGATGGACATAGGGCAACTCTTCGGCAGGAATCGGAAACACCACTTCGCCGAACGGCGAGAGCGCACCCGTGCGGTCGGTCACGAGTTCGCTCACCGCGTGGTCATCGGGGTCGGTGGTCGGCCAGCCGGGGTCCACGTACTTTTCTTTGCGCGCCTTGGTGTCAGCCACGCGTCTATTCTGACAGGTCTGGTCACCGTCCGCGCCGGAAGGTTGATCCTCACGCCTAGGCTTGATCAGCAATGACCGAACACACCCCGGATATCCCGCTGGGGTCCTGGCTGGCCGACCTGCCCGACGAGCGGCTGATCCTGCTGTTGGAGCTGCGGCCGGACCTTGCCCAGCCACCCCCTGGCAGCGTGGCAGCGCTGGCCGCGCGTGCGCAGGCGCGTCAGTCGGTCAAGGCTGCCACCGATGACCTCGACTTTCTGCGGCTGGCGGTGCTGGATGCGCTGCTCGTGCTACAGGCCGACGCGGGGCCGGTTCCGGTCGGCAAGTTGGTGCCGCTGATCGCCGATACCGCGCCGGACGCCGACGTGATGGCGGCGCTGGAGGATCTCAGGAACCGCGCTTTGGTGTGGGGCGGCAGCGCGCTGCGGGTGGCCGCCGACGCCGGATCCGCGCTGCCTTGGCATCCCGGCCAGGTCACGCTCGAAGATCGCACGCACACCGGGGAGCGGATCGCCGCATTGATCGCCGAGGCCGACGAAGCGCAACGCGACGTGCTGAACAAGTTGCTCGAAGGGTCCCCGATGGGACGGACCCGCGACGCGGCGCCCGGGGCTCCGATGGACCGTCCGGTGCCGCAGTTGCTGGCGGCCGGCCTGCTGCGACGGGTCGACGACGAGACGGTGATCCTGCCCCGTCATGTTGCGCAGGTCTTGCGCGGCGAGACGCCCGGCCCGATGCACCTCACCGAGCCTGATCCGGTGGTATCGACCGTCAAAGCCGCGGCAGCCGACGCCTCGGCCGCCGGGGCCGTCGTCGACCTGCTCCGCCAGGTCGACGTATTGCTCGAAAACCTCAGTGCAGCACCCGTTTCCGAGTTGCGTAGCGGTGGTCTCGGGGTTCGGGAACTCAAGCGTCTGGCCAAAGTCACCGGCATCGACGAGCCCCGGCTGGGCCTGATCCTGGAGATCACCGCTGCGGCCGGGTTGATCGCCAGCGGCATGCCCGATCCCCAGCCGCAGCACGGTGATGGACCCTATTGGGCGCCGACGGCAACGGCCGACCGGTTCAGCACCATGTCCGCCGCCGACCGTTGGTACCTGCTGGCCACCACCTGGCTCGACTTGACCTGCCGGCCGACATTGATCGGCAGCCGCGGGCCCGACGGCAAACCCTATGGCGCACTGTCTAATTCACTGTTCTCTACCGCGGCTCCGCTGGACCGGCGACTGCTGCTGGCTTTGCTCGCCGGTCTCCCCGACGGGGCCGGAGTCGATGCGTATAGTGCTTCGGCAGCCCTGATCTGGCGGCGCCCGCGCTGGTCCCGACGGCTGCAACCGGAGCCGGTCGCCGATCTACTCGCCGAGGGGCATGCGCTGGGCCTGATCGGGCGCGGGGCGATCAGCACACCGGGCCGGGCCCTGCTCGAGGAGCAGTCTGACGAGCCCGGCACCGAGCCCGGTTCCGTCGTCGACGCAATGGCGCGCGCACTGCCCAAACCGATCGACCATTTTCTGGTCCAGGCCGACCTGACCGTGGTGGTGCCCGGACCGCTGGAACGCGACCTGGCCGACGACCTGGCCACCGTTGCCACCGTCGAATCCGCCGGTGCGGCAATGGTTTACCGGGTCGGTGAAGCATCGATCCGGCACGCACTCGATATCGGTAAGACCCGCGACTGGATGCACGCCTTCTTCGCCGACCACTCCAAAACCACGGTGCCGCAAGGGCTTACTTATCTCATCGACGATGTCGCCCGCCGGCACGGTCAGCTCCGTATCGGGATGGCGACGTCCTTCGTACGCTGCGAGGACCCTGCCCTGCTGGCGCAGGCGGTGGCAGCACCGGCCGCCGAAGGGTTACAGCTACGCGCGCTGGCCCCGACTGTGGCGGTGTCACCGGCGACCATCGCAGAAGT
The DNA here is from genome assembly GCF_059812565.1 of Mycobacterium sp. NGS49. Classification (NCBI taxonomy): domain Bacteria; kingdom Bacillati; phylum Actinomycetota; class Actinomycetes; order Mycobacteriales; family Mycobacteriaceae; genus Mycobacterium; species Mycobacterium sp. NGS49. The sequence continues at coordinate 81,141 of NZ_JCALCX010000007.1, read as the reverse complement.
GCTCACCGCGCTGCGGGCAGCGGGGTTCGCCCCTGCCGCCGAAGACTCCACCGGCGCGATCGTCGACGTGCGGGCACGAGGCGCCCGGGTGCCCGCACCGCCCCACCGGCGCAGTTACCGGCCGGTCCCCCGTCCCAGCGCCGAGACCTTGAATGCGGTCGTGGGAGTGCTGCGAAAGGTGACCGCGGCCCCGTTCGGCAACATCCGGGTCGACCCCGCGGTGTCGATGTCCCTGCTGCAGCGCGCCGTCAAGGACCAGGACACGGTGCTCATCGGCTACCTCGACGCCGCGGGGGTGGCCACCCAGCGGGTGGTGTCCCCGGTGGTGGTCAGGGGCGGTCAGCTGGTGGCGTTCGATTCGGGGTCCGGGCGGATGCGTGACTTCGCCATCCACCGCATCACGTCGGTGATGTCGGCCAACGACGGATAATCGACTGATGCGCGCCGGCGACGATGCAGAGCGCAGCGATGAGAAGGAGCGGCGCCAGAAATGACTGACGGACCGTTGATTGTGCAGTCTGATAAGACAGTGCTGCTTGAGGTGGAGCACGAGCTGGCCGGGGCGGCGCGCGCCGCCATCGCGCCCTTCGCCGAGTTGGAGCGCGCACCCGAGCACATCCACACCTACCGCATCACGCCGCTGGCGCTGTGGAACGCCCGCGCCGCCGGCCACGACGCCGAGCAGGTGGTCGACGCGCTGGTCAGCTTCTCCCGCTATGCGGTGCCGCAACCGCTGCTGGTCGACATCGTCGACACGATGGCCCGCTACGGGCGGCTGCAACTGGTCAAGCACCCGGCACACGGCTTGACGCTGCTGAGCTTCGATCGCGCCGTCCTGGAAGAGGTGCTGCGCAACAAGAAGATCGCACCGATGCTCGGTACCCGCATCGATGACGACACGGTTGCCGTACACCCCAGCGAGCGCGGCCGGGTCAAGCAGATGCTGCTCAAAATCGGCTGGCCGGCCGAAGATCTCGCCGGCTATGTGGACGGCGAGGCGCACCCGATCAGTCTGGAGCCCGACGGGTGGGAACTGCGTGACTACCAGCAGCTGGCCGCCGACTCGTTCTGGGCCGGCGGCTCGGGGGTGGTGGTGCTGCCCTGTGGGGCCGGCAAGACGCTGGTCGGTGCGGCCGCGATGGCCAAAGCGCAGGCGACGACGCTGATTCTGGTCACCAACATCGTCGCGGCCCGGCAATGGAAGCGCGAGCTGGTGGCACGCACCTCGCTGACCGAGGACGAGATCGGCGAATACTCGGGCGAGCGCAAGGAGATTCGCCCTATCACCATTTCCACCTACCAGATGGTCACCCGCCGCACCAAGGGCGAGTACCGGCACCTGGAACTGTTCGACAGCCGTGACTGGGGCCTGATCATCTACGACGAGGTGCACCTGCTGCCGGCACCGGTGTTCCGGATGACCGCCGACCTGCAATCCAAGCGGCGCCTGGGTCTCACGGCCACATTGATCCGCGAGGACGGCCGCGAAGGTGACGTGTTCTCGCTGATCGGCCCGAAGCGATATGACGCGCCGTGGAAGGACATCGAGGCTCAGGGCTGGATCGCGCCGGCCGAGTGCGTGGAGGTCCGGGTGACCATGACCGATAACGAGCGGATGATCTACGCCACCGCCGAGCCCGAGGAACGCTACAAGCTGTGTTCGACGGTGCACACCAAAATCGCTGTGGTGAAATCGATTCTGAAGAACCACCCGGGTGAGCAGACCCTGGTGATCGGTGCCTATCTCGATCAGCTCGACGAGCTCGGTGCCGAGCTGGGGGCGCCGGTGATCCAGGGGTCGACGAAGACCCGCGAACGCGAAGACCTGTTCGACCAGTTCCGGCGCGGCGAGATCTCGACCCTGGTGGTGTCAAAGGTGGCCAATTTCTCCATCGATCTTCCGGAAGCTTCGGTCGCAGTGCAGGTTTCGGGGACGTTCGGATCGCGCCAGGAGGAGGCTCAGCGATTGGGCCGGCTGCTGCGGCCGAAGGCCGACGGGGGCGGCGCTATCTTCTATTCGGTGGTGGCCCGCGACAGCCTGGACGCCGAATACGCCGCACACCGGCAGCGGTTTCTGGCCGAGCAGGGCTACGGCTACATCATCCGCGACGCCGACGACCTGCTGGGCCCGGCGATCTAGCAGGCTCGCCCACTTCCCGCGCAGGCGCGCCCACTTCCCGCGCAGGCGCGCCCACTTCCCGCGCAGGCGCGCCCACTTCCCGCCAGCAGACGCAAAATCGCACGCGAAACGGCATTTTCGTGCGATTTCACGTCTGCTCGCCGAGCTGGCTGGACCCAGCCCGCTAGAGGGACAGGATCGTGGCCGATGCGGTCCCCGGTGCGCCGTAGACCTGCGCCAGGCCCACCCGGGGGTTGCCCGGCACCTGCCGTTCGCCGGCCTCGCCACGCAGTTGTCGCACCAATTCGTGCATCTGCCGCAGCCCTGACGCCCCGATCGGCTCACCGTTGGCGATCAGTCCGCCGTCGGTGTTGACCGGAATCGAGCCGCGGATCTCGGTGGCACCGTCGGCCACCAGCTTCTCTTGTTCGCCGTCGGCGCACAGACCCGTCTCGGCCATGTGGATCACCTCCGCACCGGCGTCGGTGTCCTGCAACTGGGCGGCGTCGACATCCTCCGGCCCGATGCCCGCCGCCTCGTAGGCGGCCCGGGCCGCATACACCGTAGGTGAGGAGTCGCCGTCCAGCGGAGCGAACGTGGCGTGCACCTCGTAGGCGCCGTAGCGGCGGGTGCGAATCTCGCAGGCCCGCACATACACCGGTTTTTCGGTGTACCTGCGCGCCATATCGGCCCGGCACATGATCACCGCCGCCGCGCCTTCATCGGGTGCGCAAAACATGTACTGCGTCAGCGGGTAGTTCAGCACCGTCGAGTTGAGGATCTCTTCCTCAGGAATCACCTTGCGGCGGAACGCGTTCGGATTCATCGCACCGTTGCGGAAGTTCTTGGCGGCCACCTTGGCCAGTGTCGCCTGCGAGATGTTGTGGTCGTGGATGTACTTGTTGGCTTTCATGCCAAAGAACTTCGTGGTGACGAACTGCCCGTTCTGCGCATACCACTGCGGCAGCGCCAGTTTGGCGGGGTCGTCGGTGAACGCGCCGCGCGGATGCTTGTCCAAACCGATGGCGATACCAAGGTCGTACTTGCCCAACCGGATGGTGTCGGCGGTTTGTTGGATGGCGCTGGCCGCCGTGGCACAGGCATTGAACACGTTGGTGAACGTGATGCCGGTCAGCCCGACCAGGCGGGTCACCGCGTCCGGGTTGGATACCTCGTGACTGCCGCCGAAGCCGAACTGGATGTCCTTCCACTCCAAGCCGGCGTCGGCCAATGCAGACTGAATCGCCTCGGCACCCATCTCCATCGCGGACTTCTCGAACCTGCCGAACGGGTGCAGGCCCACGCCGATGATGGCGACATCGTTGGTCATCTCATGCTCCTGCTGTTGCGACCGGCCGGAACGCGAACGTCATGACTTCAGCGCCCTCGTCGTCCCGAGTCAGCGGCACCATGGTGAGCTCGACCTCCTGGCCGAACTGCAACTTGGCCGGGTCGTTCTCGGTGAGCCGGCCCTCGACCCGGATCACGTCATCAAGCTGGACCAGGCCCACACCGAACGGCACGAAGTCCTTGCCGACGGGCCCCGCGTACGGCGCGCCGGGAGGGAAGCCCTGCGTGGTCCACGCCACCAGCGCGCCGCGCCGCGGCAACAGCACCTCGCTCATCTCGGCGCGACTACAGCGCGGGCAGTACTGCTGAACGGGGAACGTTGTGGCGTTGCAGCTGCCGCAGCGGCTGCCGATCAGCTGAGGGTTCTCGTCGGGCCAGGTAGATATTTCGGGCGCCAGTGCCTTCTGCATCGAGGTCCTCCGTCGAGCAAGAAAAAATCCGACTCACTGAACGCTACAACAGCGTTCCACAGAAACGGAAATCACATTCTCATCCCCGGCGGAACGTTCCGTTGTTCGGTGTCGGGGCGGAAATGCACCAATTACGATTTGGCCATGTCCCTTGAGGTTGGCCAGGAATTCGCCGGATACACGATCCTGCGGGTGTTGGGCGCCGGCGGAATGGGCAGGGTGTATCTGGCAACGCATCCACGCCTGCCCCGCGAGGACGCGCTCAAGGTGCTGCCCGCGGAATACACCGACGATCCTGAATACCGGACGAGGTTTGCCCGCGAGGCCGATCTGGCCGCGGGCTTGTCGCATCCGCACATCGTGCGGATCTACGACCGCGGCGAGAACGACGGCCAGCTGTGGATCTCGATGGACTACGTCCCCGGCACCGACGCCTCCCACCTGCTGTACGAGCGTTATCAGAGCGGTCTGCCCGTCGACGAGGTGGTCGCCATCGTCTCCGCCGTCGCGTCGGCCCTGGACTACGCCCATCACCGCGGGCTGCTGCACCGCGACGTGAAACCCGCGAACATCCTGCTCACCGAACCCGACGGCGGACAAGCGCGTCGCATCTACCTGGCGGACTTCGGCATCGCGCGTCGCATCGATGACGCAACCGGCTTGACGGCCGTCGACGTGGCGGTAGGTACGGTCGCCTACGCCGCACCCGAGCAACTCAAGGGGCAGTCGGTCGACGGGCGCACCGACCAATATGCGCTGGCCTGCACGGCTTATCACTTGTTGACCGGCGCTCCGCCGTTCACCGACAGCAGTCCCACCGTGGTGATTACCCAGCAGATCAGCTCCGCGCCGCCCCCGATCGGCACGCGCCGCCCGGAATTGTCTGGTCTGGACCCGGTGTTCGCCATCGCCCTGGCCAAAGACCCGGGCAACCGCTACGCCAGCTGCAGCGACTTTGCCATGGAACTGGCCAAGCACCTGGTGCCGCATAACTACGACACTCCCGTTGCGTTGCACGCCCAGCACACCCAGCCCGCGATCCCGCTGCCCACGCCGGCGACGCCGGACCCGAAGGGGTGGACCCGACGACCGGCAGTACTGTTCGGCGCCCTGGTGGCCGTCGCGTTGCTGATCGTGGGCGGTGTCTTCGCCGCCGCCACGCTTACCGAAGACCGCAAACAGGCCACCCCACCGCCCGGGTCGACCTCGACGGCGCCGCCGGCCACGCCCGCAGCGGCGGAGGGCCCGTTCACCGGCACCTACCGCGCCGACTTCGGCCCCCTGTCCAACCTGGACGGAACTCCTGCGCCGGATACGGAACCGTCTACGGGCACCTATGGCGTGCGGTCGATGTGCGGCGGCGCCGGTTGCGTCGCAACGGCGTCCCGGCTGAAGGGCGATCCCGCATTCGCCTCCACGATGGTGTTCGACCAACTGGCCGGGAACTGGGTGGCGGTGGCGCTGTCCACCCACCCGTGCCGCAACACCACCAGCGAGATCTGGGAGGTCTTCACGTTGCAGGCGCGTGCCGACGGAAGCCTGACCGGCGACCAGACTCGCACGGCCCGCAACAACTGCCAGGAGAAGCGGACCGTGACCTTCACCCGCACCGGCAACGCCCCGCCCGGTCTGCCCGACCCTGCCACCCTGCCACCTCGAGTGGCGTCACCGGCCGAAGCATTCCGCGGTCACTACGAAATGACACGCACCTTTACCGGCGGAAAGCCCGAGCGGATGGGCGATTCCGGAATCATCACGAACTGCCTACGCACCGGCGACCGGTGCATGAGTTACTTCCATTCCAAGGCCGGCGACGTGCCGCTGATCTTCGCCGGAGGCGGTTGGACGTGGGACGAACTGAGCAGCGGCAAGTGTCCGGACGGCAACCCGGCGACACTGCGGGGCACCGCGACCTTTCCGCTGCCCAAGCCTGCGCAAGATCCGTTGGTGTCACTGGTCGGACGTGGGCACTGGACGCAGACCGGGTCCTGTGCGGTCGACCTCGACTTCGACGAAATATTCACCCGCACCGGCGATTAGCACATGTCACTGAACGTCGGCCAGGTGTTCGCCGGATATACCGTGCTGCGCGTGCTGGGGGCGGGCGGCATGGGCACGGTCTACCTGGCGACGCATCCGCGGCTGCCGCGCGAGGACGCCCTGAAGGTCCTGCCCGCGGAGTTCACCGGCGATGCGGAGTATCGGGCGCGCTTCGCCCGTGAGGCCGATCTGGCGTCGGGTTTGTCCCATCCGCACATTGTCGGGATCCAGGACCGGGGCGAGTACGACGGCCGATTCTGGATCTCGATGGATTACGTCGCAGGCACCGATGCCGATCGCCTGTTGGACGAGCGTTACCAATCGGGCATGCCGGTCGACGAGGTGCTGACCATCGTCACTGCGGTCGCCTCAGCGCTGGACTATGCCCATCACCGCGGCCTGCTGCACCGAGACGTCAAGCCGGCCAACATCTTGCTGGCCGATCCCGACGGGCAGAACCAGCGGGTCTACCTGGCCGACTTCGGCATCGCCCGCCGCATCGACGATTCGGCTGGGCTGACCGAGACCAACGTTGCCGTCGGCACGGTGGCCTATGCCGCGCCGGAGCAACTCAAAGGTGATCCGGTGGACGGTCGGGCCGATCAATATGCATTGGCCTGTACGGCATTTCACCTGCTGACCGGTGCACCGCCGTATCCTGACCCCAATCCCACCGTCGTCATCACCCAGCATGTTTTCGCGCCGCCACCCTCGATAGGGGCTCGCCGTGCCGAACTCGGCGATCTGGATCCGGTGTTTGTGCGGGCAATGGCGAAGGAACCGGCCGACCGATTCGGCAGTTGCAGCGAGTTCGCCACCGAACTTCGCAGACACCTCGGTCCCCCGGTCACCACCAGGGCCGACGCCGTCACCGCGCCCGTCACCGCGCCCGTCGCCGTCCCGAGCCGCAAACGCCCGGTTGCCGTGCTCGCCGCGGTGGCGGGCGTCGCCCTATTGATCGGCGGCGGCCTGATCGTCGGTTCCAGACTCACCCAAAAACCCGTCGCGGCCCCCACGCCGAGCATCTCGACGCAGGCGACCGTCAGTACGCCGCCCCCTACCTCCGCACGGCCGCTGGTTCCCGGCCCGTTGAACGGCGTCTACCGTGCGGATTTCGGCGCCGCCACCGATCTCGACGGCAACGGCCGCGGGCCGGCGCCGGCCACCGGCAGCTACGGGCTCCGCTCGGTGTGCGGGGGTGCCGGATGCGTGGCGACAGCGGCGTATCTGGGCAGTGGCAGTGGGTTCGCCGCGACGATGGTGTTCGACGAGATCGACGGACGGTGGCTGGCGGTGGCCCTTGTCACCGATCAGTGCGGCTCCCTGTCATCGGAGTTTTGGCAGGTGTTCACGCTGCAACTGGATCCTGACGGTTCGCTCACCGGCGAGTTCACCCGTACCAGCGCAAGTACCTGTCGGGATAAGCGACCCGTAACCCTCACTCCCACCGGCAATCTGGACGTCAGCACCGTTGCCGACCCGGTAATCGAGGCGCCGCGGGTGGTATCGCCGGCCGAAGCATTACACGGCCGCTACCGCGTGCTGCGGAGCTTCCCTGACGGAACACCCTCGCAGCCGGGCGATTCCGCGGTGACCACCGCATGTCTGCGCACCGGCGAGCGGTGTATGAGCTACTTCCACGGACAATCCGGAGACTCGCCGCTGGTTTTCGCCAACGGCATCTGGTCGTTGAACGCCGAATCTGACTACCAGTGTCCAGCCGGTGGCACAACGCATTTCAGTGCTATCGCCCAGTTTCCGCTGCCGCAGCCGGCGCAGAATCCGATCCAGGTGCTCACCGGCGACGGACATCAGGAACAAACCGGAGCCTGCGCGGTGAACACCGCTTTCACCCAAACATTCACGCGCACGAGCGATTAACTCAGCGCCGGGATCACTTCCCGTTCGAACAGCTCAATTCCGGATCGGTCGTAGGCAGCTTCGGGGAAGTAGCAGATCGCGTACTCGCAGCCGAGATCGCGAACCTTGGCGAGTCGCTCGATCACCTGCTCGGTGGTGCCCATTGCCGAATCGGGCATACCACCGACCATCGAATCCGCCACCGCGTCCGGCAGATAGCCGTCCAATCGGTCACGCACCCGCTTCTTGCGGTCGTTCACCTCGGCTTCCGATGTCCCGACCACCGCGGTGAAGTTCGCCGATCGCACGATCGCATCGAAATCGGTGCCCAGCTTGCGGCAGTGCCCGGCGAGCACCTCGGACTTGTGGGCGAACGCTCCCAGTTCCGGGGTGAAGTTGGTGTACTGCGCATAAGCCGCGGCGATGCGCAATGTCACCTTCTCACCGCCGCCGGCGATCCACAGCGGAATTCCATTGCTCTGCAGCGGCTTCGGTGCCACGATGGCGCCGTCGACCTGGTACTGCTTACCCGCGAAGCTGACTCTGCCGTCGCGCCAGGCGTCGCGCATGATCTGCACGCCCTCGTCCAGGCGTGCCAGCCGCACACCGGCAGACGGGAATCCATAACCGTACGCACGCCACTCGTGTTCGTACCAGCCGCCACCGATGCCCATCTGGATGCGGCCGCCGGAGATGATGTCGGCGGTGGCCGCAACCTTGGCGAGGTACACCGGGTTCCGATAGCTCATCGCGGTGCACATCTGGCCCAGCTTGATTCGCGACGTGACCGCGGCGTACGCCGACATCAACGACCACGCCTCGTGGGTGGCCTCGTCGCTGGGCAGCGGGACGGTGTGGAAGTGGTCGTAGACCCACAGCGAATCCCAGACTCCGCCGTCGGCGTAGGTTGCCAGATCGCGCATCACCGCCCAGTGCCGCTCGGGTTCGATGCCGACGAGGTCCATCCGCCAGCCCTGCGGGATGAAGAGACCGAAACGCATAGACGGACTCTAGCCCCAGCTTCACGATGTTCGGACGCTCGGCGTCCAGGGTCACGTCAGCTTGGAGCTCATTAATGCGCGGCATCCGCCTCGCGGTCGTAATTCCACAACTCGCGGGCACGCGAATGCCGTCGTTCGAGTTTTGGCGCATGGCTCTCGAACGCGGTGATCACTTCTTTGACCGTCGTGACGAAATGCAGAAAGGTCCGGTCCGTACCGGCGAAAAGATTATCGAGTATGGGTTTGACTGGAAATCTCGCGGACCAGCTACTGTCAAGGTCAAGAAACACCATAGGGCGGTGATCACCTGCAGTGCTGTAGTAATTCTGGGCAGCGTCCTGAAATATTTCTTGAAGTGTTCCGGCCTTCCCCGGCGCATAGAGAACACCGTAAAGCGCAACAGCCAACAAGCCATCCTCCCGGATGGAGTTATCGAAATACTTGGCATGCCTATATGCGAGCGGCGTCGGCGTCTCGTAGCCGTATAACCAGGTTGGAATTCCGATAGATACCGGCCGCGTGTCCAAGCCGCTGGCCACGGCGAACGCGGGGGTTTGCCACCGGTGCAGAGCTGCCAGCGATTCTGGGCAGAAGCTGCCGCCTTTGATCAGTTCGCTCGGCTTCAAGGGGAAGGTGAGCGCGGCGGTGTCTGAGGCGATGCGGGTCAAAGCCGCCTCTAGCTCCGATGGCGCGGCGTTGGCGAACGATGCACCTAGGTGAGCGGCTTCCATCGCGCCGGGCCCGCCACCGGACAGGACCGTAAAGCCTGCCCGGGTGAGCGCTGCCGCGCATTCGGCCACGAGGCGATAACCGTGATCGTTGCGAGCCATCTCGTGACCGCCCATCACGGCCACCGGACGGGCTGCAGCGAGTTGCCTCGACAGCGACCTGGTGATCGAAACATCGTGCAGTGCACGCGATTTGGCGACTTGTTCATGCTGCGGATTCCGCAGACCCTGCACGGCCGCGCTGAGGTACGCGCGGGCATCCAGGGTGGCCGCATACGACCCTGGGTCGCGCTCTGACCAGCCATCGAGGAGTGACGGCACATCGTAGAGAGACGCACGCGGGGGCGGTACGAAGTCGGCGTCTGCGCGGCTGATGACGCCTACGGGTCCTGACATGCGTCCGCACTCCTCGCTCGTCGCAGCGTCCGCTACCCAGAAGATGACCGTGCGGTTCAGGTTCGGAGAGGTTTATCACGGGATCTCAGCCGCCAGGTCACACCGAAATTCGACGGCCCGATACATCCCATCGACACAGGTTAACGGCAACTTCGACCTTGTAACAGAGTCCGCTCGACTTTCAGTTGTCTTTGCGCACGTCCCCGATATCGGCTGCACAGTCCGACCCGCGAAGCGGCTCGATCGGTAGCGCTGCGCAGCCCTGAGCCCGTAGTTACCTCCGACCGTCCATCGCAGCGTCGATGGTCGCGCTGACAGTTGGCTGGGCGCCTGTTGACCACCGAATTGCGTTTCTTGGCAGGGCTTGTCAAGTCGGTGAGCGTCGTCCTGGCTTGGTAGCACTGCAACCGCCGGCAGCGCGACCGGCCGAGCGGCAGCCCGGTAAGCGTCGTTGGCCGCCGCTACAGCCGAAGCCGAGGCTGGGGATGCAGACACGCCGCCACCCGTCGAGATCGCGGTCGACAAGGCGACCATCACCGCAGGGGCAACGTTTGCCGAATTGCCAGCCCAACCCGCAGGCAACCCCATTGAATTTCCAGCGGAATACCGTCCACCCGGTACCGAAAGCCGATAGCCTCGGCGGCGGGCCTATCGATCGCGAGAGGACACACCCATGGGATTCGTGACAACCGCGCCGGAGTTCATTGATTTCGCCGCGACAGACTTGACGCGTATCGGTTCTTCGATAGCGACGGCAAACGCCACCGCGGCCCAACAGACGACGGGTTTGTTAGCCGCCGGGGCGGACGAGATCTCCGCGGTGGTCGCGGGCATTTTCGAAATGCATGCCCAGAATTATCAGGCGGTCGGCCTGCAGGCGGCGTCGTTCCATCAGCAGTTGGTTCAGACGTTGACCGCAGGAGCAAGCGCGTACGCCAGCGCGGAGGCGGCCAATGCATCTCCACTGCAGCAGCTGCTCAACGTGATCAATGCACCTACCCAAACGTTGCTTGGGCGTCCGCTGATCGGCAACGGCGTTGATGGTGCGCCGGGTACCGGCCAGAACGGTGGAGCAGGCGGGCTGCTGTTCGGCAACGGCGGCAATGGCGGGTCCGGGGTTCCAGGAGGTCCTGGGGGCACCGGCGGGCCCGCGGGCCTGTGGGGTGCGGGCGGCGCGGGCGGCGCGGGTGGTGCCGGCGTCGCCGGCGCAGTCGGTCAACCCGGCACTGCCGGCGGTACTGGCGGAGCAGGTGGTGCTGGCGGGATCCTGTTCGGCGATGGCGGCCGCGGCGGATCGGGTGGGGCCGGCGGGCAGGCCGGGGCGGCTGCGGTAGGAGCAAATGGCAACGACGGCGGAAACGGGGGCGCCGGTGGCGCCGCTGGGCGCGCCGGGCTGCTGATCGGTACAGGTGGAGCTGGTGGCAGCGGCGGGAACGGTGGCGATAGCACCGGTACCGATGCTCCTGCTGGCACCGGCGGTAGGGCCGGTTTGGGCGGGGCCGGTGCTGATGGCGCCAACGGCGGGTACTTGTACGGCGATGGCGGGCTCGGCGGAAATGCCGGAGACGGCGGGAATGGCATCGTGGACGCGAACGCCACGCAGGCCGCCCGAGGGGGCGGCGTAGTCAGTAATGGGGGCAATGGCGGAAGCGCCGTCTTATTCGGCAATGGCGGGGCCGGCGGCCACGGCGGGTCCGGCGGCGATGGCGTAGTCGGCAAGGTCCTTGGTGGCGCCGGTGGGGACAGTGATGGTCACGGCGGCAACGGCGGCAACGGCGGCATGCTATACGGCAACGGTGGGCAGGGCGGGTTCGGCGGGAGCGGCGGCAGCGGTGGCAGCGGCGCTGGTGCCGGCGGCAACGGCGGCAGCGCCGGCGCAGGTGGCAATGGCGGGATGAGCGGCATCATCGGCAATGGCGGCAACGCCGGCAATGGCGGCAACGGTGGCGACAGTGGCACCGGCGGAATCATCCTGGGGACTGGCAATGGCCAACACGGCGGGTTGGGCGGCAACGCCAGATTCTTCGGTAATGGCGGTGCCGGCGGCAACGGGGGCACCTCCGGCGCGCTCGGCTCGGTGATAGAAGCTGCCAACGGCGGGCGCGGCGGTAATGGCGGATTGTTCTTCGGCAACGGCGGCAGCGGCGGCAACGCCGGCGCCACTTCGAGCCTTCCGCTTATTTCCCAAAGTGGTTTCGGCGGCGACGGCGGTAGCGCCCAGTGGATCGGCAACGGCGGAAACGGCGGTGCGGGCGTCAACGGGCAACCCGGCGGGCAGGGTGGCAAACGCGGGCTGCTGGCTGGTATGCCTGGCGTAGCCGGGCCGCCGTAGCCGACGCGCACTGCGCAAGCGCGGTACCCACTACCCGGTGAAGCCGCCGAACACGCCGCCACTGCCACCGGTGCCGGCCTTTCCGCCGTTGACACCGTTGCCGCCATTGCCGCCGATTCCCACCAGCGACGGATTGAAGGCTCCGTCGGCAATCAACCCGGCATTGCCGCCGTTGCCGCCGTCGGCAGGCCCGACGCCAGTGCCGGCGTCGCCACCGTTCCCGCCGATGCCCAGGCTGAGCAGGCCGCCACCGTCACCGCCATCGCCGCCATTGCCGCCAGTCCCGCCGGCCGAACCACCGCCGTCACCGCCCGTGCCGCCGGCCCCGGCGCCGACGAGCGCAGCGCCCTGACCACCCTGCCCGCCCACCCCGCCGGTAGTTCCGAACCCGCCGCGGCCCCCGACACCGCCGGCGCCCAAGCCGACGAGCGCAGCGCCCTGACCACCCTGCCCACCCCCGCCCCCGGTAGCTGCGGCGCCACCTAGGCCGCCGAATCCCCCTACGCCGATGCCCACGAAAGCGGCGCCCGTGCCGCCCCCGCCGCCCGCGCCACCGGTGCCGAGGGCGACGCCACCCAAGCCACCCGCGCCGCCTTGGGCATAGCCAACCCAGGCGCTGCTGTCGCCGCCAACGCCACCGACACCGCCGGTGCCGACAAGGCCGACACCGGAGCCGATGCTGGCGCCGCCATCACCGCCGTTCCCGCCAAGGCCGAACAACAGCCCTTGTGCGGCGCCGCCCACGCCCCCGGCGCCGCCGGCGATGCCGCCCACTCCGCCCGCGCCTCCGTGACCACCCTGCCCGACGAGCAGACCGCGTGCCGTACCGCCGGCGCCTCCGGTACCTCCCGTTCCAGTCACGGCGTTACCGCCGGCGCCGCCGTCACCGCCCGGCCCAAGAAGAACACCACCGGTACCACCGTGGCCGCCCACCCCGCCCGTTCCAGAGGTGAAGGTGTTGGGGCCGCCGGCCCCACCGTTGCCGCCCCAGCCGAACAATCCCGCGTTGCCGCCCGCGCCACCAGCGCCGCCGATGCCGACGACGCCACCCCTTCCGACAACCGCCGCACCGCCGACGCCACCAGCGCCGCCGTTGCCGAGCAGCCATCCGCCGGCACCACCGGCTCCCCCGGCGGCTCCGGGCCCGCCGGCACCACCTTTGCCGCCGTTGCCGATCAAGCCCGCAGCACCACCGGCACCGCCGGCCAGCCCGTCAGCCGTTTGGGAGAAACCGTTCCCGCCGTTGCCGTACAAGATGCCACCGGCAGCGCCATTGGGACTCGCTACCGATCCATTAGCACCGTTGCCAATCAGCGGACGCCCGAACAATGTCTCGGTAGGCGCGTTGATCACGCCCAGCAGGTTCTGCTCCAACGCCTGCAGTGGCGCAGCACCGGCCGCCTCCGCGGCAGCGTACGCCCCACCGGCAGCATTCATCGTTTGCACAAGTCCGCGATGTAGCTCCGCAGCCTTGGCGCTCAACGACTGATATTGCGCGCCGTAACCGCTGAACAGCGACGCAACAGCTGCCGACACCTCATCGGCGCCGGCCACCAGCACTCGAGTTGTCGACGTCGCCGCCGCGGCGTTCGCCGCACTCAGCGACGTACCGATGCCGGCGATGCTCTGCGCTGCCGACGCCAGCAGTTCCGGAGCGGCGATCACAAACGACATCAAATCCATCCTCTCCACGGCATATGAACGGCCAGCTTCCCATACGCGCAATTGCAATTTCAACGCTAGCTCGACGAACAATTGACGATTATTGAGGGCAATTTGCAGGTATAGGAGCAACACGTGTGAAAGTTACGGTTACGTAGGCAAAAGCGACGGTTACGTAAGTGGAAGTGACGGTTCCGTATTTTTCTTGATAGAGCTTGGTCGAATTGCTGTCGGCAAAAGCGATACAACATCATTTCTTGAGCTGGCAGCGCTGCACGGCCGGGCAGCGGCGACAACGGGGACGGGCTGCCTGGGCGACCTTGTGGCGCGAACAGACACAAAATCGCCCATTTTGCTAGGCAAAAGGGCGATTTTGCGACTGCTCGGCAGTGTTAGGTGAGTGAGTCCGGCGGCAGGAAGCGGTCGCCGTACTTCTCGGCCAGCTCGCGGGCGCGGGCCACGAAGGCTTCCTTGCCCCGGCCGAGCGGGCCCTCGTAACCGAGGATGTACTGCGCGCTACCACCGGTCCACGGCGGGAACCCAATGCCCATGATCGATCCGATGTTGGCATCAGCCGTAGTCATCAGCACGTTCTCGTCGAGGCACTTCTGGGTTTCCAGCGCCTCGGCGAACAGCATCCGGTCGATCATGTCCTGCAGCGGCGGCTCCGAGGAACCGGACTTGAAGGTCTCCCGCAACCCCGGCCACAAGCCGGAACGCTTGCCGTCGGAGTACTCGTAGAACCCGGCACCCTTCAGACGGCCCGAGCGGCCGAGCTCAATCATCTTCTCCACCACGGCTTCTGCCGGGTGGGGCTCGTACTTGCCGCCCGCATCCTCGACACCCTTACGGGTAGCTGCGGCGATCTTGTGCATCAGCTCCAGATTGAGCTCGTCGGAGAGCTGCAGCGGCGGCGCCGGGTAACCGGCCTGCGAACCGGCCTGCTCGATGCTGGACGGCTCCACGCCTTCGCCGAGCATGGCCAACGCCTCGTTGACGAAGGTGCCGATGACGCGTGAGGTGAAGAAGCCGCGGCTGTCGTTGACCACGATCGGGGTCTTGCCGATGGCCAGCGTGTAGTCGAACACCCGGGCCAGCGCCTCGTCAGAAGTCTTCTCGCCCTTGATGATTTCCACCAGCGGCATCTTGTCGACCGGCGAGAAGAAGTGAATCCCGATGAAGTCTTCCTGCCGCTTGACGCCGGTCGCCAGACCGGTGATCGGCAGCGTCGAGGTGTTCGAGCCCAGCAATGCGTTGGGCTCGACGATGTCCTCGATCTCCTGGAAGACCTTGTGCTTGAGCTCCTGGCTCTCGAACACCGCCTCGATCACGAAGTCGACACCCTTGAAGTCAGCAGGGTCAGCGGTCGGGGTGATGCGGGCCAGCAGAGCGTCACTGCGCTCCTGCGTGGTGCGGCCCCGCTCCAGCGCCTTGGCTTCCAGCTTCTGCGAGTAGCCCTTGCCCTTTTCCGCGGCTTCGATGCTGACGTCCTTGAGCACCACGTCGTAACCGGCCTTGGCCGAGACGTAGGCGATCCCGGCGCCCATCATGCCGGCGCCGAGCACGCCGATCTTGTTGATCTTGACCGGCTCGATGCCGTCCGGGCGTGACTTGCCGGCGTTGATGGCCTGCAGGTCGAAGAAGAACGCCTGGATCATGTTCTTCGACACCTGGCCGGTGACCAGCGTGGTGAAGTACCGGCTCTCGATGCGGCTGGCGGTGTCGAAGTCGACCTGGGCACCCTCGACCGCGGCCGACAGGATCGCCTTCGGCGCCGGCATCGGCGCACCCTTGATCTGCTTGCGCAGCAACGCGGGGAACGACGGCAGGATCGACGCCAAGCCCGGCGACGACGGTGTGCCGCCGGGCATCTTGTAGCCCTTCTTGTCCCACGGCTGCTCGTGGCTGTCGGGGTTGGCCTTGATCCACGCCTTGGCGGCCGGCACCAACTCCTCGACGGTCGGCAGCAACTCGTCGATCAGTCCGAGTTCCTTGGCCTTGGCCGGCTTGAACCGGGTGCCCTGCGACAGGATGTTGACGAAGGCGTTCTGGATGCCGAACATGCGCACGGTGCGGGTGACACCGCCGGCGCCCGGGAGCAGACCCAGCGTCGCCTCGGGGAATCCGAACTGCGACCCCTTGACGTCGGCCGCAATCCGGTGATGGCACGCCAGTGCAATTTCGAGGCCGCCGCCCAGTGCTGCGCCGTTGAGGGCCGCCACGACGGGCTTGCCCAAGGTCTCCAGCGTACGCAGTTGCTTCTTGACGTTCTCGACCATGTCGAAGGCCTCACCGGCGTTCTCCGGCCCGATCTGGATCATGCTCTTGACGTCACCGCCGGCGAAGAAGGTCTTCTTGGCGCTGGTGATCACCACGCCGGTGATCGAATCCTTCTCGGCGACAAGACGATCCACCGTCTTGCCCATCGACTCGATGTAAGCCTCGTTCATCACGTTGGCTGACCCCGACGGGTCGTCCAGCGTCAGGGTGACGATTCCGTCGTCGTCCTTATCCCACTGAATGGTGTTGTCGGCCATGTACTTACACCCTCTCGATGATCGTCGCGACACCCATGCCGCCGCCAATACAGAGCGTCACCAGCGCGCGCCGGGCGTTGCGGCGCTCCAGCTCGTCGACCATGGTGCCCAGGATCATCGCGCCGGTGGCACCCAGCGGGTGGCCCATGGCGATCGCGCCGCCGTTGACGTTGAGCTTCTCGTCGGGGATGTTCAGGTCCTTCTGGAACTTCAGCACCACCGACGCGAACGCCTCGTTGAGCTCGAACAGGTCGATGTCGTCGACGGTCAGGCCGGCGCGGTCGAGCACCTTGCGGGTGGCCGGTGTCGGACCGGTCAGCATGATGACCGGGTCGGCGCCGCTGGTCGCGGTTGCGACGATGCGCGCACGCGGAGTCAGGCCCTGCGACTTGCCCGCGGCCTCGCTACCGATCAGCACCAGCGCGGCGCCGTCGACGATGCCCGAGCTGTTGCCACCGGTGTGCACGTGGTTGATCTTCTCCACCCAGTGGTACTTCTGCAGCGCCACGTCGTCGAAGCCACCCATGGCCGCGAGGGCCTCGAAGGCCGGCTTCAGCTTGCCCAGGTTTTCCTTGGTGGTGTCGGGCCGCATGTGCTCGTCGTGGTCGAGGATCAGCAGACCGTTCTGGTCGCGGACCGGCACGACGGACTTGGCGAAGTAACCGCCCGACCACGCCTCGGCGGCCTTCTGCTGGCTGCGCAGCGCGTAGTTGTCCACGTCATCGCGGGAGAAGCCCTCGATGGTGGCGATCAGGTCGGCGCCGATGCCCTGCGGGACGAACATCACGTCGTAGTTGGTGGCCGGGTCCAGGCCCATGGCGCCACCGTCGGAGCCCATCGGCACCCGGCTCATCGACTCGACGCCGCCGGCGAGCACCATGTCGTCCCAGCCCGAGCGCACCTTCTGCGCGGCGGTGTTGACGGCCTCGAGGCCGGAGGCGCAGAAGCGGTTGAGCTGCACGCCACCGGAGGTGACCGGCATGCCGGAGGCCAGCACCGCGGCGCGGGCGATGTCGCCACCCTGGTCGCCCACGGGTGAGACGCATCCCAGGATGACGTCGCTGATCAGGTTCTCGTCGAGGTCGGGGTTGCGTTTGCGCAGTTCCTCGATGAGACCCACGACCAGGTTCAGTGGCTTGACTTCGTTCAGCGCGCCGTTTCGCTGCTTGCCGCGCGGCGTACGGATGGCCTCATAGATGAAGGCTTCTTCGGACATGTCGGTTTCCTGTTCCAAAAAGGGGGTTTGGATCCGTCTTAAAGATTAGGTCCAGCAGGGGAACACTAACAGGGGCTTCGGCCAACCTGTTGGTTGGGCGGGAGCGTGACGAGTCCCAGCAGTCCCGTAAAGGGGTTCACCAGAAGTTAATCAATTCCTCGAATCTTGATCTGGAATTATTGCCGACCGAAGATACGGTGTCACAGCGCCACGGATCGCAGGTGCTCAGAAGTTGCCCTTTGCTGGTCAGAGATCGGAGATCATTCTTGACTTACGTACTGGCGGCACCAGAGGCGCTGGCTGCGGGGGCAACAGACGTGACGGCCATAGGTTCGGCGATCGACGCCGCCAACGCCGCCGCGGCGGTTCCGATCATCGGGGTGCTGGCGGCGGGGAGTGACGAGGTATCCGCGGCAGTCGCATCGCTTTTTTCGGCACACGGACAGGCCTACCAGGCGCTGAGCGCTCGGGTAGCGGCGTTGCACGTCCAGTTCGTCGAGGCGCTGAGGGCCGGCGGCGCTGTCTACGCCGGGGCCGAGGCCGCGAATGCCGTGTCACTGCAAACCGTCGGGCAGCAAGCCCTCAATCTCCTCAATGCGCCCAGCCTGACGGTGTTGGGGCGCCCCCTGATCGGCAACGGAGCCGACGCGACTGTGCCGGGGCAGTCCGGCGGAAGCGGCGGGGTCCTGTACGGCAGCGGTGGTGCTGGCGCGCCGGGCGCAGCAGGGCAGCGTGGCGGCTCAGGTGGCAATGCGGGGCTCATCGGCAACGGCGGAGCCGGCGGTGCGGGCGGAGCAGGCGCGCCCGGCGGAGCTGGCGGGGCCGGCGGGCTGTTATACGGCAACGGCGGCATCGGTGGGATCGGTTCGTTCGGGCAGCCTGGCGGCTCGGGTGGTAATGCGGGCCTTTTCGGAAACGGCGGGGCCGGCGGGACCAGCGAAGCCTGGGGTGCAGGCGCAGGCGGCGCAGGTGGTGCCGGTGGACTGCTGTACGGAAACGGCGGGATCGGCGGGGACGGAAGCGGCGCGAGCACCGCCGCCGGAAGGGATATGGGCGGGGCCGGCGGGGTCGGCGGGGCCGCCGGGCTGTTCGGTGCCGGCGGGGCCGGCGGCGGCGGTGGGAACGGGACGGAGGCGGGGACCGGCATCGGAGGGACCGGGGGAGCGGGCGGCAACGGAGGGCGCGGCGGGCTGCTGTTCGGTTGGGGTGGCAACGGTGGCACCGGCGGGGGCGGCGGCAATCTCATCGGTAGCAGCGCCACCGGAGGAGTTGGAGGCGAAGGCGGTGCAGGTGGCGATGGCGGATTCTTCGGCTTCGGAGGCGGCGGCGGTATCGGTGGCTTCGGCGGCGGTGGCAACGGCGACAAGATGGGGATCGGCGGCGGCGGCGGCGCAGGTGGCGGTGTCGGGTTGATCGGTATCGGCGGCTCGGGCGGCATTGGTGGCGCCGGCGGAACCGGCAACAACCCGCTGCTCAATGCGCCCGGCGGGTCGGGCGGCACGGGCGGTGACGGTGGTGATGTGGGGCTGGTCGGACTCGGCGGCGCCGGCGGCGCAGGGGGCGCCGGCGGCGCCGGTATCGGTGTGGGCGTGCCCGGCGGGGCTGGCGCCGCAGGCGGTGACGGCGGTGCTGTCGGGCTGATCGGCTTTGCCGGAACCGCTGGGAGTTCTGGACCGCCCGGCCTCGCAGGCCAGTAGCTGGCGCGTCCTGCGAAGCAGCTCGCGTCCCCGCAGCACCTAAGCTCGACCACCATGACCGTCAGCCGGCTGCAACCCTACGCGACCACGGTATTCGCCGAGATGTCGGCGTTGGCTGCGCGGGTGGGCGCGGTCAACCTCGGCCAGGGCTTTCCTGACGAGGACGGCCCGCCCGAGATGCTCAAGGCCGCGCAGGACGCCATCGCCGACGGCGTCAACCAGTACCCTCCGGGCCTGGGCATCGCCACTCTGAGACAGGCCATCGCCGCGCAGCGCCGCCGATGTTTCGGCATCGAGTACGACCCCGACACCGAAGTGCTGGTCACCGTCGGCGCCACCGAGGCCATTGCCGGCGCGGTGCTGGGTCTGGTGGAACCTGGCTCGGAGGTACTGCTGATCGAGCCGTTCTACGACTCCTACTCCCCGGTGGTGGCGATGGCCGGCGCCCACCGGGTCGCGGTACCCCTGATCGCCGACGGGCAAGGTTTCGCGTTGGACGCCGACGCGCTGCGACGCGCGGTCACGCCCCGGACGAAGACGTTGATCGTCAACTCGCCGCACAACCCCACCGGCGCGGTCCTGAGCCGGCCCGAGCTGCAGGCCATCGCCGAGATCGCGGTGTCGGCCGACCTACTGGTCATCACCGACGAGGTCTACGAGCATCTCGTATATGACGGTCACACCCATATGCCGCTGGCCGGTTTCGACGGCATGGCGCAGCGCACGGTCACCATCTCGAGCGCGGCCAAGATGTTCAACTGCACCGGTTGGAAAATCGGTTGGGCATGTGGACCGGCACATCTGATCACCGGCGTGCGCGCGGCCAAGCAGTACCTCAGTTACGTGGGCGGGGCGCCCTTCCAGCCCGCTGTGGCGCTGGCACTGAACACCCAGGACAACTGGGTCGCGGCCCTGCGCGATTCGCTGCAGACCCGTCGGGACCGGCTCGCGAAGGGACTGACCGACGTGGGCTTCGAGGTGCACGACAGCTACGGCACCTATTTCCTGTGCGCCGACCCGCGTCCGTTGGGCTACGACGACAGCTCAGACTTCTGCGCGGCGCTACCGGAGAAGGTCGGGGTGGCCGCCATCCCCATGACGGCCTTCTGCGATCCGACCGCCCAACACGCCGAGCTGTGGAATCACCTGGTGCGTTTCACTTTCTGCAAACGGCAGGACACCCTCGACGAGGCGGTCAGGCGACTGGCGGGCCTGCGCGACGGCTAGCTGCCCATCACCCGGCGTCGCAACCCCTCGGTCGCGGCATCGAGGATCTTCTTCCGCGCCCGGTTGACCAGGAATTCGGGCAGCGGCGCCGACGGCTCGACGGTGAGGGTGAAGCGGACCCGCGTCTTGTCGTCGCTCTCGCGGCTCAAGTTGTACTCACCGTGCTGACCGTGTTGTTGCTTGGTCTTCTTGGCGTCCCATACCACCCAGTCCGGGCCCCAGTGGTACTCGAGCAGTTCCCGGTCGACGATGCCGACCACCTTGATGGCCACCTTCACATAGCGCGGGCGACCGTCCGGCCACGTTTCGACGACCTCGGCGCGCTTGTGCACCGAGGACCACGACGGCACCGCCTGCATGTCGGCAAGCGCGTCGATGATCACGTCCGGTGGTGCGTCGATGACGACTTCACTCGATGCTTGGATGGCCATCGGTGTTCAAATTAGCAATCATCTATCGGTCGTGAACTTTATTGGCCCGCTGGAGCTGAATTGCCGCCCATGATGCGTTCTCGCAGGCCCTTGGCCGCGGCCTCCAACACTTGCTCGCTCGCCCGTTTCACGATGAATCCCGGAATCGGGCCCGCCGGTTCGACGGTGATATCGAACCGGACCCGCGTCTTGTCGACACCCTCGGGCTTGAGGTTGTATTCGACGTGTTGGCCGTGCTGCTGAAACGTCTTGTCGGCGTCGTACACCACCCAGTCCGGGCCCCAGTGGTATTCCAGGATCTCCTTGTCGACCAGGCCCAGGATCTTGATCGTGGCCCTGACGTGGTGCGGGCGCCCGTCCGGGTAGTAGTCGATCACTTCGACGTTCTTGTGCAGTGGCGACCAGGACGCCAGAGTGCCGACGTCGGCGAGCGCCTCCATGATCACTTCCTGAGGCGCATCAATGACGAATTCTCGCGATGCTTTTACGGCCACTGAGTTCAAGCTAGCAACGTCACCATGCGCCCGGGCCATGTTGGCGCAAATACTGCGTTACCAGCCTATTTCTGTGACCGCGGTGGTCTTTGCCGGCGGTCGCCCCACTGGGGGGGCCGGTGTCCGGGAGAAGCGGGGAGCCGGCGCGGCCTGTTGCACACCGTGCGCGGTGATGACCGTCGAACGTGCGGTCAGGTGCGCGTCGCGGGCGGCTTCGGCCCAGTTCAGCACCGGTGTCACACAGGCATCGGTGCCGGCGAAGATCTCGGTCCACTCGTCGCGGGTGCGGCTGGCGAACTTCTCGGTGAACAACTCGCGCATCCGGGGGAAGGAGCCGACGTCGAGTTGGCCGGGCACGTCATCGGCCGACAGGCCCAGTCCGGCCAGCAGCGCCGCGAAAAACTGTGGCTCGATGGCGCCGACGGCCAGGTATTTGCCGTCGGCGGTCTCGTAGCAGCGGTAGAACGGGGCGCCACCGTCCAACAGGAACGATTCGCGCTCGTCGCGCAGCGCGCCGGTCGACTTCATCGTCCACATCATCTGCGCGAGCAGGCTGACGCCGTCGACCATCGCAGCGTCAATCACCTGGCCCCGGCCCGAGGACTCCCGCTCGTACAGGGCCGCCACGATGCCCAGCAACACCAGCATCGAGCCCCCGCCGAAGTCTGCCACCAGGTTCAGCGGCGGCGTCGGGGGCCGGTCGCGATAACCCAGCGCCGACAGCGCACCGGTCTGCGACAGGTAGTTGATATCGTGACCCGCCGTCGACGCCAGCGGGCCATCCTGGCCCCAGCCGGTGATGCGCGCATAGATCAGCCGGGGGTTGACGGCCGCGCACTCTTCGGGGCCGATGCCGAGTCGCTCGCAGGTGCCGGGCCGGAAGCAGTCCAGCAACACATCGGCTTTGGCCGCTAACTCCAGCAGCACACCGGGCTGCGTCTTCACGTCCAGGTCGACGATCCGCTTCCCGCGGTGCAACAGATCACGATCCTCGGCAGGCATCTGGATGCCCCCGGGCCGCCGCACTCGCACCACGTCGGACCCGAGATCGGCAAGCACCATTCCCGCGTGCGGCCCGGGCCCGATGCCGCCGAGTTCGATGACCCTGACTCCGGCCAGGGGCCCCCCGCCCGCCACCGTCCCGTCTCCCGCGGCTACCTAGCCGCTTTCTTCACCTTCAGCACCCGGTCGCGCAACTCCTTGGTCGCGGAATCGACCGTTCCCTTCACGGCGCGCTTCAGCACGAAGCCCGGTAGCGGCACATTGGGATCTGCAAGGAGGTCGAACTTGACCAAGGTGCTGTCCCCCTTGGGAATCAAGGTGTACTTCCCGTCCTGAGCCTTCTGCTGGGATGAGCTGACCAGCTCCCAGCTCACCTCGTTGTCGCCCCACGTGTAGGCCACCACTTGTTCGTCGGTGATCCCGGCGACCTTGACCTTCATCTTCACCTTGTAAGGCCGCCCGTCGGATCCCGTCTCGAGGATCTCCGCACTCTGGTGCGGTTCGGACCACTCGGGCATCGCTTCAAAATCGGCGATGACATCCAGGATCTCCTCGGGACTGGCTTCGATGACGATCTCGCGGGATTCTTTGATTGCCATGGCCCGAACATTATCGCTTGCAGTGCCCCGGCGGGAATAGCCGCATCGCCGAAAGATGCACTGCCTGGCGTACCGTCGTTTTCGTGACCGATCCCGCTTACACCGTCGGCGACTATCTTCTCGACCGCCTTGCCGAGCTCGGCGTCACGGAGATTTTCGGCGTTCCGGGCGACTACAACCTGGCTTTTCTCGACCACATCGTGGCCCATCCGAAGCTGCGCTGGGTGGGGAACGCCAACGAACTGAACGCCGGCTACGCCGCCGACGGATACGGACGACTCCGCGGATTATCGGCTGTGGTAACGACATTCGGCGTCGGAGAGCTTTCACTCGCCAACGCGATCGCGGGCAGCTATGCCGAGAACGTGCCCGTCGTGCACATCGTGGGGGGGCCGTCCAAAGACGCTCAGGCCACCCGCCGCGCCCTGCACCACTCGCTCGGCGACGGCGATTTCGAGCACTTCTTCCGGATAAGCCGCGAAATCACCTGTGCTCAAACCAATCTCATGCCAGCAACGGCCCGGCGCGAAATCGACCGGGTGCTGTGCGAGGTGCGGGAACAAAAGCGCCCCGGCTACATCCTGATGTCTACCGACGTCGCCCGATTCC
This sequence comes from Mycobacterium sp. NGS49, assembly GCF_059812565.1. Lineage (NCBI taxonomy): Bacteria > Bacillati > Actinomycetota > Actinomycetes > Mycobacteriales > Mycobacteriaceae > Mycobacterium > Mycobacterium sp. NGS49. The sequence goes on along the minus strand of NZ_JCALCX010000007.1, from coordinate 57,431 downwards.
CCACCGAACCGGCCGGCGACCCGCTGCCCTTCTACAGCGGCGGCACCAGCCCACGTGCACTGGCACTGTTCACCGAGGCCGCCGCCCAACTGATCGGCGACCACCAGCTGACCGTGCTCGCCGACCTGTTGGTACACCGCCTGCAGGCGATCGAAGAACTCGAATCCCTGCTAGCGGCAGACGTTGTGCCGCACGCCACCCTGATGTGGGGCAAGAGCCTGCTCGACGAAAGCTCCCCCAACTTCCTGGGCATCTACGCCGGGGCGGCCAGCGCCGAGCGGGTCCGTACGGCCATCGAGCAGGCGCCGGTGCTGGTAACGGCCGGAGTGGTGTTCACCGACATGGTCAGCGGCTTCTTCAGTCAGCGGATCGACCCGGCGCGCACCATCGACATCGGCCAGTACCAGAGCAGTGTGGCCGACGAGGTTTTCGCACCCCTGGAGATGGGTGCCGCGCTCACCGCGCTGGCTGCGATTCTCACGAAGCGCGGGCTCACCTCACCGCCGGTCCCACCGCCGGCCACCCCGCCTCCGGCACCCACGCCCGCGCGCGAAGAGCCACTCACGCAACGCATGTTGTGGGACCGGCTGTGTGCGGCCCTCACGCCCGGCAATGTGGTACTGGCCGACCAGGGCACCTCGTTCTATGGAATGGCCGACCATGTGCTGCCTCAGGGAGTCACCTTCATCGGCCAACCCCTCTGGGGTTCAATCGGTTACACGTTGCCCGCGGCATTCGGCGCAGCGGTGGCCCACCCGGAGCGCAGGACGGTACTGCTGATCGGCGACGGGGCCGCCCAGCTGACCGTGCAGGAATTGGGTTCCTTCTCCCGGGAGGGGTTGTCGCCGGTTATCGTGGTGGTCAACAACGACGGCTACACCGTCGAACGGGCGATCCACGGAGAAACCGCCCCCTACAACGACATTGTGGCCTGGCGATGGACACAGGTGCCGAGCACGCTGGGGGTGGGCAACCACCTCGCTTTCCGCGCACAGAATTATGGTGAACTCGATGATGCGCTCACCGCGGCCGCCGAGCACAAGGACCGCATGGTGTTCGTCGAAGTGGTGTTGCCGCGACTCGAAATCCCGCCGCTGTTAGGGCAACTCGTGGGAAACATGCAGCCGAAGCAACGCCACTAGGACGGGTGGGCGGACCGGTCCGCACTACCCGAGGCGATGATCGCCCGGACCGTGCGTCGGCAGCGCCCGCAGTCGTCACCCGCTCCGCAGGCGGCGGCAACCTGGTTGGTCGTCGCCGCCCCTGCCGCAACCGCGTCGGCCACCATCTGGCTGGTTATGCCGTTACAGAGGCACACGAACATCGAGTGATCCGCTCACTCCGCCTCGATACGCATCATGTCGAAATAACGACCGACGAACAGCGGCGGGTAGGCGCCTACCCCCGCGCCGCCGCGCATCCATTCGGCGGTGGCATCCGGGTGGTCGATCCACTGCCGCGCGCTTTCCTCATCGGGAAACTCCTGCAGGATCAGCACCTCATGCGAATCATCGAATGCCTGGAAAACCCATGTCTTTCGGACACCGGCCGCGGTGAATCGGTCCATCGCATGCCCGACTTCTCTGGTCAGCGTCGACACGTCCTCGACCGCTGCGAACGCCGCCAGCACCACCCCGGGCACCTTCGGCGCGGTCGGCGCGGTGGTGATGAACCGCTCGACGATCTCGCCGGCGAACACCCCCGGGATATCCTCGACGCCGGCCTCGTCGAACCAGTCGAAAAACACCCGGGAACGCAGCAGTTCCACGATCGGCTCACGACTGTGCACTCCGATCATCACCAGGACGCGGCCATAGTCGTGGGTCGATATGTAGACCAAGACATGGTGGGCGCCGATGTCGGCGAGGGCCGCCTTGTTGCGCTCGAGTAGCGGCCACACCCGGGCCGGATCGGGAATCCGGTAATCCGACGCGATCACCATTGAGTGAATGTCCCCGTCGCTCATCACGCCCCTAGGCCGGATTGAACTGCGAAATCAGCCACTTCCCATCAGCTTTCGTCAGGGTGACCAGCACGCTGCTTGATGTCGTCGAGGGCTCCGGTCGGTCGCGGCTCTGGGTGCTCTGGTTGATGAACAGCAGCACGATCGCTGAATCAGGGTGGAACTCCGTCAGCGCGGCGCGCAGCACCACCGCCGTCGTCTTCACCGCCTTCTGCTTGGCAGCCGGGGCGACGATCTGCTGCGTGAATTGGTCATAGTACGAGAGAAAGTCACCCGTCAGATGTGATCTGGCGGTGGAGAAGTCGCGGTCGAGGGTGTCCGGCGAATACGAGAGGATGGCGATCGTCCCGTCGCTGGCCGCCGTGATCGCCGACTTGGCCGCCTCCGCATCGACCGCGCGATCCGGCCGGTAGGAGAACCAGTACAGTCCGGCCAGAACCGACAGCGAGGTCACCACCAACAAGGTCAGCACGGCGATTCCGACCTTGCCCGACCACTTGCCCGGCGTGCGGGCTGACCAACTCTTCACCCAGCCTTTGAAGCGCCTCAACCGGCCGAAGCGCACATCATCGGTCTGCGCTGCCTCAGCCGACTGTTCTTTGTCGTCGGTGATCGTCGCTTCCTCCGAAGTCACGGGACGAACTCGACTTTCGACATCTTGAGCTGTCCGCCGTCACGGGTCACCGTCACGATCAGCCGGTATTTGCGGGGATCCTGTTTGGCACCGGCGGCGTTGGTGACCTCAGAGGTACTGGCCACCAACACCACCGCTGAATTGTCGGTCATCGAGTCCAGATCCACCGCGGTGGCCTGAACAGTGCCCTGCGAGACCACTTTTGACTGCTCGACGACATTGGTGAAATCGTCGGCCATCTTGAGGAAGTCGTCTTTGAACGTTCCGGTCGAGACCTCGACGATGTGCTGCACCCCTTCTTTGGCATGCTCGAAGTCCAGCGACGTCAACGTCACGACGCCCTGCCGGGCCGCGGCGGCGAACTCGGCCACCTGCTGCCGCTCCCGGACCGCGTGCTTGTGCAGCACGGCCATTTCCACGCCGGCACCCAAGGCGACGAGCGAGATGACGACGGCCAGGACCGCCGCGACCGACGACAGCCTGGGACGGCCCGGCCACCGCCGGCGTCCCCGGGAACCGGCGCCCGCCGCATCGTCGTCAGCCGCGTCCCCGGTTGTCCGATCCTCGACATCCTCGGATCGCTCTGCGGCTTCGGCATCTTCCGGCTCGTCGGCGGCTTCGGCCGCCTGCGACTCCTCTTGCGAGGGCTGCCCGGGCTCCGCTTCGTCACCCGCCGCCTCGGTGTCGTCCCCGGGGGCCGGCGACCGCGCTGCGACGATTTCGGCCTCGCGGCGCAATCTGATGGCCCTGGCGCGAGCGCGGGCAGCGGCGGCAAGAGCTTCAGCTTCGGCTGCCTCCGCCTCGGCCTGATCTGCCAGAGAACGGATCTCCGCGGCAGAGTTGGGTGCGTCGCCCTTTTTCACCGCAACTGATTTCGGGTAGGCATGGTGTCGGATACGGCCCACCTCAGCTCACCGGTTTGAGATCGAGGTTGCGCGTCGGTCAATCTGAACTCCTCTGCCGCTTGCCCGTCGGTATCTGCGCTGGTACCCGCCGACGGTATCGGAACGATCCGCGATTGTCCGATGCCGTGTCGGCTGGGACGGGCGTCGCCGTCGGCAACCCTACTCGGCACCGGCTGTCGCAGCGGGCAAATGGGCGCGTACGCCCGCTGCTGCCGATAGCCTGCGGAGAGGGACATTATCATCCCCTGTCGTCCAATCTACCGGTAGTGCCGCAGTTTCGGCCCGCGGAAGGCGCATATGCTGTGATAACCGAATTCTCCTTCTGCGCATACGAAGGGCACCGACTCAGCGCAACAGGTCTTTGACCACCTTCCCGGTGGCATTGAGGGGTAGCGCCTCGAGGAACTCCATTGAGCGCGGGACCTTGTATCCGGCCATGCGCCCCCGGCACCAGTCGATCAGTTCCCGCTCCCCCACCGGACCATTCCGGACGACGAAAGCCTTGCCGACCTGACCGAGCCGCTCGTCGGGCACGCCGATGACCGCCGCCTGGGCCACGTCGGGATGGCTGATCAGAAACCCTTCGATCTCGGCCGGGTAGGCGTTGAATCCGCCGACGATGAACATGTCCTTCTTGCGACCGACGATGCGCAACCGGCCCGCCTCGTCGAAGCCGCCCAGGTCTCCGGTGTGCAACCAGCCGTCGGCGTCGATCGCGTCCGCGGTCGCGCCGGGATCGTCGAGATAGCCCTGCATGACCCCGTAACCGCGCACCAGCACCTCTTCGTCGTCACCGATGCGCACCTCGACCCCCGCGCACGGCAGTCCCGCGGTCGTGGCGACATCCTCGAAGGAATCGCCGGGCCTGGACAGGGTCACGTTACCGGCCTCGGTCAGGCCGTAACCGGTCATCAGCGTCTGGAACGGCAGCTCGCCATGAATGCGACGGACCAGTTCGACGGGGATGTCGGCAGCCCCTGTCACGCCGGCCCGTAACGTCGAGAGCTTGGACTTGTCGGCAACCGTCAGCAACGAGTGATAGAGCGTCGGTGGCCCGGGTAGCATCGTGATGCGTTCGTGCGCAATAAGATCCACGATCGAGTCGATATCGAACACCGCCACCGGCACCATCGTCGCACCGCGCAGGAAAGAGGTGACCAACCCGGCTTTCAACCCGAAAGTGTGGAAGTAAGGGTTGATCTGCAGGTAGCGGTCACCCGCGCGCAGGTCCGCCAGCGTCGCCCACTCCTCATACATCCGCAGCGTTTGGCGATGGTTCATCATCGCGCCCTTCGGGCGACCCGTCGTGCCTGAGGTGAAGATGATGTCGCAGATGTCGTCGCCGCTCACCGGACGCTCGAACGGCGAACCGCCGGCAAGGAAGTCGGACTTGATATCGATCAGCGGAATCCCCGCGGGTGCCGAGTAGTCCTGGCCCAGAAAGCCCGGCTGAACAAGGACGGCCTTCACCCCGCTGCGCATGAGGATGTCACCCGCTTCCGCGGGCTTGAACCGGGTATTGACCGGCACCAGAACGCCGCCGGCGGTGAGCACCCCGAAGGCCGCGATGATCCATTCCGCCGAGTTGGGTGCCCAAATCGCCACCCGGTCACCCTTTTCGATACCAAACCCGCCGAAAGCGCCCGCGGCGCGGCGTATTCGGTCGACAACCTCAGCGAAGGTGAAGCGCTGCGGACCGTCCACGACCGCTTCCGCGTCGCCGAAACGATCCGCCGCACTCAAGACCATCTGGGGAATGGTCTCCCAGGGTGGCTGTTCCGACAGATCGTCACACCGTGACGAGTCGACCAAGGTTGCCGCCCATGATCTTTGCCTGGTCCGCTACGGGCAGGTGCGAAAGCGCGTTGATGTAGTAGGTCGGCTCCGCCAGGCCTTCCGGGTGCGGCCAGTCCGAGCCGTACAGCACCTGGTCTACACCGACGAGGTTGATCAGATCGTCGATGCCCTCCTCGAAGAACGGGCTGACGTAGATCCGGTTCTTGACGGTCTCGACCGGGTCGCTCGGGAAGGCTTCCGGGGCCTTGCGGAAGACCTCGGCCAGGCCGTCCAGCAAGGGGGTCATCCACTTCGAGCCGGCCTCGACGATCGCGACTTTCAGCTTGGGGTGGCGGTAGAGCGCGCCGTGGATCACCCAGGAGCCCACCGCGTCCTGGATCGGCCGCCATTCGTTGAGGATGCCCATCGCATTGGTCTGGAACGGCAACATCTCCTGGTCGGCACCGTCCCACTCGGAGGTGTACCGGGAGTAGCCGCTGTCGCTGGAGTGCATGCCGACCAGCAGGTCGTACTCGACGACCCGCTCCCAGAACGGGTCGAACTCGGGCAGCGCGAACGACCGGGGGCCACGAAAGCCGGGGACCGGAGCCGGACGGATCAGGATGCACCGCGCGCCCCGCTTGACCACCCATTCCAGCTCCTCGATCGCTTTCTCGACGATCGGCAGGGTGATGACCGGGGTAGTGAAGATGCGGTTTTGGTAGTTGAAGCCCCAGACCTCGTCGAGCCACTGGTTCAGCGCATGGATCAAGACGTGGATGGCGATCGGATCGTCGCGCAACCGCTCCTCGATCAGGCTGGCCAGCGTCGGGAACATCAGCGTGCGATCCAGGCCCAGCTCGTCCATCTTCTCCAGGCGCGGGCCGGGCTCGAAGAACGCCGGGATGGCGCGCATGGGCTCACCGAACAGCTCGCGCTTGGTCTTGCCCTCCGGGTTGCCGTACTTGAAGTACTCCTCCCAGGCGCCCGGCCGGGCGACCACCTCGAAGGTCGGGTTGGGAATGTAGTTGCTGATCACCCCGCGCAGCGCGATCTTGGTGCGCCCGTTGATCTGCACGTACTGGACGTAGTCCTTGTACTCCTTGGGGAGGAACTTCGTCAGCGCCTCCGGCGGTTCGTAGAGGTGGTTATCCGCGTCAAAGAGCGGGAACGGAACGTCCTCCCGGTGCGAGAGCTGACCCATGAAATCCTCCTTCGCATTTAGTGAGAATACTATTCTCTCACTACGGGAAGCACAACTCCGACCACCCGCGCAATACCGGTCTGCCCGAGCAGAATCAGCAGGTCGCGCGGATCTGGAACTTCACCGTGGCAGCCTCCGTCGGCTTGACGGCGGTGGCACCGTTGGCGGTACCGCTGATCAGGAAATTGCCGCCGTCGAAGCGCGTGTCCGCGGCGCCGCCACCGGTGGGCGAAGCCGTGGTGGTGCCGGTGAAACCGCCAAGGTTGTGGAAACGCACGGAGATGGTGGTTGCCGGGTGGTGACGCTGGTCGATGATTGCCGTGGCACCGGACTCGTCGTTGCCGAGCGCAATGGTCCGGTACCACTCCTGCTGGTAGCACCTGACCAAATCCGGGCGCACCTCGTTGCCGTTGATGGTCACGGTGGCGGTGCTGGCGAGCTGGCCCTGCGACGGCGCGCTGCACGCACTGACCAAGGCCGCTGCGAACACCGCAGGTACCGCCGCCGCGATTCGGTTCTGCATGTGGCGCCCCCTCGGCCAACTTCTGGACCTGCACCGATGATGCTATTCTCCGATGACGAGAATGCCAATATCGCTGTTCTCGCGCCCCCAAGGAGCCAACCAACATGGTCGACCTGGAGTTCGACACGGGCGTGGCGGTGCTCACCATCGATCGCCCGCATGCGCGCAATGCCATCTCGCTGGAGACCATGGGGCAGCTGGAGCACGCGCTTAAGGGGGCCGCCGGCGCACGTGCGCTGGTCATCAAGGGCGCCGGCGATCGGGCGTTCGTGTCGGGCGGTGACCTCAAGGAGCTGAGCGCCCTGCGCACCGTGCAGGATGCCGCAGCGATGGCAAAGCGGATGCGGGCCGTGTGCGACGAGATCGCGGCGTTCCCGGCTCCGGTGATCGCCGCCTTGAACGGTCACGCATTCGGCGGTGGCGCCGAAGTCGCGGTGGCTGCCGACATCCGGGTGGCGGCCGACGACATCAAGATCGCCTTCAATCAAGTGCAGCTGGAGATCATGCCGGCGTGGGGCGGCGCCGAGCGGCTGGCCGCGCTGATCGGGAAGAGCAAGGCACTGTTGCTTGCGGGGACCGGGACTGCGGTCGACGCCGCCGAGGCCGAACGCATCGGCCTGGTGGATGTGGTGCTGCCGCGCGCGTCCTTCGACTCGGCCGAGAAGGGCTGGCGCTCGATCGCCAACTCACTGGCGCGCCGTCCGGCGGCCGAGATCAAGCGGGTGATCGGCGGAGTCGGCGCCGATGAGGCGATAGCATCGTTTGCACGGTTGTGGGTGGCAGACGCGCATTGGCAGGCCGCCGAGCGGGTCATGAACCGCGCAGCCAATCCGCGCCCAGCAGCCGGAGGAGCGATATGACAAGCACCGCAAGCAAACTGGGCGTCGCCGCAACATATCTGCTGGCCGCGTCGGGGGGGCTGGTCGGTCCAGGACAGGCCGGGGCCGACGAAGACCCGCCCATGCATCAGGTGGTCTACACCATCTCGGCCAGGAACCCGATCTACGCCGACATCTACTACGGGGATCAGGACCCGACGAAGTATTCCGACTACAGTCACAACCCCTACACCTTCACGCCGAACATCCAGGCCGACATCGCACCGGGCAGGCCGTGGACTCAGCAGGTGATGCTGATCAACCCCGACCAGTGGGCCATGGTCAGCGTCAGCACCGGGCGACAACCGGGTGCGCCCGGATTTCACTGCACTCTGTCGGTGGACGGGAACGTCGTCGTATCCAAGGACGGAGACAAAGGCGTGCTCTGTTCGATACGGACCTGGTGACCCGCTTCCCGCGCAAGCGCATCCGCTGCCGGTTCGCCTTCCAAGCGGCGCAGGTGGCGTTCGACGAACTCCCGGGCCTCGGCGTGACCATCGGACATTCCCAGGCCCTGCTCGAGCACCAGGAAACGGGACAGGCTCGTCATGAACACCGTCCACACCATCGGCGGCACATCATCGGTGTCGACGCCATAGAGTTGCAGCGCAGCCGACACCGCGCGCCGTTGTTCTTCGCGGAAACGTTCCGCGTAGTAGGCGATTTCGGCTCGCATTTCCTTGCGGTGATTTGCCAGCGCCATGAATTCCATCGAGATCCGGGCAAACCCGGGATCGGAGCCGAACCGCCACAGCGCCCACAACGGCTGCGGCGATTCCAGCAGGCGCGCCTGCGCCTGCAGGCCTTCCTCGGCGCGGCGGCGAAAGACGGCCAGGAACAGCTCTTCCATGGTCCGGAAGTAGTAGTGCACGAGCTGCGGCTTGAGTCCGGCCTGGCTCGCCAGCCGCCGCGACGTCACGGCAGCGTAGCCCTCTTCGAGCATCAACTGTTCGGCCGCGTCGAGCAGCAACCCGCGATTCTTCGCGTCCGGTGCCCCGATCCTGCGGGCCGATGTCATGCCGCTACCCCGTCCCCTCTGCCCTCGCCTGGTGGTCACGCCGATCGTAGTCACCGGACCCGGCCGGCCCGGTCGCGCGACCTTGACCCTGACATTACCGCCATGCTAAGCAAGTGCTCAGCAGAGCATCTCATTCGGGCGGCGCCGGTTCTCGTCGCCGACTCAGCATCGGCACCCCGCGGGGCGGCTCCAGGAGGCACGTAGCACATGAGCAACTACGACACCGTCGACTTCTTCACCGATCCGTCGCTGGTCCCCGATCCGTACCCGTACTTCGACCACCTGCGCAGCCAGAACCCGGTGCTGCGGCTGCCCCACTATGGAGTCATCGCCGTCACCGGCTACGAAGAGGCCACCGCGGTCTACAAGGACACCGACTGCTTCTCCAATTGCGTTGCACTGGGCGGTCCTTTCCCCCCACTGCCGTTCACGCCCGAAGGTGACGACATCAGCGCCCAGATCGACGCGCACCGGACGAGCTTTCCGATGTACGAGCACATGGTCACCATGGACCCCCCCGACCACAGCCGGGCGCGGTCGATCTTGAGCCGGCTGCTGACGCCGAGCCGGCTCAAGCAGAACGAGGAGTTCATGTGGCGCCTCGCCGACCGCCAGCTCGACGAGTTTTTGGTCAACGGCGAGTGCGAGTTCATCGGTGAGTATTCAAAGCCATTCGCCACCTTGGTGATTGCCGATCTGCTCGGTGTCCCCGAAGAGGACCACAAGGAGTTCCGGGTCGTCCTGGGTGCCGATCGCCCCGGCCGGGTCGGTGCACTGGACCACGAGACGGTGGGCGTCAACCCACTGGAATTTCTCGACGAGAAGTTCTCTGGCTACATTGAGGACCGGCGCGCACATCCGCGCGAAGATGTGCTGACCGCACTGGCCACTGCGAAGTACCCCGATGGCTCGACACCGGAGGTCATCGACGTAGTCCGTTCTGCCACATTCCTGTTCGCCGCGGGGCAGGAAACCACGGCCAAGCTGCTCAGTGCCGCGTTACAGGTGATCGGCGACCGGCCGGACATCCAGCGTCAGCTTCGCGACGACCGCAGCCTGATCCCCGGTTTCATCGAGGAGTCGTTGCGGATGGAGAGTCCGGTCAAGAGCGATTCGCGGCTGGCGCGCAGAGCCACCCGGGTGGGCGGGGTCGACATTCCCGCCGGGACCGTGGTGATGGTGCTGCCCGGTGCGGCCAACCGGGACCCGCGCCGATTCGAGAATCCGCACGAATTCCAGCTTGACCGCAAAAACGTTCGCGAACACATGGCTTTCGCGCGTGGGGTGCACTCCTGTCCGGGTGGGCCGCTGGCCCGGGTGGAGGGCCGGGTGTCCATCGAACGCATCTTGGACCGCATGGGCGACATCGGCATCAACGAAGCCCACCACGGCCCGGCCCATGATCGCCGTTACAACTACGAACCGACCTACATCCTGCGCGGGCTCAACCAGCTCCATCTGACCTTCACGCCGCAGTAGACCGTCAGCGTACGGCCAGGCCGGCGAAGTAGCTGCCGAACAACCCGGCCGCGATCAGCAGCACCCAGGCGTCGGTCAGCCGGCAGAGCAGGGCCGGGGCTTGCCTGACTTCCATGAACTCGCGAAAGATGATGCGCACCTTGATCAGTGCGATGACGATGACGCCCGACGTGACCACGACGCTGGACCGCGGCGATCCGGCGGCGGAGTGGTCTATCCACAGATAGCTCACCGTGAGTGACGCCAGCACCAGCCAGACGACCAGCAACCTCTTGTTGAGTTTCACGCCTCACCTCACCACGTACAACAGCGCGAAGATCAACACCCACAGGAAATCGACTGTGTGCCAGTAGGTTGCGCAGGTTTCGACGAGCATCTGGGATTCGCTTGCCCCGCGCCTGGTTACCCGGAGCCGGTAGACGATGATGCCGAGGGCGACGAAACCGATCAGCAGATGCACGAAATGTATTCCGGTGAGGAAGAAGTAGTAGGTGAAGAAGTCGTCGCTGTCCAGGCCGTGTCCCGTCCGCACCAATCGATTCCACTCGAACACCTTGCACAGCGCGAAGACCGCCGCGAATACGACCGTCAGCACGACGTCCCGAAGCGCGGCCGGATAGTCGCGGGCCCGGGACGATTGAACGCACCGGGCCACCGACCAGGAACTCAGCAGCAAAACGAGAGTATTCAGAACACCGACGTGCAGGTCCAGGTGCGCTTGTGAGTGCAGGAACAGCTCGGGGCTGCGGGCGCGATAGAACAGATAGAAGCCCAGATACGCCGTGAAGACCATCGTTTCGAACAACACGAAGGCCCACATGTCGGGCTGACCCGGCACATACCCCGCGCGCCTGCTCTGTTCGGTGACGTCGGTCATGACACGGCCGCCGGCCTGCGCGACAGGTCGGGCAGCGGCCCGGTACCGAAGTCTTCACGCCGGATCATCCGGAACAGCATCACCACGAAAGTGACCTGGTAGCAACCGAATACGACCATATCAAGCCACCAGGCGATCTGGCCGTTCCAGGCCAGCACACCGCGCCCGAAAATCCAGCAGGGCGCGACGACGACCTCGGTGAGGGCGTTACACAGATTGAGGTAGCCGAACCACTTGGGAAACACCCGATTCCTGTCGATCAGAATCGCGGCCATCCAGATGAGGGAGCCGATGAGGAACACGCCCATCGTTCCGTCGAAAGACAAGAACGCGAAGTCATAGAGCCAGCCGAGCACTTTGGGGTCGCGCTGGGGTCGCAGCGTTCCGACGATCAGTGCGATACAGAGCAGCAACAGCCCGGGGACCGCACTGAGCGAGTAGACGATCAGATACGAATACCCGAAAACGCGACTGACCGACATGCGCCGCATCGAATAGGCGATGAGGGCATTGTTGATTGCGGTCATGCCAGTGATGGCGAAAATGATGCCGAAGCCTACCGGTATCCCGAGGTGACGCTCATCGAACCAATGGGCCTGGGTCTGCAGGTCCCACGTGGGCTGCGGTGGCGGCTGAACCTGCGCCACTATGAAGAAGATCGGGAAGAAGACGTTGTAGAAGGCGAGTAGCGTCCACCACGCCAACCACAGCTCGCGCTTGGGGTTGTGTCGCAAGTGCCATGCGATCCGGCGATGCAACGGCCCGGAGGGAGCCCCGGCGTCGGGGCACGGCGGACCGGCCACGGTGTTCATGCGCCGGCGGGTTCCTTTTCGCGGCTTTGCAGCTGCGTGCGCTCCCGCCGCACCGCGGCCCCCAAGACAAAGCCCATCACCACGATCCAGACCCCGATGGCAACGTTTTTCACCCAGAACGACAACAGGCCGTCCCACGCCAGCGGTCCGGACAGCGACACACCCACGAACGCCGCGGGGACCAGCGCGGCGGCAACGAGGAGGTTGAAGTGAGCCACCCACCGGCTGAATATCGGGTGCGGCTGATCGTCGAAATAGATCGCCAGAGCAAGAATCACGCTCTGTCCGATCAGAAACGGAACCAAGATGGTGAAGGTGATCCAGGCGAAATCGTTCAGCAACTGGGTCAGTTCCGGACTCCGCTCCGGCCGAAAAGCGGCCAGCAACCAGCACACGTCGGCCATGAGGAACAAGGTGGGACCACCTGCCACGCAACCCAGCATCGCGTAGGAGAAGATCGGCGTGCGATGTGCCATTCGGCGGATCTGCATGACGATCAGCGCCAGGATCGGGACGAGGCATACGCCGAACCAGTTGAAGACGATCATGCTGTACCGGATCTGAGGAAGGTGGGCCGGATCGCGGTAGAACGCCGCCACCTGCTGTGCGGACATCGCGGGTGACATCGGTGGGTTGAAGCCGGGGAACAGGACGAATGCGGCGATCCAGATGACCGCCGTCACGGGCAAGGTCCATAGCAGGATCGACTCACCGTCGATACGCCGCAACCTGATTCGCGGATTCCCCGCTTCCCGGTCGGTGCCGAACCCTGTCATCAATGACTCCTTGCAGCCGCGTCGTGGTGCGGCTGGCCCCGTCAGCGAAACTAGCCGATCGGCTATTCTCGGTCAATAGCCGGTCGGCTACGCTGCCAGGTGTGGTCGAAGTGCAGTCCCAGAGCCGGTTCCGGTTCATCACCCGCAGCGCCGCGCAGACACGAATTCTGGACGCCGCGCTGACGCTGATCGGCGAGCATGGCGTAGGCGGGACGTCGCTGCAGATGATTGCCGATGCCGTCGGGGTGACGAAAGCGGCTGTTTACCACCAGTTCCGGACCAAGGAACAGATAGTCATAGCACTCACCGAACGTGAATTGGCCGGGCTCGAGGAAGCATTGGAGGCAGCCGAGGCCCACGACCACCGGACGAAGGCACGAGACGCTCTGCTGGAGCGGGTGATAGACCTTGCCGTGCAACGACGGGGCGCGGCGAGCACCTTGCAGTTCGACCCGGTCGTAGTCCGATTACTGGCCGCGCACCAACCGTTTCAGCAGTTCATCGCGCGCCTCTACGGGGTACTGGTCGACGATGCGGCGGAGGACGCGCGGGTGTCGGCGGCCATGCTGTCCGGCGCGATCGCGGTCGGCGTGATCCATCCCCTGGTAGCCGACATCGACGACGAAACCCTGCGGGATCGATTGCTGCGCATCACCCGGCGGCTCTTGGCTGCGGACTGAAGCGAATGCATTCTCGCGGTTTCATTTTCACAGGCGGCCCGCTCGGATACCGTTGGCATATGCACAGTGTGAGGCGCCTCGCAGCCGCAGCGATCATGGTCACCACCGGCTGGGCGCCCGGCACCATGGCCGCGGCGTACGCCGACGACGAGGTTCCCTGGCCGTGGGTGGGCTACCACTGGTGCCCCGGCCAGCCCTTCAACGCGGGAGCCTGGGGGCCACAGTGGGATCCGACGACCTGTCACGATGCGCACCACCGCGATATGGACGGCACGCTGCACAATCGTGATTACTTCGGGCCCAGCCCTTTTCAGGATTGGCCCGAGATTCCGAACAACCGGCCCTGAGTGGACGTCGCACGACTAGGTGTCGCCGCGCTCCCAAACCTGCTTGCCGTCGTGGGCGTTGCAGACCAGGAACAGGCCATCCGGCGCCTGCGCAACGTAGTACTCGGGGTATTCGACACAGGACGAGTTCTCGATCTTCACGCCGGCCATCGGAGGCGACCGGAACCATCGCGGCTCATACCTTCGCGGTGACCCGCAGAACATCAGCCGCCCCGGCTCGGTGGCGAAGGACACGTAGTAGTCGGCGGTGCCGAACACGTAGTAGGTGGTGTTGTCGCACGGCGCACCCAGGACGACGTGCCCGGTGATACCGGGCGTGCAGTCGGGGTAGTCACAGGTAACCGGATCGGCAGCCGCCTGCGGCACCCCCACCGCACCGAGGCCGAGCATTGCGGCGATCGCGGCCGCCATGAATCGCACCAGCTTAATTTGCCACAACCGGAAAGAAAATTCATTATGTTGGCCAGAGATGGTAAGAAAATTCTCTCAATCGGAGAAGCGCCCTGAGAGTTCCCGCCTACGGGCCCGTGGCACCGGCATCAACACCGGCCGGTGATAATGTGACACTTTCGTAGCTGCGGGGCGAGGAGGTGATCGATGCCGCCACGCGAACCCTCGGCTGACGCACTCGATGCCGACCTCGCCGAGGTGGAGGCCCGCGCCGAGGCGGCACGGGCTCGGGCCGGCGAGTTGCGCCGCCAGGCGCAGGCGGCGTCGTCGCGCGATGACGCCGACCGCGGCGAGTCGACCGCAGAAACCGGATCGGCGAAACCGCGCCGTCGGCGACTTCATCGCCCGGGCCGCAAAGCCGTTGTCGTCGCGGCGGCGATTGTGGTCTCCTGCGCCGCATTCACCGGCAGCGGTTATCTGGTGTGGCACCACCGGCAAGTCACCCAGCAAACTCGGCGCACCGAGGAATTCGCAACGGCGGCGCGCAACGCCGTGATGCTGATGATGTCGATCGACCCGAAAAAGGCCAGAGCCGACATGCAACGGTTCGCCGACGAAACCACCGGACAATTCAAGGCCGGCGTATTGATGGGCGCCGAGGATATGGTCCGGGCTTTGGAACAATCCAAGATCGCCGCCAAGGCCGCCGTGCAGGCCGTCGGCGTGCAGTCGATGACCGACGACTCAGCCGTGGTACTGGTGGCGGCCAAGTCCGAGCTGACCAAGCCCGATCAGGCCAAGCCCGAAATGCGGACGTGGCGGCTGGTCGTCGATGTCACCAGAGAAGGCGACCAGCTCAAGATCTCCAAGATCGAGTTCGTCCCGTGATGCGGCCCCGGACCGGCGCGATCGCGCGCTGGGCGCGCCGTGGCGTGTCGCGCTGGCGTGTGATTGTGCTGACGGCCCTGGTGGTGGCTACCACCGGGTTCGGTGCCGGTTACTTCTACTTCGTGTACCGGACGGACATGGACACCGATCGCGCGGTGGCACGCCAGGTCGTCAAAGCGGCCAGCGACGGCGCCGTGGCGCTGCTGTCCTACTCGCCAGACACGCTCAGCCGCGACCTGGCCAATGCGAAATCGCGCGTCACCGACAACTACCTGCCCTATTACCAGCAGTTCGCCGACCAGATCGTGGGTCCGTCGACGCAGCGTGCGCAAGTCACCACCACCGCCACTGTGGTGAAGGCCGCCGTCGCCGAACTGAATCCGAATTCGGCGGTGGTACTGGTTTTCGTCAAGCAAAAGACCGCGAGCAAAGAAAAACCAGAACCGGTGGTGACATCGAGCAGCCTTCGGGTAACGTTAAAAAAGGTCAACAGTTCATGGCTTATCGAGAAATTCGAGGGCGTGTGACCATGTCGCGTCTTTCTCGATGATCTTGTGACTTCACGTGAAATTGCCGGAATGCCACGCGTCGAGGAGCAGCGGGTGATGCGTTCGATAACTGCGACGGTCGGTGCAACTCTCGCGGTTGGCGGGGCGGCAGTCATGCTTCACACGGCCCCGGCGGCCTCGGCCTACAATCCGGCCCTCAACGGCAGATTCACCGCCACCATGATCGGCGACTGGGCCCGGACCAGGACCGTGTATCACGACGAAGCGGTGGTTCAGAGCACCTGGACGATCACCTCGTCATGTTCGACCGCGCAGGACTGCACCGGCCAAGTCGTCAGCGACCAGGGCTGGACCGCACCGATGACGATGCACGACGGCATCAACTGGTATGTCAAACGCGACATCCCCAACTGGGAGACGTGTGACGACGGCACCACCTTCAGCGGCCACGAAGTCTTCTACTTCTATCCCGCGAACCCCGAAACCGGCGAAAGTGTGCTCGGCTCATCGGTGTTGGCGGGACGCGAACATACCGCCGGCGCAAGTGGCGCCTGCGGCACCAATGCTCCCCTGTATATCGAACAGCCGTTCCGGCTGGACAGGATCGGTTGACCCGGCCGCCCGCGCCACCGTCAGATGGCGAACATGTCCCTCCACGTCTTGGGCGCCTTCGATGCCACCAGATCCGTCTGACGGAACACCTGCCCGTCCGGGGTGACGTAACTCCCGGTCTCGGGGCTGTACTGAGCGAATGCCACCGACGGGCCGGGCGGTAATCCGTTGCGGCCGAACGCGCTCGGAGCAGCTGACGGTGCCGGATTGGGCGCAGCGGCGGCCGGCGGCGGCGCCGGGGTGGAGCCCAGGTCAAGCGGCGCGATGGAGGCCACCTGACCCATCGGCGCCTGCGGGGTGATGCCCGGTGCGGCCGGCGTACCCGCCGGCGGGGGCACCACTCCGGGCGGCAGTGGTGTTCCCTCTATCGGTCCGAAGATTCGCTCGCGATTCTGGTTGACCCGGTCGTCCGGTGGGATGCCCTGGGCCAGCAGGTTGGGGTCCAGCGGGTAGGTTCCGAACGCGTGCTGCCTCATCGCCAGCGGCATGAATGGCTTATCGCTGTCACAGATTTCGACGGTGGGCGCCCGCTTGCCAGGGTGTCCCATGCAGGGGTAGTTGCGGGCACCGCGCACCCCGATCGGCGAATCCTGTGGCAGCTTGCAGTACAGGCCGTCGGGCGTGTCGATGGTGGTGGTGTCGGCCGGCGAACGCCATTGGCTCGGCGGTAGGAAGCCGACCGTACAAGCGGGCGGGTCGCTGATTATGAGATTGAAAGCGCCGGTGGCCAACCCGGTCGGGCTCTTGGTGCCCAGGAAGGACTGGATCGCGGCGGTGAACGGTGGCAGCAACACCAGTACCTGCTCGAGCGAAGCGTGGTAGGTCACCCCGATCTGGCCGATCGTGGTCAGGTTGGCCAGCAGCACCGGCAGCGTCGGCTTGATCTGGTCCAACAGCCGCGAAGCCTCGTTGAGGGCTTCCGGCCCGTTTTCCAGCAGGGTGCGCACCTGCGGATCGTTGGTCGCGAGCTGGCCGGTGAATCCGGCGAGGCTGTGCGCCCACCGACGGATCGAGTTGGCGGTCTGCGCCTGGCTGTCCAGCAACGGCCCGGTGTCCTCGGTCAGCCTGCGCGCGGGGTCTGCTACACCGTTGAGGTCACCCGAGATCTGCGCCGAGGAGTCGAACAGGGACCCGAAATCGTAACTGGCGCCGTTGAATGCCTTGAACGACTCGTCGAGCAATTGAGTGAGCTTGCCCCGCGGGATGCTGTTCAGCAGGGCACTGGTCTGGTCCAGCACGGGTCCGATCGGCTGCGGTGTCTTCGTGTCCTTCTTGGCGATCACCGAACCGTCGTGCAGGTAGGGCGGCGAGTCGGTTCGGGGCAGCAGGTCGACGTACTGCTCCCCCACGGCGGAGATGCTGCGCACCTCCGCGTCCAGGTCCGCGGGAATCTTCGGCGAAGTATCAAGCCGCATGGTCGCTTTCGCGCCGCGCTCGGTCAACTCCACGGCGGTGACCTTGCCGATCTGCACACCGCGATACGTGACATTGCTGAAGCGGTAAAGGTTTCCGGTCTCGCGCAATTCGAGGGTGACGGTCATCTTGCCGATCCCGAGCAGCGTCGGCGCCTGTACGTAGTAGATGACCATCACGAACAGGCCGATGATTCCCACGATCGCGAAGATGGCCAACTGGATACGGATGAAGCGGGTCAGCATCTAGCCATTCCCCTCCGCCGGTGCCACCGCCGGCGGCAGACCGCTGGGTGGCGCGCTCTGATCCGGGCCGGCCGGTAGCGGACCGGGCAGCATCTGTTGAGACACCGGCGCGCCCGCGGGCGGCGGTCCCGGCAGGTACGAACCCGGTGCCCCCGGCGCGCCGAACCGGAACTGCAGATACTCCGGATCGCCCGGCGCGGGCACACCCTCGGCGCCAATCCGTTCCCAGTGGGTGCCGCGCAGGATGCTCTTGCGCAAACCGGCGTTGGTGAGGTCGATGATGAAGTACCCGTTGACGAAGTCGCCGCGGACGTAGCGGTCGATGAACCCCTGGGTGAAGGGGAACGTCGGCGCATAGGCAAGGGCGGCATCCAGATCGGGTCCCACGTCGGCGAGGGCCTTGATGGTCGGCTCGAGATTCTTCAGGTTGTTCACCAGGTCGGTGCCGGCGTCGTTGACCAGCCTGGTGGCGGTGTTGCTGAACGTTCCGAGCTTGTTCAGCGCGGTGGTGAGCCGGGGCCGCTCCCGGTTGAGCACATCCAGCGCCGGCGGAATCTTGTTCAGCGCCTGGGTGATCACGTCCCGTTGACCGGCCAGCGTGCCGGCAAGCCGATTCAGCGCCTGCACCGACGCCACGATGTTGTCCCGCTGCGCATCGAATGTGCCCACGAACCGGTCCAGCCGGTTCAGCAGATCGCGGACATCGCCGGCCCGGCCCGACAGCGCGGCATTGAAGTTGTTGATGATGTCCCCGATCTGCCCCAGCCCTCCGGCATTGAGGACCACCGACAGCGAGGACAGGGTCTGCTCGGTCGACGGGTAGGTCGACGACCGGTTGAGCGGGATGGTGGCGCCCGGTTGCAGCCGACCGCTCGGCTCCTGACCCAGGGGCGTATTCAACTGCAGGTGCATAGATCCCAGCAGGCTGGTCTGCCCGACGCTGGCCACCGCATTGGCCGGAATCACCACACCCGGCCGCACCGACACCTCGACATCGGCGTGCCAGCCCCGGACCGACAACTTCCGGATGCTGCCGACGATCACGTCGTTGATCATCACCGGCGAATTAGCTTCCAGCGTACCGACATTGGCGACCTCGACGTGGTACACGCCGGAGCCCGGGCCGCGTCCCACCGCGCCCGGCAGTGGCAGGGAATTCAGACCACTGAACGCGCACCCGGTTGCGGTGAGCGTGACGCACAATCCGATGCCCAGCATCATGCGAATGCGCCGCATCATGATTGCGGCCTCTCGGCGGGCAGCAGCAGTTCCGGCACGCTCTGCGGGGCCGGGGCCGGTTCCGGCGGCACACTCGGCGGCGGCGGCTCCGGCATGGCGGCTCCCGGTATCCGTGCGGGTGGACCGGGTGGCGGCGGCGCCTCGGGGGTGTCGCCCGGCAAGCCGGTGTATGCCGAGACCGCCGGCGGCAACTCGGGCGCCGTCGGCTTCGGGCCTTCGCCGCCCGGCGCCAGCCGTTGCTCGGTGTACACGACGTTCTTCGGGTCGAATGCCGGGGCCAGGATCGGGTTCACCGGAATCGGCAGATAGTTGAAGTTGAAGAAGGTCAGCGGGTTGAACACCTTCAAGGCGGGGCTGAGATACAGGCCGCACAACTTGCCGGTCTCCACCGACGTGACGTTCTCCAGCGCGCCGATCTGCGAACAGAAGGCATTCGTGGGGTTGCTGAGATTCTGGACGCCGACGCCGCCGCGTACGTTGCCGACATCGGGGTCATAGTCGTTGTAGGCGTTGGCGATTGCGTTGGGCGCCACGTGCAGCACGTTCTGCAGGGCCATCTTGTTGTCGACCAGGATCTGGGTGAGATCGGCCAGCCGGGCGATCTGCTCGGCGGTCTGGTCCCTGCTGCCCGCAATGAACCGCTGTACCTCGCCGACCGCGCTCGACAAGTCCGTCAGCGCCGCATCCAGGGTGTCCCTGTTGTCGTCGAGCACGGTGGTGAGGGTGGCCAGCCGATCGTTGAACTGCACGAGCTGGACGTTGCTGTCTCGCAGGGCTCCGACGAAAGTCTGCAGATTCTTGATGATGTCGACCACGTTGCCGCTACCGTTGGCGAAAATCCGTGCCAGTTCCGACAATTGGGCCAATGTCTGGCGCAGCTTGTCACCGTTGCCGCCCAGTGCGTTGGCGGCGGCATCGATGAACCGCGACACCGACGGTGTCGACACCCTGCTATTGGGCCCGAAATCGGTTGCCAGCTTCATCAATTGGTCTTTGATCTCGTCCCATTCGACGGGAGTCGCCGTCCGGTTGACCGGAATCACGGCACCATCGGTCATGACCGCGCCGGCGGAGCGGTAGGCGGGCGTGAGCTGGACATAGCGGGCGGCAACGAGGTTCTGGGCGACGATCACCGCTTTGGCGTCCGCCGGAATGTTGATGCCGTGATCGACGTGCATCACCATTTTGGCCTGGGTGCCCGCCGGCCGGATCGACTCGATGGTCCCGACCTTCAGGCCCGACACCCGCACGTCGTCACCGGGATAGATGGCGGTGGCGGTGTGAAAGTAGGCGATGATCGTGGTGGGCCGGAAGAACGTGTTGCGGATGGCGACAGCGGCGCCCACCACCACAAGAATCGCCAACACGATCGCCAGGCCGATCTGCAGCCTGCTGCGCAGGATGGACTCGAGTCGCTTCATCGCGACCCTCCCGGGTTCTGGTTGAACGGGAACGGCAGCAGTGCGCGCGGGCCCGCGTTGTCCGGCGGTTGTCCCGGCGCACCGTAGGCACGGAAGCCGAAGGCGTAGTCGATCAGCCACTGGAAGAACTGCAGGGTGAACAGGTTAGGGATGAACGGGTTGTAGTAGAACCCGCTGGACACCGTCTCGCCCTGCGTCAACTGATATTTCGCCAATCCCGGCAACGCTTTGGCGAGATTGTCACGGTTGTCTTCCAGCATGGCCGTGACCGAGTTCAGCTTCCTCAGCGTCGGGGCCAGCTTGGCCTCGTTGTCATGGACCAGGCCGGACAGCTGCTTGGCCACCGCGGACGTGCTGGCGAGCAGGCGCACGATCGCCTGCCGCCGCTCCACCAGCATCGACAGCAGATCGTCGGCGTTGAGGATCAGCGTGTTCAGTTGCTGACTGCGCTCGGAGAGGATGTGCGTGACGTCGGCCGCGCCCTTGAGCAATTGACTCAGGGTCTGATTGCGGTCGTTCAGGGTTGCCGAGAGCCGGGTCACCCCGTCGAACGTCGGTCCCAACTGCGGCGCAATCTGATTCAGTGTGTTCGACAGCGTGTCCAGGGACTGGTTGAGCGTGTCGGTGTTGGTTCCCGCGATGTCGGTGGCCAGGTCACCGACGGCCTCGGACAAGGAGTAGGGCGAGGAGGTACGCGACAGCGGGATGACCGCCATCGGGCGCATGTTGCCGCTGCCGGTGGATTCGACGGTCAAGACCCGCTGGCCCAGTAGCGAACCGGTGCGGATGTGGGCGGTACTGGCCGACCCGAGCGCGACCGCCCCTTTCACGGTGAACGTCACCAGGACGTCCCCGCCCTGCAGCGACATCCCTGACACGCTGCCGACCTTGATCCCCGACACCGTCACGTCATTGCCGGTCACCAGCCCGCCGGCATCGGCGAACACCGCCTGGTACCGGACCGTGGTAGCCCGTTGCAGCAACTGGTCGGGCGACAGCCCGACGGCGATGACCAGCACTATCAACACGACGCCGATGAATCCGGCTCGAATGAGTTGCGCTCCGCGGTACTTAAGCATCGGGCTCAGCACACCTTCCGGTGACCTGGTGGGTGACGCCCACCTCTACCGTTCGGTACTGCAGATCGGAAACCCGCAGCGCGAGACCGCACAGATAGTAGGGGAACCAGGCGCCGTAGGAGCCGAGCCTGGTCAGCTTTCGGTAGTTGTTGGGCAACTTCTTCAGCGAGATGTCCAGCAGGTTCTTGTCTTTGTCCAGCAGCGGGGCCAGCCGATTCAACTGGTCGATCGTGCCGGACAACGGCGGACGGGCACGGACCAGCAGGTCCGCGATCGAAGCGGTTCCGTTGTCCAGAGCGGTGATCGCGGCGCCGATCGTGTCGCGGTCCGAGGACAGTCCGCTGATCAGCCGCTCCAGCCGATCGATGGCGCCGGAGAACTTGGTACCCTCCGCGTTGACGGTGCCCACCACCGTGTTCAGGTTGTCGATCAGGGCCTGCACCGTTTCGCCGTTGTCAGCCAACGTGTTCGAGAACGACGACGTCTTGGACAGCAGCGACTGCAGGGTGCCGCCCTCGCCCTGGAAAACCTCGATCAGAGACGCGCTGAGCGCATTGACGTCTTCGGCCTTGAGGCCCTTGGTCACCGGCTTCAGCCCACCCAGCAGCAGATCAAGGTCAAGCGCCGGCGCGGTGCGGTCGATCGGAATCTCCGAGCCACCCGGCAGCGGCTTGGTGTTGCCCGGCCCGTCGAGCAGTTCGAGGTAGCGGTCACCGACCAGGTTCAGGTAGCGGATCACCGCGCGGGTGCCACCGGTGAGCACCACATCGCGGCTGGCGTCGAATTTGACCAGAACCTTCTTGTCCGCCCGCAATTCGACGCTGTTCACGGTGCCCACCCGGACGCCGGCGACCCGCACGGTCTGGCCCTGCTTGAGCCGCGATACGTCGGTGAAGAGCGCGGAATACTCGGTGGTCGAACCCGTTTGGTACTGGCCGAAGATGAAGAACAGGAACACGGTCAACAGCACCATGACCAGCGCGAAGGAGCCGAACTTGATGATCATCCCGCGTGAGTTGGTCATCCGGGTTGTCCAATTTGCATGGTGTTGCGCGGCGGACCGTCGATCGGACCGTAGAGCAGTTGTTTGAGCGCGTCTGAGTTCAGCAGCAGCTGCGGGTTGCCGTACTCCTGCGGGTTGGCGCCCACGTCGGCCACCACGAACGGCGGCGCGACGTCAAACGGCACAACGGGCAGCGTGTGACACTGGGGACCGCCGGTCGCAGCGACTTTGGGCAGGTTGCTCGGATAACGGTAGCGTTCGGCGCCGAAACCGAGGAACACCAACACCTTGATCATCGGCTCCGGCAGGTTGGGAGCATGCAGGTTCACCAGCGAGCCGGAAAGCCCGCACCACAGCGCTTGGTGGTACTCGTTGGTCAAATCGGTGGTCGGCAACAGCAGATGCAGCACGTCGGTCAACGCCTGCCGGTTGCCGCCGATCACCTCATTGCCGATGTCCGCCAAGCCGATTGAGCTGATCAGGAACGCATCCAGGTTCTGTTGCTCTTCGACGATGGATTTGCTGATCCTGATCGCATTCTCGGCCGACCCGATGAGATCCGGCGCGGCGTCGGCGTACGCGTTGCTCACCACGGGCAGGACCGCGAGGTCGTGGTTCAGTGCGGGCAGCGCCGGGTCCTGCTTGGCGAGAAAAGCATTCAGGTCCGACAAGGCCTGCCCGATCTTGTGGCCACGGCCGTTCACGGCCGACGCGATGGCGCCCAGCGTTTCGTTGAGCTTGGCGGGATCGATGCTGGACAACAGATTGGTGAGCTGCTGGAACACCGTGTTGATCTCGACGGTGACGCTCTTGCCTGCGAGCACCTGATGCGCTTGCAGGCTCTGACGCGCGGGCTCGTCAGAGGGAATCAGTTCCACGAACTTGGCGCCGAATACCGTTGTCGACGCGATGTCGACGAGCACATTGCCCGGAATGAGATGCATCGCCGACGGCTGCATCGCGAGGTGCAGGACCGCCTCACCGTTCGGGCGCTCCTCGATGGATTCGACCTTGCCCACCACCACGCCGCGCATCTTCACTTTGGCTTCGGGGTTCATCACCAGCCCGGCGCGCGGCGACACCACGGTCACCGGCACACTTTCGGTGAAATCGCTGCGGAACAACCCGACTGCCAAGGCGACGATCGTCAGGATGACGACGACGGTCGCCAGCCCCACCAGTGGGCGCACGTAAGCACGGGGCTTCGGCCGGCCGGAATGGTGTGACCGGCCCCGGGCGCTGGGGCTATGCCGGCCCGCCGGAACATGTGTGACCACTGGTTTTCACCTCCTGCTAGCCCGACAGGTTGAAGTTGCCGTTGGAACCGTAGATGGACAAGGAGATCAGCAGGGTCACCGAGACCACCACGATCAGCGAGGTTCGCACCGCGTTGCCGGTGGCGACGCCGACACCCGCCGGGCCACCCGATGCGAAGAAGCCGTAATAGGTGTGGATCAGCAAGATGGTGATGGCCATCAGCACGGCCTGCAGGAAGGACCACAGTAGGTCGATCGGGTTGAGGAAGGTCGTGAAGTAGTGCTGATACAGGCCGCCGGACTGGCCGAACAGGATCACGGTGGTGAACTGGCTGGCGAGAAACGACAGGCTTACGGCGATGCTGTACAGCGGCGTGATGGCCAGCATGCCGGCCACGATTCTGGTGCTGACCAGATACGAGACCGGTCGAATCGCCATGGATTCCAACGCATCGATTTCTTCGTTGATCCGCATCGCACCGAGTTGGGCGGTCACTCCGGCGCCGAAGGTGGCCGCCAAGCCGATGCCCGCGACGATCGGCGCTGCGATGCGCACGTTGATGAAGGCCGCCAGGAAACCGGTCAGGGCCTCGATGCCGATGTTGCCGAGTGAGCTGTATCCCTGGACCGCCAGGGTGCCGCCCGCGGCCAGCGTCAAGAACCCGACGATCACCAAGGTGCCGCCGATCATCGCCAAAGTGCCCGCACCCATGCTGATTTCGGCAATGAGACGAACGATCTCCCGCCCGTATCGGCTGACCGCGAAGGGGATACCGGCGAGCGCCCTACCGTAGAACAGGGTGTGATCACCGATTCGGCCCAGACTGCCGACCGGTCTCTGGAGTTGCCGCGTCAGGCGCGGGTAGACAGCTCGCAGCGCCACCGTGTGTGCTTACACCTCCTTTGGCGTATCGGACGCATGGTTCTCGCTGGCGCCTACTTGGCCGACATTCGGATACCGATAGCGGTCACAACCACATTGACCACGAACAGTGACATGAACGCGTAGACCACCGTCTCATTGACGGCGTTGCCGACCGCCTTGGCGCCGCCACCGGTTATAGTGAGCCCCCGGTAACACGCCACCAACCCGGCGATCAGGCCGAAAAGCGCTGCCTTGACACAAGAGATGATCACCTCTGGCACGCCGGTCAACAGGGTGATGCCCGCCGCGAAAGCGCCAGGGTTCACGTCCTGCACGTACACCGAGAAAATGTAGCCACCCAGAATCCCGATGATGACGACCAGGCTGTTCAGCAGCAAAGCGACCAGACCGGAGGCCAGCATGCGAGGGGTCACCAACCGCTGAATCGGGTTGATACCCAAGACCTCCATGGCGTCGATCTCTTCGCGGATCGTCCGGGATCCCAGGTCCGCGCACATCGCCGTGGCGCCGGCGCCCGCGACGATCAACACGGTAACCAGGGGGCCGACCTGAGTCACCGCACCGAAGGCCGCGCCCGCACCCGAGAGGTCGGCAGCGCCCAGTTCCCGCAACAGGATGTTCAGGGTGAAACTGACCAGGACCGTGAACGGGATGGCCACCAACAAGGTCGGGGCGAGCGCAACACGGGCGACAAACCAGGACTGCTCCAAGAACTCACGCCACTGAACGGGCCGGCGGAATGCGAACTTGATGGCATCGGCCGACATGGCGAACAGCGCGCCGACGGCTTCCATGGGTTTGGAACCACGACCCAGCACGATGCCGGGTGTCCAGCGCTCCGCTCCCTTACTCGCCATCGGCCTGGGGTCCTCTCCCGATAGTGTTGCGCGCCAGAAGGTTTCGGGCGACAAGCGCAGTGATGCGCTGTGGCCGCGGCGTTCCGGCCCCCCCACCAGGCGCTACCATCCTCACGCCGCAATTCTCCGTTCGGTCGCGTGAGCTGCCGCTTCCAGTCCATGTCAGCGGCCCGCGCGCCAACCCTGGGAGCGTTCGGCGATTATGACTCATGCCGCGTCCGGGGGGAATGGAAATCGCACAACCGTTATCTGCGCAGACATCATCGCTCTCGCCGGTCCTAGGTGACCGCGCCTGCGGTCTTGAGTTCGATGATGCGGTCCCAGTCGAGCCCCAATTCCAGCAGAATCTCGTCGGTCTGTTCGGCGAAACCGGGTGCCGGCCCGGTCTGCGGGGCGGCGACATCGAACTGGACCGGGTTGGCGACCAATTCGAGTTCGCCTGCACGCACCAGGTATTCATTCGCCCGGATCTGCGCGTCGTCGGCCGCTTGCAGGGTGTCCTGCACCGGCGCCCATGGTCCCGCAAGCGTCGCAAAGCGTTCGCTCCACTCGGCAAGAGTGCGGGTTGCGATGACCTTGGTCAAGATCTCCACCGCATCCGCCGTGTTGGCGGCGATGGTCTCGCCGGTCGCGAAACGCGGGTCGTCGATGAGGTCGGCACGATCGATATGCCGGCAGACGTCGGCCCAGAATTTGCCGGGCTGCATCATCACCAAGGAGATGTACCGGCCGTCGGACGTGGGATACACGCCCACCAGGGGATTGATCGGTGACCCGTGGATACCCGGGGGCGGGGCCTGCATCAGCTGACCGAGGTGTTTGGTCAGCGCAACCGTGTGCCCGAGCGACCACAGCCCGCTGCCCAGCAACGAGACGTCGACGACCGCGGTTTCGCCGGTGCGTTCACGTTTGAGCAGGGCGGCGGCGATGCCGCCGGCGAGGTTGGTGCCGGAGATGGTGTCGCCGTAGGCCGGTCCGGGCGGATTGATCATCCCCTCATAGCCCATCGGGGTGATGGTGGCCGCGGTGCCGGCGCGGCACCAGAAGGCGGTCATGTCGTAGCCGCCCTTGGTCGCTTCATTTCCGCGTGGCCCGAGTGCGCTACCGCGCGCGTAGACAATGCTCGGGTTCACCGCCCTGATCTCGTCGACGTCGATGCCGAATTTCTGTCGATGGTCGGGCAGGAAGCTGGTGAGGAACACGTCGGAACGGCGCGCGAGCTCGTAGAGCACCTCCTTGCCTTCGGGTACCGACATGTCCAGGCCGATGCTGCGCTTGCCGCGGTTGGCGTGCTCGATATTGGGGTTGGGGTCGCCTTCGACACGCAGCATTCCGGTTTGGCGGAGTCCCCGCTGCGGATCGCCGGTCACCGCGTGTTCGACCTTGATGACGTCGGCGCCCCATTCGGCGAGCACCGCACCCGCCGAGGGGACGAACCCGTACATGGC
Organism: Mycobacterium sp. NGS49; assembly: GCF_059812565.1. NCBI lineage: Bacteria > Bacillati > Actinomycetota > Actinomycetes > Mycobacteriales > Mycobacteriaceae > Mycobacterium > Mycobacterium sp. NGS49. The sequence continues at coordinate 30,313 of NZ_JCALCX010000007.1, read as the reverse complement.
GACTTCAAGCACCCTGATGCCGTCGAGCGGTTTCATGCCCTGGCTCCTTCGGAAGCGGGCACCGGGACCGCGAAAGTCTTGCTTTCGAGGAATTCTTCGAGCCCGGCCACGCCCATCTCCCGACCGACACCGGATTGCTTGAAGCCGCCGAAGGGGCTGTCGGCGCCGAAGTAGTTGCCGCCGTTGACCGAAAACGAGCCGGCCCGGATCCGGCGTGCCACCGACAGGGCGCGGTCCTGGTCGCGGCTGAAGACCGCGCCGGCCAGACCGTAGATCGAGTTGTTGGCGATACGCACCGCGTCATCGTCGCCGTCGAACCCGATCACCACCAGGACCGGCCCGAACACTTCGTCCTGGGCGATCTCGCTGTCGGGGTCGACGTTGGTGAGCAGCGTCGGCGCATAGAAGAAGCCGGGATCCAACCGCTTGCCCCCGGTCACCAACGTGGCACCCGCGGCGACGGCCCGCTGGACCATGCCGTCGACCTTGTCGCGCTGACGTTCGTTGATCAACGGTCCCATATAGGTTTTCGGATCAGCCGGGTCGCCGTGCCGGACCTTGGCGAAGTTCTGCTTGATCAATTCGACGATTTCGTCGTGGTGCTGCTTGGGCACCAGCAGCCGGGAGGTCAGCGCGCAGCCCTGGCCGGCGTGGGTCACCATGCTGAACGCGGCGAACATGGCCGCGCCGGCGAAGTCGGCGTCGTCGAGCATGATCACCGCGGACTTGCCGCCCAGTTCCAGGAAGACGCGCTTGACGGTGCCGCTGGCCGCGGCCATGATCTTGCGCCCGACCGCCGTGGATCCGGTGAACGTCACTACGTCGACTTCGGCGCTGGTGGTCAGCGCTTCGCCCACCGCGGGATCGGAGGAGCTGAGCACGTTGACGACGCCGGGCGGGATGTCGGTGTGGTCGGCGATCAACTCACCGAGAGCGAGGGTGACCAGGGGAGCGTCGGGCGCGCCCTTGAGGACGACGGTGCAGCCGGCGGCCAGCGCGGGGGCCAGCTTGGCCAGGGCGAGCTGGTTCGGGTAGTTGTACGCGATGATGGCCGCGACCACTCCCGCGGCTTCTTTCTCCACCCACCGGTGGTGGCGCATGCCGCGCGACTCTTTATCGCCGAGGTCTTCGCAGAACTCGTAGTTGCGCAGCAGGTCGGCGTAGAACCGCACGATGCCGATCGGCTCGTCGAGCTGGGCGCCGTGCGTCAGTGCCCGGGTCGCCCCGACTTCGGCGATGGTCAGGTCGCGCAACTCTTCGGCCCGATCGAGCAGCGCCCGGTGCAGCTGGTCAAGGCAGCGGATCCGGAACTCGACGTCGGCGCACCAGCCGGTGGTGTCGAAGGCGCGGCGGGCCGCGGCGACGGCCTGCCGGGCCTCCCCGACGGCGGCGTCGGGCGCGTACCCCAGCACCTCGCCGGTGGCGGGATTGGTGGAGGGAAACGTCTTCTCGGTTGCCACCAGCCGACCGTCGATCAGCAGTCGGCGGTCGGGCCCGGTACCGGACCCAGCGCCGGGCCCGGCCCGTTTGCCGACGTCGGCGTCCTGCACTGTCATAGGCCCCTCACGCTGGATGTGGTGACGGTCACGATAATTTCATTCTCATCTCCGGCGAATCTTACAGTCGTAGGTTGAGAAGACAAGCAAGTCCTATCGCCCGACCGCCCAGGTCACAGGCTGAGCGACCGCTCAGCGGACCCACGTCATCGTGGATTGCCGCAGGCCTTCGGCCGTTTCGTGAGAGCCTTGCGGGCAAGTTGGGCGCGAGAGTACGATTCTCATAATCGTAAGGGAGATTCTTTGTGGATGCGATCGGCGGGGTGACGTCCTGGAGCTGGCTGCCATGAGGACCGCAGTGGTTACCGGTGGCGGCTCCGGCATCGGGCTGGCCGTCGCGCAACGGCTCCGGGCGGATGGTCGCATCGTCGCCACCGTCGATCTCAAGCCCTCCGACGACGACCTCTGCTACACCGCGGACGTCACCGACCGCTCGCAGGTCGACGCCGCGTTGTCGGCAATCCGCGATCGCCTGGGACCGGTCGCCATTCTGGTCAACGCGGCCGGCCTGGACGGCTTCAAGCGCTTCACCAACATCACGTTCGAGGACTGGCAGCGGCTGATCGACGTCAACCTGCACGGTGTCTTCCACATGATCCAGGCGGTGCTGCCGGACATGCTGGACGCCGGTTGGGGGCGGATCGTCAATATCTCGTCGTCGAGCACGCATTCCGGGGTGCCGTACATGGCGCACTACGTGGCGGCCAAGTCGGCCGTCAACGGACTGACCAAGTCACTGGCGCTCGAGTACGGGCCACACGGCATCACCGTCAACGCCGTGCCCCCCGGCTTCATCGACACCCCGATGCTTCGCAACGCCGAGAGCCAGGGGTTCCTCGGCGATGTCGAGCAGAACATCGCCCGGACACCGGTGCGACGCATCGGCAAGCCCGAGGACATCGCCGCGGCATGTGCCTTCTTGTCCTCCGATGAAGCGGGCTACATCACCGGCCAGATATTGGGTGTCAACGGCGGTCGAAATACCTGAGCGATGGAGGTCCCGTGAAGGTCTGGGTTGATCCGCAGCGCTGCCAGGGGCACACCTTGTGCGCCATGATCGCGCCGGATTCGTTCCAGCTCAGCGATATCGACGGCAGTTCGTCGGCGGTCAGCGAGGTGGTGCCCGACGATCAGCTCGACCAGGTCCGCGAGGCGGCGCAGTCCTGCCCCGAGCAAGCCATCATCCTCAGCGATTGAATGTACAGGGGGACAACGTATTGAGCGTCGACGATGTCGTGGCCGACGACCGGAAGAAGAACAGCTACCACTTCGACCGCCACTCTGCGGACTACCGCTCGCAGTTCAAGGCCATCACCGAGGAGATGCACGCCAAGTGCCCGATGGCGTGGACCGACACCTACGGTGGGCACTGGGTTGCCGCGGGCAGCCACGAGGTGTTCGAGCTGGCCCGTTGCCCCGCGGTGTCCAACGACCACGACATCCGCGGCGAACGCCGCGGCTACAAAGGCATTTCGATACCAACCGCCCGCCGGGTCAGTGTGGTACGCGGCGGCATCCTGGAGATGGACGACCCGGAGCACCGCACTTATCGCACGGTACTCAACCCGTACCTGTCGCCGGCCGCGGTCAAGCGCTGGGAGCCGGTCATCGACGACGTGACCCGCGCCTGCCTGGACGAGAGGATCGAAAGCGGCCGAATCGATTTCGTCGACGACCTGGCCAATATCGTTCCGGCCGTGCTGACCCTGGCCATGCTGGGCATCCCGCTGCAGAAGTGGAACCTGTACAGCGAGCCCGTGCACGCCGCGGTGTACACCCCTGAGCACTCTCCCGACATCGAACGGGTCACCGAGATGCACCGGCAGATGGGACTCGACATGGTCAACACCATGATCGAGATTCGGGAGAACCCGCGACCCGGTCTGGTGAATGCGCTGTTGCAGATGCGGATCGACGGCGAGCCGGCACCCGATCTGGAGATCCTCGGCAACCTCGGCCTCATCATCGGTGGCGGTTTCGACACCACGACAGCACTGACGGCGCATTCCCTGGAATGGCTTTCGGAAAATCCCGAACAGCGGGAGCGGCTCCGGCGGGAGCGCGCCACGCTGCTCGATCCGGCGACCGAAGAGTTCCTGCGCTACTTCACCCCGGCACCCGGTGACGGCCGCACCTTCTCCGACGACACCGAACTGGACGGCACGCACTTCAAAGAAGGCGAGCGGCTGTGGATCTCGTGGGCGATGGCCAACCGTGACCCGGGGGTCTTCCACGACCCCGACACGGTCATCATGGATCGGAAGGGCAACCGGCACTTCAGCTTCGGTATCGGTGTGCACCGCTGCATCGGGTCTAACGTGGCGCGCACGGTGTTCAAGTCGATGCTCAACGCCGTGCTCGACCGGATGCCCGATTACCGCTGCGACCCCGAGGGCACCGTGCATTACGAGACCATCGGCGTGATTCAGGGCATGCGCAAACTGCCGGCCACCTTCTCGCCCGGACCCCGCCTTGGCGCCGGCTTGGACGAAACGCTGGAGAAGCTGCAGCGGATCTGTGACGAGCAGGGACTCGCCCGGCCCATTACCGAGCGAAAGGAACCCGCGCAGATCTCCTAACGCGAGCAGACGCAAAATCGCACAAAATCGCGCGCGATTGTGCGATTTTGCGTCTGCTCGCGGGAAAACTCAGCCCCGCGGCAGGCCGAGGATGCGCTGGGCGATGATGTTGCGCTGAATCTCCGAAGTGCCCCCGGCGATGGTGCCGGAGAAGCTCCGTGCGTAGCGCTCGAACCAGCTCGCGAAATAGTGGTCCAGGTTCATCGGCGCATACGGCCCGGTGAGCCCCGGATGAACAAGACCGTCGCCACCGGCGGCCTCCAGCGCGTGTTCGCTGATCCGCAATTCCGCTTCGGAGCCAAGGAGTTTCAGCACCGAGATCGCCGCCGTGTCGTCTTCGTCGCGCGAAGCCCGGGCCAGCGCCACCGACCCGAGCAGCCGTAGCGCCTGCTTGTCCATGATCGTCGTCGCGTACTGGTCGCGATCGAGCTCATTGCCGGGGCGGAAGTCGGCGAGCATGTTGTCCATGCGGTCGGCGAACCCGAGCCACATCATGGTGCGTTCGTGGCCCAGCGAGCCGTTGGCTACCCGCCAGCCCTGGTTGAGCTCGCCGACCAGGTTCTCCGCCGGCACTTTGGCGTCGGTGAAGAACACCTCGTTGAAGTCCAGATCATCGGCGGCGCAGATCGACGCGAATGGACGCCGCACCACACCCTCGGTGTCGGTGGGAATCAGTAACGCGCTGATGCCCTTATGTTTCGGCGCGTCGGGATCCGTGCGCACGAACGTCAGCAACACGTCGGCGTCGTGGGCGCCGGAGGTCCAGACTTTCTGCCCGTTGACGACGAAGTAGTCGCCTTGCGGATCGGAGCTGCGCACCGCCCGGGTGCGCAGCGATGCCAGGTCGGAACCCGCGCTCGGCTCGCTCATACCCAGCGACGCAGTGATCTCGGCACGCAGGATCGGCACCGCCCAGCGCCGTTTCTGCTCCGCACTGCCGAACGAGATCAGCGATGCCGCAACGATATTGACACCCTGAGGATTCAAGCTGTGATAGATCCGCCGGCGGCACAATTCCTCGAGGTAAACGTACTGCTGCAGCACCGTCGCATCGCGCCCGCCGAACTCCGGGGGCTGGGTGGGCAGCAGCCAGCCGTTGTCGAAGAGCAGCCGTTGCCAACGGCGCGCCCAACCGGGCATGTGCGACACCGAGCGCGGTCGCTCGACCGTTTCGCCTGCCGCAGGGAGGTTTTCGTCGAGGAAGGCGGCGAACTCGGCACGGAACTCCTCGACGTCGCTGTCAAAAGTCAGCTGCACGGTACTCCTCGGCGATCCGCGCCCGGTGTTCGGCCGCGCCTCCGAGCATCAGCTCGCCCGCCTTGGCGCGCTTGAGCGCGAACTGCAGGTCGTTCTCCCAGGTGAATCCCATTGCCCCGTGCAGCTGTATCCCGTGGCGGAACACCATTGACTGGCACTCCCCGGCCGAGGCCTTGGCCATCGCCGCGGCCAGTCGGCGGCGCGGGTCGTCGGCGGAGATGGTCAGCGCGGCGAAATAGGCCAGCGCCCTGGCTCTTTGCACCGCGACGTGCATGTCGGCCGCCTTGTGCTGAACGGCCTGGAACGAGCCGATGGGGACGCCGAACTGGTGTCGGCTGCGGACGTGTTCGAGCACCAGGTCCAGGATGCGCTGGCACGCGCCGACCATCGTCAGGGCCATGCCGGTCAGGGCGATCTGGTGGGCCCGCTCGCGGTCCACCGTCATCCGGTCACGGTCGGGGACCCGAACGTCGTGGAACGAAAGATCCGCCACATGCAGCACCGGGTCGAATACCGATTCGCGGCGTGCGGACACCTGGCTCGCGTCGGTGAGGAATACCCCGGCTTCGGTGACCACCGCGACGCGCTCGGCCCGGTCGCCGTCGAGCACGTGACGGGCGGTGCCGTCCAGCACCCAGCCGTCGGCATCGCGGCGCGCGGACACCCCGCCATAGACGGCGGTGCCGGACTGGTTCGGGTCGAACCGGTCACCGGCCAGCGGTGCGAACTGGCTCATGGTCGCCAGGAACGGGGTGGGATCGGTGGCGTGCCCGAGCTCTTCCAGCACGATCGCCAGCTCCACCGCGCTGGACGGATCGTTCAGCTCGGTCCAGCCGAGCTGTCGATACAGCTTCCAGAGAGGTTCGATGTCGGCGCCGTCCTCGGCGACGCTGCGAACCAGCGCTGGCGGGCACTGCTTGGTGACGACGTCGCGCACCGTGTCCTGCCACAGCCGCTGATCAGCATCAAACTCCAACAGCATCCCGGCCGCCTCCCGTCACGATTACCTAGCGAGAATAACATTCTCTTTGGTGGAAGTAGTAATCTCGAAATGTGCCTACGACCTACGGAGGGCCCGCATGCCGGATACCGCAGCCGCGCTCTGGGAGATCGAGGCGATCAAGCGGCTCAAGGCCCGATATTGCCGCTACCTGGACACCAAGCGCTGGGATGACTGGCGGCAACTGTTCACCGACGACTTCGTCAGCGACACGTCCGCAGCCGGCGGGAAGCTGATCAGCGGAGCCGACGAATTCGTGGCCTTCGTGCGCGGCACGCTCGGCAAGCCGTCCCAGCCCACCGCGCATCAGGTGCATGCGCCGGAGATCGAGCTGACCTCGGAGACGACGGCAACCGGTGTTTGGGCGCTCGAGGACGTGGTTCGGCTGAGCCCCGGCATCAATCTCGTCGGGCGCGGGCACTATCACGAGACCTACGAGAAGGTGGACGGGCGCTGGCTGATCAAGTCCTCGACGCTCACCCGGCTACGCGAAGATGTCTTCAATCCGCTTTTCTCGGTGCGTATTTCGCCTCAGGTTCGTGATGCCGGGGCGATTTTGGCACGCAGGTTGGGCCGCTGAGGCGCGATGAAAAAGCTCGTCATAGGCGCCAGCGGCTTTCTGGGCTCCCATGTCACCCGTCAACTAGTGCAGTCCGGCGAAGACGTGCGGGTCATGGTGCGAAAGACCGGCTCCACCAAAGGATTCGATGACCTCGACGTCGAGCGCCGTTACGGAGACGTGTTCGACGACGCGACGCTGCGTGATGCTATGGCAGGCTGCGACGTCGTCTATTATTGCGTGGTAGATGCACGGATGTGGCTGCGCGACCCGGCTCCCCTGTTCCGCACCAACGTCGAGGGACTGCGCCATGTGCTCGACGCGGCAGCGCAGGCCGATCTACGCAAGTTCGTCTTCACCAGCAGTACAGGGACATTGGCCATCAATGATCGCCGCCCGGTCACCGAAGAGGAACCGCACAACTGGGACGACGGTGGCCCCTACATCGCGTCGCGAGTGGCCGCCGAGGATCTCGTGCTGCACTACGCTCGCAAAAAGGGCCTACCTGCGGTCGCGATGTGCATTTCCACCACCTACGGGCCACTGGACTGGGCGCCGACCCCGCACGGCTCGCTGATCGCCCAGGTTGCCGCCGGCCGGTTCCCGTTCTACATGGGCTTCTCCTCCGAGATTGTCGGGATCGAAGACGCCGCCCGTGCAATGCTTCTCGCGGCGGACAACGGACGGGTTGGGGAGCGTTACATCATCTCGGACCGCTACCTGAGCACCCGGGAGGTACATGAGATCGCGGCTCGAGCCGTCGGCCGGCGCCCGCCGCGTATCCCGATCCCGATGAGTGTCATGTATGCGGTCTCCCGCATCAACGACCTGGCCGCGCGGCTGTTCAACCGTGACCTGCCGATGGCCTACGTCGGGGCGCGGATGGCGGACCTCATGTCGCCGCTGGACCACAGTAAAGCCGAGCGCGAACTCGGTTGGACACCAGAGCCTGTCGAGGAATCCATCGCGAACGCGGCCAGGTGGTTCATCAGACGCTCGGCTAACTCCGCGCGGGGAATGGCTCACCCCAGTGGTCGAGGTTGACGGCTTGGGCCAGCGGGCGTCGCCGCACCGGTCCGTGCCCGCCCTTCGGCCAGCCGACTACGATGTGACCTGCCAACAGCCAATCATCGGGAATCCCAACAGCTTTCCGCAATAGCGGCTCACCGCCGTAGGAGGCCCAACTCGTCATGCAGGCACCGAGCCCCTGAGCGCGGGCCGCGAGAAGAAAGTTCTGCATTGCAGGAAAGATCGATCCGCCCAACAACAGTTCGGACGCCGTCGGATAGTGGATCTGGGCAAACAGCACAGAGGTGAATTCCCCTGCCCGGTCGTGTAGTTCGTAGGTGGCGCGGTTGTTGCGGGCCTGGCGGCTATCGTCACCGGGAACAGGGCGACTCATGCCGTATACGGGCTCGATCACCGCTAGCGCCTGCGCCGCGGCCCTGGCCACCACCGCACGCATCTCCGGTGACCGCAGGACGATGAAACGCCAGCCCTGCGCGTTGGCACCCGACGGCGCCCACCTTGCCGCGTCCAGGCAACGGGTCAGGGTGGCATCATCGACCTGCTCGTCGGTGAACCGGCGGATAGTGCGCGCGGTCGACATCACTTCCCAGACGTCATCGCTTGCGGCGGTCATCGGCCTCCCTCCGATATGCCTGCGTCAGTGACTTCCGCACCTCGCGCGGGTACGCAACCAGGAGCACGGGGCGTGACAATTCGCGTAATAAGTGTAATGGGTCGGGCGCAGAAACCCGCGTGCGGCATCGTCGATCGCGACGCCCGTTGCGCCCCTGAACGGAATCGTGCGAGATATCGCAACCCTTGTACGCCCTGCAAGAAACCGTGTGACGGCATCACGGCTCACGTCGTCTTCGGGAGAGTCAACGCACGTTGCGCCGGCCGGACGACCGAAGTAGCGCCCACCACTGCAACTTACCGTCCGAAAGCTCCGAAATGTCCTGTGGAGCCGACTTTTTGGTTCGAAACGTTCTACTGGACGCCACGCTGCGCAGGCCGCACGCTGCTAGAGCGCCCTGTGAGCAGCGTGTTACTCACACCGGAGCTTCCCGTATTTCACGGCGGCGCATCACTTGTCTCGCACATCGGCGGAAGGAACGCGATGTCGTTTGTAAACGTGGCGCCCGAATATCTGGCAGCCGCAACCGAGGACCTGTCAGGCATCGGTGCGGCTATCCGCGAAGCCAATTCGGTCGCGGCAGCGAGAACCACCGCTATTGCTGCCGCCGGCGCCGATGAAGTCTCGGCGGCCATTGCCGCCCTGTTCGCTTCGCATGCCTGCGACTACCAAGTTCTCGGCGCCCAGGCAGTGCGGCTGCACGACCGGTTCGTGCGCGCGCTGACAAATGCGGGAAGCTCCTACGCCGCCGCAGAGGCAATCAACGCTTCGCCCCTGCAGACCTTGGAGCGTGATTTCCTGGCCCTGATCAATGCCCCTACCGAGAAGCTGCTGGGCCGCCCGCTCATCGGAGACGGCGCAAACGGATCGGCACCGGGGCAGGCCGGCGCCGCCGGCGGGCTGCTCATCGGCAACGGCGGCAACGGCGCTGCCGGCACCAATCCCGGAATGACCGGCGGTGCGGGCGGTGCTGCCGGGCTGATTGGTAGCGGCGGCGCAGGCGCAGCCGGAGGTGCCAATGCTTCCGGAGGTGCGGGCGGTAGCGGCGGTTGGCTGTGGGGTAACGGCGGCGCCGGCGGATCCGGCGGCGTCGAGGGCGGGTTCGGCGGCACCGGAGGCCGCGCCCTGTGGTTTGGCAACGGCGGTGCCGGTGGTGCCGGCGGATCCAGCAGCGGGACCGGCGGGACGGGCGGCAACGGCGGCTGGTTGTGGGGTGACGCGGGTACCGGTGGCACAGGAGGCGCTGCTACCAGCACGGACATCTCCGGCGGGTTGGGCGGTAACGGCGGCCACGCAGGATTGTTCGGTCTCGGCGGCGCAGGTGGCGCCGGAGGCCTGGGAGCTCCCGGCACTCCCGGCATTGGCGGCACCCTCATCGCCCCCGCCGGCCCGGGCGGCCCCGGGGGAACCGGTGGAGCCGGAGGGGTTGGCGGGTCTGGCGGGATTCTGTGGGGTGACGGTGGGGCCGGCGGCGTCGGCGGCATCGGAGGCACGGGCGGCGCCGGTGGTCTTGGTTGGTTTGGCTCCACTGGAGGCGCCGGGGGCGACGGCGGTCTCGGCGGCCACGGGGGCGCCGGGGGGACTGGCGGGGATCTCCGGATCGGACCGCTGGGCAGCCACAGCGGCGCTGGCGGTGCCGGCGGCAGCGGCGGCATTGCTGGCGACGGCGGCGCCGGCGGTGACGGCTCCACCCTTATCAATCGAGGAATTGGCGGCGACGGCGGACACGGGGGTAACCCGGGCGCCGGCGGCGCCGGCGGCGCCGGTGGTTCCGGCAACATCGCGGGCGCAACCGGTGCGACACCCACCAGTGGCGGAAACGGCGGAGTTGGTGGAGCCGGCGCCCCGGGTCTCGACGGTAACGGCGCTCGGGGCGGGAACGGCGGCGACGGCGGGCTGGTAGGTAACGGCGGCAACGGCGGAAGGGGTGGCAACGGCGACGCAGGCGCCTCGGGCCTCGGCGGCGTCAATCCAGGCGACAGCGGCGGCAACGGAAGCGATGGTGGCACCGGCGGTGACGGCGGGACCGGCGGGGCGGCGGGCGCTCATGGTGGCAACGGCGGGCAGGGCGGAGCCGGGGGCAATGCCGGCAACGGCGGTGCCGGCGGCAACGGCGTCGACGGCGCTTACGGTGGTGACGGCACCAACGGCGGCAACGGGGGTACAGGTCAGAACGGAGGAGCCGGCGGCAACGGCGGAAAGGGCGGAACGGGCGGAAACGGCGGAGCGGGCGGCACCGCGACCGTTGGCAACCACGGCGCCCAGGGCGATGGCGGCACGGGCGGGGACGGCGGCGCCGGCGGAACACCGGGCCGCGGCGGCAACGGGGGCAATGCCGGCAACACGGACCAGGATGCCGGCCACAACGGCGGCAACGGGGGCAAAGGGGGCGATGCGGGTGCCGCTGGCGCCGGAGGCACCGGCGGGACGGGGCTCACTGCCGGTGCGAACGGCACGGCGGGTGCCACCTCCCCCGGCGGTGCCGGAGGGGCCGGCGGCGATGGTTCACCGGCATACGGCATTCACCACAACAACGGCGGGGCCGGCGGCAACGGCGGCGCGGGCGGCGCGGGCGGCGGAGGTTCCCAGACTGGCGGTGCCGGCGGGACCGGCGGGGCCGGTGGCAGCGGCGGGTCGGGGGTGCCCTGGGGTGGCAACGGCGGGCCCGCCGGGAATGGCGGTGAAGGCGGCGCGGGTGGCATGGGACTTCATAGCGGAGGGGCCGGTGGGACCGGCGGGGCCGGCGGCACGGGCGGCATCGGACTGGACGACGGCAGCCCGGGTGGATCCGGCGGGGACGGCGGAAACGGCGGAGACGGCGGCAGTGTAGGCGGCGTGGGCGGCACCGGCGGTCAGGGCGGTTACGGGGGCAACGGGGATGGCAACCAGCCTGGTGGTGAAAGCCATGGCGGCACCGGCGGAACCGGTGGAGCGGGGGGAACCGGTGGCGCCGGTAAGAGCGGTCCCGGGGATCCGGGGCTGCCCGGCACGCCAGGAGTCGCCGGCACCGAGGGATACCCGGATCCGAACGCAATGTCCTTCGGCGGTGCCGGCGGTGCAGGCGGCACCGGCGGAAACGGCGGATAGCACTTCGCTGCAATGACAACTGAGATCGGAAAGGCCCGAGATGACCGTGTCAGCACTCTCTGCTATCGGTTCGATGCCTCGCGGTGGCCCGGATTCGTCATGGCTGGACCGGCGGCTGCAAACCAGCATTCTGGAGTACACCGACCGCTACGACGTCCCGGACCAAACCAAGCAGTACGTCATCACCGCGCTCGACAACATGGGTACCCGCAACGGCACCCACCGGACGATCGCTCGATACGTCGTCGATCTGGTTGCCGGAATCGAAAAGCCGCGCGTTCTTGAACTCGGCGCCGGTCATGGCCGCCTCTCGGAGCAGATTCTGCGGCAACACCCGACCGCCGCGCTGACAATCTCCGACATCGACGCGCACTCGGTGCACAACGTCGCCCGCGGTCCGCTTGGACGCGACCCGCGCGTGAGAGCGAAGGTCCTCGACGCGACCGGCATCGACGATCCCGACAATAGCTACGACCTGGTCGTCTTCGCCTACGCGTTCCATCATCTGCCGCCGTCGGTCGCGGCCAGGGCGATCGCCGAGGCCACCCGCGTCGGCAAGGTATTCCTTGTCGTCGACATCATGCGGTGGCCATCCCCGGCTCTGTTGGCGGTGCCGCTCGTCATACCTCTCATCGTCGCCTGGCGCGTGCGACCGTTTGCGGCCATCCGCGCGGTCACCCATGATGCCCTCATCAGCCATCTGCGTGCGTACAGTCCTTCGGCCTTCATCGCTCTGGCGAAGGCCGCGGACCCGGAGATGCGGGTCGAGTTCTTACCGACGCCAAAGTTCCGCCCGCGCGCCCGCGCCCTGACGTTTCGGCGGTCCTGAAGACCGGAGGTCAGCGCGCAGCGTCTCTGGGGATAACGGGCACCCGCAGCCGTGCGCGTCGGTCGGATCCCCAATGCAGGGTGCACCGCGCGGGTGGACCGGGGACGTACCGGGCAGGAAATGAGCCGTACAACGGATTGCGTGGAGCGAGTTGCCGACCGGCGATGAGAAGCCGAATCTGATCGCCGGCGTGAAACACGGTGGCCGACGGCCCAAGTGCGATTTCGAGGGGGACGACTTCGCCACGTGAAAGAGGTTGTGGGCGCATGAATGTGTGGACCGGCTCGCAGGGGGTGGACTGCTGTCGATCGAGTTCACGCAAGGACGCGCGCTGCCATCCCGTGGTAACCCGTTCCCGCCCGTAGCCGTAGGATCCTTCGAACGGAATCCATTGCTCGCCAATCCACTTCTCCACTCCGACGAAAATCGTGACATCGTCGGCGCCGTCAACCGACACCCAGAGCGCCACGCTCATCGGGCCGGTGAGTTCCAGCTCACCGTCGACGGCAAAAGTGAACGCCGCTGCACGCCGACGGGTGTGGAAGGTGACCGCTCCGTCGGCCGTCGGCGGCACCACACCCAGCCGGCCGTTGTCGCCAAGGTAGAGATCGCGCCATTGCGTGCGCGCCAAGGGCCACTCCTGCTCGGTACGAATCTCGGCAATAGTGTCGCCGCGCTCACGCACCTCGAGTCGGACCGGCGGCGGTTTTGGCACGTCCCGGTGCGTCAGGTAACAATCGAAGAAGTTCAGCTGGGCTCGCCGTGCCTCGTCGCTGTAGAAAGTCGCCCATTTTCCGCCTCGGTGGGTGTAAGCGAATTTGTCTGTCGCACTGACCCTCTCGAACGCACGGAAAGAGCCCCTGCTGTGCAGGTTGTGGTCTGAGAAGCTGGCGCAGACGAGCATCGGAACCTCGATCTTGCCGAGGTCGGGTACCAGCGACTGCCACCACTGGTCCCGAAGGGGGTGGTCCCTGCGCTGCGCTGCTATGTCCTCGGTGGTGCGCATGACATGTTTGATGCCGATCTGCCAGATCCGCGAAAAGCCGTTCTCGACCACTCCACCTGGGGCGAACAGGTCTCGGTAGGCATCGGTGAATCCCTCCCAGGGGCAGATCGCCTTGAGACTGTCCGGGGCCAGCGCGGCCGCCTTGTATTGCGCAATCGCCAAGTACGACACACCGAGCATGCCGACGCTGCCGTTGGACCACGGTTGCACGCCGGCCCACTCGATCAGGTCGTAGACATCCTGGGCCTCCTGATCGGAACACGGCGCTCCAGCGCCGCCGGAGTTGCCGGCACCGCGTAGGTCGGCGTTGACAAAGGCGTATCCATGCGTAAGCCACCAGACCGGATCCGGCGCTTCCCAGCTGGTTTGGCTGGAGATGTCGAATGGACCAGTTTGACGCATGACGTGAAACTGCGGATTGAGACTCCACCCGCGCCACCTGCGCTTGGGCAATCTGTCCTTGCCGTACGGGTGGGCCGACATGAGCACCGGAAACGGCCCCTTACCGGGGGGCCGAAAGACATTGACTCGCAGGACCACACCGTCGCGCATCGATACGGGGACGTCATGATTTACCAGCAGATTCGCGGGGGCCGCCGCGACACGCACGGGCGGACGCAGAATCCCTCGCAGCCTTTCGACCGCATACCTAATGGCTCCGGGACGCTTCCAGGGCCGATCGTAAACTGGATGCGGTATCGCCACAATAACTCCTTGTTTCACAACCGATTTCACTTAACGACGGTCGACGCACGCTGTTCAGGTCGTGTTCCGGCATGCCGCGAGACGCGATGACGGTGTCGCGAAACGCGGCAGCCGACGGCGGCAGATACCTATTCGCCATCCAGCCGACCGCGATCGGCCGGAACAAATGTCGATCGTCGATCGCGATTTCAGCGATGCCGGGAAGCGGTACGGCCGCTCTCGGCAGCACCCCGACCCCCAACCCGGCGCCGATCAAGCCGCGCAGTGTCGTGATGTCGGTTCCCTCGAGCGTGATCGTCGGGGTGACGCCATGGCGCACGCAGGCCTCGTCGAAGATCCTGCGCAACGTGTGTGCTCGGTCAGGGGCCACGAACGCGCAGTCAGCGAGCTCCTCGAACCCAATTACCTCTCGGCGAGCCAAGGGGTGCTCGAGGTCGACCACGGCGTAAAGCCGCTGTGTGAACAAGTTGTGCCACCTCACGCCGGGAGCATCGTCACACGTCATGGGATATCCGAGGCAGACGTCGATCACGCCCTTGGCCAGATCCTCGGCGAGGGCTGGTCCTGAACCCTGGCGCAATACATAACGCGACCCGGGACAACGCTCGTGATGACGACGCAGCAAATTGGGCACGGTCGAAACACCGAGTGAGCCAAGGAATCCGAAAGCAACCGTGCCGGCATCGAACCCCGCGAGTTGGCGAACGTCGGAGACGGCCGCGTCGAGACCGCGCTGAGCACTCCGAATCGCCCGCAAGAACGCCTGCCCGAACCGGTTGAGTTCATTGGCACGCCCGCGTCGGGTGAAGAATTCGACCCCGATCTCGGCTTCGAGCATCGCGATGGCCCGACTGACCGACGATTGCGAGACCGCCAACTGCTCGGCTGCGTCCCGCAGCGTGCCGACATCTGCGACCGTCTGAAAATACCGCAGCTGATAGAGCTCCATACAGCCTCCGACTCTCTTCGAACACTGAGTTGGTGCGCGACCGGCTCCGGTGCAGGCGTGGCGCTCGCGCGGTCGGACCGATGAAGTTCTGGTTCAGACTCCCTGGTCGCACCAGATTAGGGTATCACTCTAATTGATTTTAGTGCTACTCTAATCCAATACGGTAGGGTGTGGTGGGTGGAAGGCAAACGGCCACGCAACACCGCCCGACTCCGTGAGGCGGGAGCGGCCTCACGCGCTGAAACTCGCAGACTGCTACTCGAAGCCGCTGCCGCGGAATTCGCTCGCGTGGGCTATGTCGCCGCCACTGTCAATCGCATCGCCGAAGGCGCCGGGGTCACCGTGCAGACGCTCTACCTCGCGTGGGGCAGCAAACGCGCGCTGCTTCGGGCGTACCTGTACAGCACACTTACTCCGGGCACCAGTCCGTCGCCGAAGTACTATGCCTCGCAACTAGTTCCGGACACACCTGCCGCTGTCCTCAGCCAAGTTGCGTCATTGTTCTGCCGGATCGCCCAGCGGTCCGCCGTAGCGTGGCAGGCTTATCGAGACGGAGCCGCCGTCGACACGGCAATCGCCGAAGAATGGCAGGAACTCCAGAAGCTGCGCCATGGGACGTTCGCAGAGCTGCTGTCGAGTATCCCCGACGAGGCCCTGCAGCTTCCGCGACAGGAAGCTGTCGACACGGCCTGGGCGATGGCCAGCCCGGCCGTCTATGAAATGATGACGGGTGCCGGTGGATACACCCTCGAGCAGTTCGAGGCCTGGCTTGCCAAGAATCTGCAGCGGGCCGTTCTTCGATCATCCGAGACCGCGACGCCACCCTGACCCACGGGCCCGGTGACACAGAAATCCCGCACGGCGGCGCATTGCAGACGTCGAGCCCTATTGATGTCGAGCGCCAAATCGAACACATTATTCGACATTATGTGCGCCTTGATTTGCCGATTTCTGCTGATATCGGTGCCGAGTAGCCATATCGTCAGCTCAGCATTTCACTATGCATTGAACAATTCAATCGTCCAACTCACCGGCACAGTACCTCGAAGTGATCATCCAACGGCCCTGACGAACGCTGCCTTGCCACGGAAGGAATCCGAAATGAATTACGCTGCCCTCCCTCCGGAAGTAAATTCAGCGCTCATGCACGCAGGCGCCGGCCCGGGACCGATGCTCGAGGCGGCCGCTTCCTGGGCCGGCCTTGCCAACGAGTTGCGTTCGGCCTCAGCATCGTTCGCGTCGGTGACCAGGGAGCTCACCGGCGGCCCCTGGCAGGGTCAGGCGGCTGCGAAGATGGCGGAAGCGGCAGCGCCATACGCAGCGTGGCTTGCAGCGGCGGCAGTTCACTCTGACTGCGCGTCCAATCAAGCCGCCGCAGTGGCGGCCGCCTTTGAGGCGTCGTACGCCGCCACCGTGCAGCCGGTAGTGATCGCGGCCAACCGCACCGTGATCACCACATTGGTCAACACGAACTTCTTCGGGCTCAACATCCCGGTAATCGCCGCCCTGGAAGGGGATTACGACGAGATGTGGGCCCGGGACGTGAATGCGATGTTCGCCTATCACGTCGACGTCTCAGCGGCCCTGTCGAGACTGGCGCCCGTTGCGCAGCAGCTCGGGCCTCTTCTCGGCTCGTCCCCCGCCATGCCAACCAGCCTGCCCGGCACATCGGTAACCACGGCACCGCAGGCCCCGGCCGCACCAGCCCCGCCTGAAACACCTTCCACGCCGGCGGTGCCGCCACTTACCAAGATGCCCGCGCCACCACCCGGCAGCGGCAGAATCTACCCGCCGGGACCGGTGAAGATTCCCGTCTAACGCTGACGACCGGCCGATGTTCAGCCGTGGCGTGCTGGTCGGTCATGACCCTAGTGGTCATGAAAATCTCTTCGTTCCAGATGCTTTCATCACGCCGAGACGCCGGCGCATTACCCCTACCCGAGACCAAGACGCGGCACCACACTGGGCCGCGACTGCACCAGGTGCGATCCCCCACCGCCACGGCCCGCCATACCACCGGGTAGCCCCCCGGCGGCTGCACCCATGGCACCCGTAGGCATCGGCATCATCGGCATCCCGCCGCCCGCAGCGGTCGCAGCAGCCGGCAACTCGGGCGTCACCTGCACCGCACGCAACCCTGACATCGCCGGACCCGCCGCCTGAGCCGGGGCCGAGCCGGCCCACGTCGGCGGCACGGACAAGGCGCCCAGCATGCGTGCCTGTGCCATACCCGCCGAAATCGACCGTCCCGCAACGCCCGTGGGACCAATGGCCGGCAATGCGGCGCCGGCGAATCTGTTGACAGCCGCTAATGGTTCGGCCGCGGTCACGCCCGTGGTGCCCCCGTGCGTCGCACTGCTCATCGCGTTCATCAACGGCGACATCGCCATGCCGGCAGGCGTCATGAGCGCCTGCCCTGCCGACGCCAGGGTTGACGTCGGCACGGCTGCGACAAGCGCTTGTGCAGCCGAGGCAGCACCGGCGAGTTGCGCACCCGCGCCCGCCGCGAACCCGGCCAAGTCCAGTGGCGGAAAGCTGAAGGGCGGCAAGGCCGCCGCGACCGACGCGGCCCCGGCGTGATACCCCAACATCGCCGCCACGTCCTGCGCCCACATCTCCGCGTAGACGAATTCAGTAGCAGCGATCGCCGGGGTGTTCAGGCCGAGAAAGTTCGTTGCAATCAAGGAGCTCAACAACACCCGATTCGACGACACCGCCACCGGATGCACCGATCCGGCCAACGCCGTTTCATACATCGTCGCCGCCAGCCGCGCTTGTATCGCCGACGACTCGGCCTGCCCGGCCGCCGCACTCAGCCACCCCACGTAAGGCGCTGCTGCCGCCGCCATCGACGCGGACGCGGCACCGCCCCAAGGACCGCGGATCAACTGAGCAACAACGCCGTCGAAGGACGCCGCCGAGGCACGCAGATCGGCGGACAGACCGTCCCAGGCGGTGGCAGCACGATACATCGGATCCGCACCGGCGCCCGCATAGATAAGTGCTGAATTAATCTCCGGCGGTAGTGCCGTGAAATCCATGACGTGCTCCTTAACGGGAGAACAAATTTTCGGCACCCATCACCCGGCGTCTGATGGGCAATATGCGAAATTGGCGCGCGAACTGCACCCGCGGCATTAGTGCCTACCCGACAACAATATGTATCGCCGCATGTGCGGTCCAGTAGAAGGTTACGAATGTATGCTTGCGCTACTGACAACAGTGGGTGGTGCTTACCCAAGTAATTCACAACCTGATTCACTGAACGGGTTCGCGCGAAGCACCGCAGATCGGCCCTTTCAGCCGTGCTCGCCTGCTTTGCCGGGCTGGCCGGCAATCCCGTCGGCGCCTGCCTGTCCGTTTCTGCCGCCGCCGTTCGCCGTGCCGCCTGCGCCCCCGGCTCCCGAATCACCACCCGACCCAGCTGTACCGCCCGCGCCACCTTCGGCGGCCGATCCGATTCCACCGGGACTCCCGATCAGGCCGCCCCGGCCGCCGGTTCCGGCGAGCCCGGCTGCGCCCCCATTGCCACCGTTTCCGCCATTGCCGCCGCTGCCTCCGTCACCGCCATCCCCGGCCGTGACGTCGGTGCTCACTTCGAGTCCGTTGGCATTTCCGCCGTGGCCGCCGGCACCGCCGTCGCCGCCCGCGCCGCCCGATCCGCCAGCCCCACCCGCGCCGGCGCTACCGCCGGTGCCGCCGGTGCCGAAGACCTTGCCGGCGTTGCCGCCGTGACCGCCCGCGCCGCCTCCGCCGCCGTCACCGCCTCTAGAGGCAGCATCGGCACCATCGCCTCCGCCACCACCGGCACCGCCGACCGCCTGGATCGAAGCGTTAGCAATGCCACCCTCCCCACCGGCCCCGCCAGCAGTGCCGGAGCCGCCGCTCCCACCGGACCCACCCACACCGCCAGCTCCGCCCGCGCCGCCGTCGCCGAACAACAGCCCGGCGTTGCCGCCGTTGCCTCCGGCGCCGCCCGCTCCTCCATTGCCACCAGAGACTTTGCTTGCATCACCGAGACCACCGGCTCCGCCGGCCCCTCCATAGGCTTGTCCGTTCGCAGCGGTCGCGGCGCCACCGGCACCGCCGGCCCCGCCGGCACCCCCCGGGTGATGTCCGCCCATTCCAAGGCCGCCGTCGCCGCCCTGGGCGGTGGCGAACTGGCCGTTGACATCCGCGAGTCCGCCCGCGCCCCCCGCGCCGCCGTTTCCTCCCGGGCCTGGACGACCACCTTCACCCCCCGCCCCGCCAGCGGCAAAATTCGCCCCGTAGGCGTTGCCACCAGCGCCACCGGTGCCGCCGCTTGGGTTGGTGCCGCCATCGGCACCTGCTGAGCCTGCACCCGCGTTCGCGAAGTCCGGTCGGTCGCCGTCCGGGCTCCCGGCATCCTGGCCGTTGATGGGAGGAGTGTCGTTGATGGGCGGCACAGGCAGTTTCGCGTCTGCTCCAGCCAAACCGGCGCCGCCATGACCGCCCCTGCCACCGGAGCCAGACAACGCCGCGGCGCTGCCGCCGTCTCCGCCGCGACCGGCGTTGCCGTTGTTGAAGCCTGCGACGCCGGCACCACCTTGGCCGCCGTCGCCACCGTTGCCGACCAGCAGTCCACCATTGCCGCCCTGGCCGCCTTGGGCACCGGCGCCGCCCACTCCGCCAATCGCACCGTTGCCGAACAGCAGCCCGCCGTTGCCGCCGTGTCCGCCGAACGCGCCGATACCCCCCGCGCCCCCAACACCGCCGGTTCCAATCCAACCGGCGGAACCGCCGAAGCCTCCGGCACCCCCAGGGCTATAGAGGCCGTGCACCACGTCCTGTCCGCCGGCACCCCCGGCGCCGCCCGCGCCGCCGGCACCGTACAAGAGCCCACCCGCGCCACCATTTCCGCCTGCGCCTCCCCAGCCGCCGGTGGCGCTCGAAGCACCGACCCCTCCGGCGCCTGCTGCACCACCGACTCCGATGAGCCGAGCTGCACCGCCGTCGCCACCAGCGCCGGCGTTGCCGCCGACTACACCGTCACCACCGAAGCCGCCGGCACCGCCCGCGCCGCCACTGCCGTACAACCAGCCATTCACGCCGCCGTGGCCACCGGAACCGCCATTGCCGCCCTGCAAAGCACCAAGACCGCCCATGCCGCCCGCACCGCCGGCACCGCCGGAGCCGAACAGGCCCGCAGCGCCCCCGGCACCGCCGCCACCACCCGCACCGCCCGCCAACAGGTCATCCCCGCCGAGCCCACCGTTGCCCCCGGCACCGCCCGCACCGATCAGCCAGGCAGACCCGCCCGCGCCGCCGCTGCCACCCGTCGCACCCGCCAACCCGATACCACCGCGCCCACCACTCCCACCGTTGCCCCAGAGCCACCCGCCGGATCCGCCGTTGCCCCCGCCGGCAGCATCCCCGCCGACGCCGCCGGCACCGCCCTGGCCAAACAGCCCGGCCGCCCCGCCATTGCCGCCGGCCTGCCCCACCGCCCCGGATCCACCGTTGCCGCCGTTGCCGAACAGCAACCCACCCGCACCGCCGTGTGTGCCCGTTCCCGGCGCCCCATCGACACCATTTCCGATCAGCGGACGCCCGAACAACGCCTGCGTCGGCGCGTTGACCACGTCCAGCAGCCCCTGCAGCGGCCCGGCGTTGAGTGCCTCCGCACCGCTGTAGGCACCCGCACTGGCTGTCAGTGCAGCGACGAACCGATCGTGGAACAGCGCCATCTCACGGCTCGCCGTCTGAAACTCTTGACCATGGCCGGCGAATAAGTTCGCGATCGCCGCTGACACCTCATCTGCTCCGGCAGCAGCCAACTGAGTGGTCGACCACGCCGCCGCACTATGGGCCTGGGAGACTGCCGAACCGATCCCGGCCACGTCGGAAGCCACCGCCGCGACGAGTTCCGGTGAGACACTGATGAACGACATGGAGCACCTCCACGATGCGGATACGACCCCGAGGTTCACCGGACCTTTCGGCCGGCACGAGCCACTTGATCTCGGTCACTCAGGACGCTAGGCAGGCCCGATAGCAGCGTCTAGCAGAAGATCTCGAAGACAGTGATGCGCTTGCCGCAAATGTCCTGGCAGCCGTTTTAGGATCGATACCAAGTGCGGGCGTTCGCGCTAAGCCGTTGCAAGGCAGAGTCTCCAAGGGTTGTGGTGATGAGGTCGAGATCTTCCGGGGCGAACACGCGTGGCGCCCGGGTGCCTGGCAGGTCAGTGCCGAACAACAGCGCTTGCGGGTTGACGGCGTCGATGCGGCGCAAGGCGTCGCCGACGTCGAGTTGCAGGCGACCGAAGCCGGTTGCTTTGACTCGGATTCCTCGGCCGACCGCATCAAGCAGATGAGGCAGCCCGGCAGCGCTCAGGCCCAGGTGGTCGATACTCACCCGGGGTAGTCGTGCCAGATGTGGGGCGAGGTCGCTCAGTCGCGCCGAATCCACGTACAGCTCCGTATGCCAGCCACACAGGTCGTGTACGCGCAGAGCCAGATTCACGTCCAACGAGCCGCCTCGAGCCAGGGTGAAACGGATCGCGCGCACTCCGGCCAGGTCCAGACTCACGATGTCGTCATCGGACGTGCCAGGGTCGAGCTGGGTGACGCCGACCCAGCCCGGTCCTAGTTGCGACAACGCAGAGGTTAGGTAGCCCTGGTCGAAGCCCTGGAACGATCCCGAAACGACGGCCCCGCCGGTGATCCCGTACGGCGCCACCCGCTCGAGGTAGTCGGAGACGGTAAAGGGAGCGGGAACAAACCCCTCATTCGGGATCAGGGGATGCGCGGGGTCGATGACGTGGAAATGGGCATCGAACATGGCAGGCAGTCCACCATGCGACGTGTCAGCCTGGCAGGCCGGGCGTTCCATCGGCGCCCGCTTTTCCGTTTGCGCCGGGGCTTCCAGCGCCGGTTCCCTGACTGACCGTGCCGCCCGCGCCCCCGGTTCCGTAGGCACCGCCGGCCCCGCCCGGGCCTCCCGCACCGGCCAGGCCCGCGGCGCCATGGCTGCCTGGGAGCCCGATCAGCCCGCCCTGTCCGCCTGCGCCGCCAGTGAGCCCGGGTGCCCCGCCGTTACCGCCGTTTCCCCCGTTACCGCCGTCACCGCCGTCACCGCCGTTGCCGGCGGCGACACGATATGCACTGTCGACAGGGGCAACGGCGTTACCCCCTTGGCCACCGGCTCCGCCTGCCCCTCCGGCACCGCCGGCACCACCGAATCCGCCGTCGCCTGCAGCACCCCCGGCACCGCCGAAACCGAGCAGCCGACCGCCGTTGCCGCCGTTGCCGCCCGTGCCGCCGGTGCCGCCCGTGCCTCCGGTGGACGCCGAATTGGCGCCATTGCCCCCGTCGCCACCAGACTGAGGGTTGGTGCTGTCGGGATACCCAATGGCGGCGATGCTGCCGGTTGCAGTGCCTGCCGCCCCACCGGCACCGCCAGCACCACCGGCAGCACCCGCACCGCCGTTTCCGCCGATTCCTCCGGCACCGCCGGCGCCGCCGTTGCCGATCAGCAGGCCCGCACTACCGCCGTTGCCACCCGCGCCGCCGGCTCCGCCGCCACCACCGGAGTTGCCACTCTGGGCACCGTTACCACCTTCGCCGCCACTCCCAGCGAAGGCATCGCCCCCGGCAGAGTTGCTGGAACCGCCGATCCCACCGGCACCGCCAGCACCCCCAGGCTGGCTGCCGTTGCCCCCGTTGCCGCCGTTCCCGCCGACCGCGGCGAAGGCTGTTGCTTGCGCAAAACCGCCAGCCCCTCCGGCACCACCGTTGCCTCCTGTGCCGCCGGTACCGCCGTCCCCGCCGCTGCCGCCGGTGGTGGGGTTGTTGGGGTCTCCGCCCGAATAGATGCTGCCGCCGGATCCCCCGTCGCCACCGTCTTGGCCGAAGCCACCGTCCGGTCCGGGCCCCCCGGCACCGGCGGTGTAGGTACCGGATTCGGGTTGCGAGGGGCTGCCGTAGCTCTGCCCATCACTCCCCGGCGCGTTTGCATAGCTGCCCGGGTTCACACCCGGTGATCCGGCGAAGCCGGCGCCGCCCTGACCGCCACGGCCGCCCGATCCCGCCAGCGCTGCGGCATTCCCGCCGTCACCACCTTGCCCGGCTACGCCGCCGTTGATGCCCGCCTGCGCGGACCCGCCCTGGCCACCGTCGCCACCATTGCCGAACAACCGTCCGCCATTGCCTCCGTGGCCGCCGTCCGCACCCGCGCCGCCCTGCCCACCCGCTCCGCCATTGCCGAACAAGAGTCCACCGCGGCCGCCGTTCCCGCCGGTGGAGCCGAGGACTCCGGCTCCGCCGTCACCGCCATGTCCCCACCAACCTGCGGCACCACCATTACCGCTGTACCCCGATGCGGCGGAATTTCCGTCACGGTCGAAGCCACCGGCTCCACCCACTCCTCCGGCACCGCCCGCACCCCACAACAAACCACCGTCGCCACCGCTACCGGCCACCCCGCCTGGTCCAGCGCCCGTACCCGATTGACCGAGCCCACCGTCACCTCCGGTCCCGCCGACGCCGAACAACCGCGCCGAACCACCTTCGCCGCCGGTCCCCCCACCGCCGCCGATGTACCCGCCGCCGCCGTTGCCGCCGCCGCCGCCGCTGCCGCCGCTGCCGTAGAGATATCCGTTGGTGCCGCCCTGACCGCCATTGCCGCCGTAACCGCCCTGGGTGCCGAAACCGCCGCCACCGCCGACCCCGCCGGCGCCACCGGACCCGAGCAGCCCTCCGCTACCCCCCGCTCCGCCGGTGCCGCCGGTACCGCCGGTCCCTTCGACCCCCTCGGACGCGCCGCCTGTTCCGCCCGCGCCGCCTGCTCCACCTGTTCCGATCAGGCCGGCGGCGCCGCCCTGGCCGCCCACGCCACCTTGCCCGGCTATGCCGTTTTCGGAGAATGCCCCTACTCCGCCGGCCCCGCCGAAGCCGCCGTTACCCAATAACCAACCACCAGAGCCGCCATTTCCGCCGGTTGCGCTGCTGCCGCCGGCGCCGCCCATGCCGCCACTCCCGATCAGCCCCGCAGCGCCACCGTTGCCCCCGTTTTGCCCGGGGGCACCGGAGCCGCCGGCGCCACCATTTCCGACCAACAACCCACCGGCCCCTCCGTCGGCGCCGCTGCCTGGCGCCGCGTCGGCGCCGTTACCGATCAGCGGACGACCCAGCAACGTCTGAGTGGGCGCATTGACCGCGGTCAGCAAGCCTTGGAGCGGTCCGGCATTGAGCGCCTCGGCACCGGCATACGAGCTGGCGCTGGCACCCAGCACGGCCACAAATTGTTCGTGGTAGCGCGCCGCCTGCCGGCTCGCGGCCTGAAAATCCTGAGCATGACGGCCGAAGACCTTCGCGATGGCCGCCGAGACCTCGTCGCCCGCAGCGGCACTCAGCACAGTGGTCGGGCCGGCCGCGAGTGAACTGGCCTCCTGTATCGCCACACCGATGCCGGCTACATCCCGAGCCACACCTGCAACAACTTCGGGCACCACGCTGACAAAAGACATGGACCTACCTCCCTAGCGCGAACGCGGCCACGACCGATGTGGGCCGGGTCACAGCACGACGCTAGACAGGCCGAATAACCTCGTCTATCAGAAGTTTGTGCATAGTTCGTTGCATCTGAAGCAAGTGACCATCAGCCGGGTTGCCCGATAGCGCCGTCGCTGCCCTGCAGACCGATGGCACCCTCGCTCCCAGACAACCCGCCGGTGCCGCCTGCACCAGCCGGGCCATATGCGCCACCGGGTCCTCCTGCGCCGCCGGCGCCACCCACGCCACGGTCCCCGGGGATACCCGCCAGCCCGATCACCCCGCCGGACCCGCCAGAACCACCAGTCGTCCCCGCCGGGCCGCCGTTACCGCCGCTGCCGCCATCGCCGCCGTTTCCGCCGTCACCACCACCACCGCCAATGGAAACGGCCCCGCTCAATGCATCGCCGCCGCTGCCACCGGTGCCGCCGGCTCCTCCGGCCCCGCCCATACCCCCTGCCCCGCCGTTGCCGCTGTCCCCTCCCGCACCACCGATGCCGAAGAGCCGGCCTCCAATTCCGCCATTGCCGCCGGCGCCGCCGGCGCCGCCATTGCCGCCGCTGGACGTTGAGTCGCCGCCATTGCCCCCATGACCTCCGGAAACCGTCAGATCGTTGACGTCCGGATACCCATAGGCGCCCCAGTCTCCGGTCGCCGTTCCGCCGGCCCCGCCTGCACCACCGGCTCCGCCTGGAGCGCCGCTACCGCCGACTCCTCCGGTCCCACCGGCACCACCTGCGCCTCCGGTTCCCACCAGCAGGCCTGCGCTACCTCCGTTGCCTCCAGCGCCGCCAGTACCGCCGATACCGGCGACCGCGTCGCTTGGGGCACCCTGTCCACCGTCGCCACCCACACCCCCATAGGCGGTTCCCTGCGATGCGATGCCCGGGCCGCCGGCACCGCCGTCACCGCCGGCACCCCCAGGTCCGCCGCCGTTCCCGCCGTCGCCACCGTTGCCGCCGTTGCCGTACGACAAGACGCCCTTCGTGCTTCCGAGACCGCCGGCCCCTCCGGCACCGCCATTGCCGCCGCCGGGCGCGCCGTCACCACCTGTTCCGCCGTCGCCACCCTTCGTGCCGAGAGACGTGTAGTCCGTTGCGGTCGAATCGCCGCCCTGGCCCCCGGCGCCACCGCTTTGGCCGGCGGTGATCCCAGCGGCCCCGGTCCCGCCGTTTCCGCCG
Organism: Mycobacterium sp. NGS49; assembly: GCF_059812565.1. NCBI lineage: Bacteria > Bacillati > Actinomycetota > Actinomycetes > Mycobacteriales > Mycobacteriaceae > Mycobacterium > Mycobacterium sp. NGS49. The sequence continues at coordinate 4,450 of NZ_JCALCX010000007.1, read as the reverse complement.
TTGGCAGGAGCACTGCCCTCGTAACTCTGACCCGGCGTTCCTACCGCGGGGTTGGCCACGGCTGTTGGATTGACTGCGTCAGCACCGGCAAGGCCGGTACCCCCCGCACCGCCGTTACCTCCCGACCCGATCAGGCCGCCGCCATCGCCGCCGTCGCCGCCCCGTCCGGCGGTACCGCCAAATACTCCCGCCATTGCCGCCCCACCTTGACCCCCACCGCCGCCATTGCCGGCCAGCCCCCCGCCTACACCTCCCTGACCACCGGCGGCACCGGCCCCGCCGGCCCCGCCCGCCCCGCCGTCTCCCCACACCAAGCCGCCAGCGCCCCCCTGCCCCCCAGCCATCCGCAATCCACCCGCACCCCCGGCCCCGCCGCTGCCGAACAATCCGGCTGCGGACCCCCCGTTACCGCCGGCGCCGCCAGTCAGGGGGTATCCCTGCGCATCGACGATGTCGGCCCCACCCCTGCCGCCGCTGCCGCCGTCACCGAAAAGCAACCCCCCGTTGCCGCCGGTTCCGGCTGCCGCGCCGATGCCACCGTTACCGCCGATGCCACCGGAACCGAATACAGCCGCGGACCCACCCTGGCCACCGACTCCCCCGACCCCGCCGGAGCCGCCCGGCCCGCCGTTGCCCCAGACGGTGCCGCCAACTCCGCCATTGCCGCCGGCCGCGCCGACACCACCGACTCCCCCGCCTCCGCCGTTGCCGACCAGTCCCGCCGCTCCGCCGCGGCCGCCGTTCTGGCCAGGCGCGCCGGAGCCGCCAGTACCGCCGTCGCCGAAGAGCAAACCGCCCGCGCCGCCATCGGCGCCCGTCCCCGGCGCCCCGTCGAGACCGTCACCGATCAACGGCCGACCGAACACCGCCCGCGTCGGCGTGTTCAACGCATCCAGCAGGCTTTGCAGCGGGTTGACATTTGCCGCTTCAGCACTGCCATAGGCGCCTGCCGCGGCATTCAACGCCGCGACGAAGCGCGCATGCAGCCACGCCGCCTGCCGGCTCACTTCCTGGAAGTCGTGCCCGTGACCCTCAAACAACGCCACAACGGCCGCGGACACCTCATCGGCGCCCGCATTCGCGAGCGATGTAGTCGGGCCTGCGGCCGCCGCATAAGCACGGCTCACGGCCGAACCAATTCCGGCCACATCCGACGCCGCAGCGGCCAAAGTTACGGGGTTGACGTCGACAAACGGCACCGACTACCTCCAGTCGACAAGCAGTTCACCGGTTGACATGTCGACGTTAAGGAGAGTGGGTACCGGCGTCTAGCACAAGCTTGCGATGACACTGTTGCGTATTGCGCAATTGGGGAGAGCAGGGACGCTGTCAACCCGGCAGTCCGCAACTGCCGATCGCCGTGTCGCGAAACGACGCCGCTGATGGCGGCAGATACCTGTTGGTCATCCAACCGACTGCGATGGGACGAACAAGGCGTTTGTCGTCGACGGCGATCTCGACGATGCCCGGCGCCGGTATAGCCGCCTTCGGTAGTAGCCCGACGCCCAACCGCGCCGCGATCAGACCGCGCAAGGTGGTGATGTCGGGGCCCTCGAACGCGATTGTCGGTGTCAGGCCGTGACGTTCGCATGCGTCGTCGAATATTCTGCGCAGCGTGTGGTCCCGGTCCAGGGCAACAAACGGTTCGTCGGCGAGTTCCTCGAATCCGATTATCTCGCGGCGGGCCAACGGATGCTCTCGGTCGACCACCGCGTACAGCCGCTCAGTGAATAGCGGATGCCATTTCACGCCGGGCGATTCGTCGAACGGCAGCGGATAGCTGAGGCACACGTCGATCACACCGCTGGCCAGCTCGGCGATCAACGCGGGCGCAGTGCGTTGGCGCAGCTCGAATCTGGTCCCGGGATGGCGGTCATGATGGCGGCGAATCAGGCGGGGCACGGTCGCTACGCCCAATGAGCTCAGAAAACCCAGGGCCACCGTCCCGCCGTCGACGCCGGCCAGTTGCCGTACCTTGACCACCGCCGTCTCGAGGTTGCGCTGAGCGGCCAGGGTTGCCCGCAAGAAGGCCCGCCCGAATTTGTTGAGTTCGTTGGCCCGACCGCGCCGGGTGAATAGTTCGACGCCAATCTCGTGTTCCAACAGGGCAACTGCCCGGCTGACCGCAGATTGCGACACCGCCAGTTTCTCAGCGGCGTCGCGCAGCGTGCCGACCTCTGCGACGGTTTGGAAGTAGCGCAATTGATACAACTCCACCGGACTCACCGTCCCGACCTGGTTGCACACACGACCGAAAACCTCTGCAAAACTGGAAATTTCGGTATCGGGAGCTTCGGGCACAGCGGTCCCCGACAAAGCCGACGTTGTGTTCGCATGAGACGACCTTCGGTTTGAGTGCGTTCGAACCGACGCTATCCAGGGCAATTCATGGCGTCTAGTAGAAGCTTCTTCAAGCTATCTTGCGCAAATCGCAAGATAGGCCACCGGCCCATGTTTGCATCAGTCACAACAGTTTGTTCGCAAGCTTCTGCTAGACGCAGATAAGCACGGCTGCATAGCGTGGTGGCACAGCGAAAACGCTCGGGAACGCCCGGCATCCAGCGCGTTTCGCTACAAACGCAGACCGAAGACCACCCGCTCCGGCGGCATCAGTTCTCACCAGGATTCCTGGTCCAAAACCATGGTCACGGCCTCGGTATCCCGTGAGGACGGTGTGATGAGTTTTGCGGTGTTGCCGCCCGAAATCAACTCGGCGCGAATGTATCTTGGCGCCGGCTCGGATGCCTTCCTACAGGCCGCGGGTGCCTGGGCGGGACTGGCTGACCGGCTGGGTGCTGCCGCAGCGTCGTTTTCAACAGTGACCACGGGTCTGGTTGGTTCGTCATGGCAAGGTCCCGCCTCAGTGGCGATGACCAGCGCGGCGGCACCATACCTCAGGTGGTTGACTGCGGCATCCGCGCAGGCGGAGCAGGCTGCGGCTCAGGCTCGGCTGGCCGCCGCCGCCTTCGAGGCGGCGCAGGCGGCGACGGTTCACCCGGGCCTCATCGCCACCAACCGCGCCCGCATGGTGTCGCTGGTGAGCTCGAATCTCCTGGGGCAGAACACTCCCGCGATTGCGGCGGCCGAGGCTCACTACGAGCAAATGTGGGCCCAGGACGTGGCTGCGATGTTCGACTATCACGCGCGGGTGTCGGCTGCGGCCGCGGCACTGACGCCGTACCCCCCGAGTTTGCGCAGCGTGCTGGGTCTGCTCGGACCGATCGATTCTTCACTCTCCCTCAGCACAGTCGCCAAGCAGACTCTGGCAAACACCGGAGCGGACAACCTCGGCATTGGGAACCTCGGCAGCGGGAACCTCGGCAGCGGCAACCTCGGCAACAACAATGTCGGCTCCGGCAATCGGGGGAGCAACAACATCGGCCCGGCCAATGCGGGCGACCGTAACCTCGGGTTCGTCAACGCCGGTGAGAGCAATCTGGGGATAGCAAACAGCGGCAGCGGTAACGTCGGACTGGGCAACACCGGTACCGGCAATATCGGCATCGGCCTGACCGGCGAGAACCAGATCGGGTTCGGCGTTTTGAACTCCGGAAGCGGCAATCTGGGCCTATTCAATTCCGGCAGTAATAATGTCGGCTTTTTCAACTCGGGCAATGGAAACGTCGGTATCGGTAACGCCGGTATCGGGAACTGGGGCTTCGGCAACTCCGGCACCGGAAACGTCGGCGCCATCGACGCCGGGAACTACAACACGGGGTCTTACAACACCGGAATCGCCAACTCCGGCGCCGTCAACTCAGGCAGTTACAACACCGGCATTTTCAATACCGGAAAGGTCAACACAGGCAGCTTCAATGCGGGGAGTCACAATAGCGGCGACTTCAACACCGGCAGTTACAACACCGGCTGGTTCAATTCGGGTGACGTCAACACCGGGGGCTTCAACTCGGGCAGTTTGAACAATGGGTTCTTTGTCAGCGGCGACAACCGCGGCCAGGTCAGCATCAACCTCGGGATCTCGATCCCCACCGTGCCGTTCAATTTCAGCTACACAATCCCGATCAATGAAGTCGAACAGTTCGGCGGCAATACAGTCGCCATTCCCGGTTACTACTACTCCCAGACCTCCTTCCTGAACGGTTACTTCTACCTCGGCCCCATCAACATCCCGACATCCGCTATCACCCTGCCGGTGGTGACGATCAACATCGGCGGACCAACCACTGCCATCGCGATGAATTTCGCCGGCGCCCTCGAGGGTCGGACGATTCCCATCCTGAGCATTCCGGGCGGGCCCGGCTTCGGAAACGCGACCACCGGTCCGTCCTCGGGCTTCTTCAACAGCGGCACCGGAGGTTCCTCGGGGTTCGGCAACGTCGGTCCTGGCAACTCTGGCTGGCAGAACGTGTCGACGGCGGCGTTGGGCAACTCGGGCCTACAGAATGTGGGTGCGCTCCAATCCGGCTTCGCCAACCTGGGCAACTCGATC
>NZ_JCALCX010000069.1:0-11042 GCF_059812565.1 Mycobacterium sp. NGS49 | reverse complement strand
GCCCGTGCCCGCGACCCCGCCCGAGCCACCGGTACCGGCCGCACCGCTGAAGCCCCCGAGGCCACCCTTACCCCCGTCGCCGCCGGTACCGGGACCTGCACCGGTGTCGGGGGTGCCGCTGCCGCCGTCGCCGCCGGCGCCGCCGACCCCGCCGTGGCCGCCGTTGCCGTTGCGGCCGCCGGCGCCGCTGTTGCCGCCGGTGCCGCCCTCGCCGCCGGACCCGGCGATGGTGCCGTTGCCCCCGGTGCCCGCCGCGGCGCTGAGTCCATTGCCGCCGTTGCCACCGTTACCGCCGTTGCCGCCGTCGCCGTAGCCGCCGGCCACCCCGCCGGACCCGCCGGTGCCCGCGGCGCCGCCCGCTCCGGCGCCGCCGCCGTTACCGCCGTGGCCGCCCAGGCCGGCGCCCTTACCGGGGCCGGTGCCGTCGCTGGGCGCGCCGGCGCCGCCGGTGCCGCCCTGGCCGCCGTCGCCGCCCTGCCCACCGGAGCCGTTGACACCGAAGGCGCCCGCGTTGCCTCCCGCTCCCGCGTCGCCGCCCACCCCACCATTTCCGCCTTTGCCGGCGGGGTTGTTGAAGCCGGCCGGCACCCCGTCGCCGCCGCTGCCGCCTGCACCGCCGGCGCCGCCATCACCACCGGCGCCGGCGTGACCGAAGGTGCCGGCGCTGCCGCCGGCGCCACCCCGGCCACCCGCGCCACCGTCCCCGCCCAGCTGCCCGGCCAGGCCCTGGCCGCCCGCACCGCCCGAACCGCCCGCGCCGCCGGCTCCGGCGAAGCCGTGCAGGCCCGAGTTGCCGCCGGCGCCGCCGTTGCCCCCGATGCCGCCGCCCACGCCGGCCACGCCGGTGATGCCGGCTCCACCCGTCCCGCCGGCGCCGCCGTTGCCGCACCACGTTCCGCCGTTGCCGCCGGCGCCTCCGGTACCGCCCGGCCCACCGAGGCCACCGAACCCGCCGTTGCCGATCAACCCGGCCGATCCACCCGCGCCGCCGGTGGCGCCGGCGTTGGTGCTGATGCCGCCATTGCCGCCGTTGCCGTACAGGATGCCGCCCGCCCCACCGGCCGTGCCGACACCGTTGACGGTGGTGCCGTTGGCGCCGTTGCCGATCAGCGGGCGATCGAGGAGCAGCCTGGTCGGCGCATTGATCAGTCCCAACAGACCGGTGTTGGCGGATTCGGCCGACAGATACGCATCGGTGGCGGCCGACAGTGTGGCCGTGAACTGGTCATGGAAGGCGGCCGCCTGCCCGGCGAGCACCTGGTAACCCTGCGCATGCTGGGAGAACAACGCCGCGATCGCGGTGGATACCTCGTCGGCGGCGGCGCTGGCCACCGCGGTCGTGGTGGCTGCCGCGGCCGCGTTGCGATTCGCCAGCTGTGCGCCGATGCTCCGCACGTCGGTGGCCACCGAGGCCACGATCTCCGGTGTGATCACTGCATAGGACATCGGCACCTCGCTGTGCTCAGGGAGCAGGGGATCGCACGATGTTAGCGCCCGAAATTGACGGTCGTGGCGAAACTGCGGATTCGCGAAATAGGCTCCGCCGCAATTGATCTGGCCGCCGTTGACCGAATGCGGTTCTAGTTACATACGGCGCCGTTTGCGGCCGAGCCGACCAGTTTGACGTATTTGGCCAGCACACCGGTCTTGTAGCGCGGTGGCGGGGGGCAGAAATCTGTTTGCCGGGACGCAAATTCGCCGGGGTCTACCAGCACGTCGAGGGTGTGATTGGCGACGTCCAGGCGGATCCGGTCGCCGTCGCGCAGGAAGGCGATGGGCCCGGCGTCGACGGCTTCCGGTGCGATGTGACCCACGCACAGGCCCGTGGTCCCGCCGGAGAACCGACCGTCGGTGAGCAGCAGCACGTCCTTGCCCAGCCCGGCGCCCTTGATGGCTCCGGTGATGGCAAGCATCTCGCGCATGCCGGGGCCGCCCTTGGGTCCTTCGTAGCGGATCACCACCGCGTCGCCGTGGGTGATGGTGCCGTCCTCGAGGGCGTCCAGCGCCGCTCGCTCACCGTCGAAAACCCTTGCGGTGCCTTCGAACACGTCGGAATCGAAACCGGCCGACTTGACCACCGCACCGTCGGGGGCCAGCGATCCGCGCAGGATGGTGATGCCGCCGGTGGGGTGGATCGGGTTGTTCATCGCGCGCAGCACCTTGCCGTCCGGGTCCGGCGGGGCGATCTCGGCCAGGTTCTCCGCCATGGTCCTGCCGGTCACCGTCATGCAGTCACCGTGCAGCAGGCCGGCGTCCAGCAGTGCTTTCATCACCACCGGCACCCCGCCGATGTGGTCGACGTGTGACATCACGTGCCGGCCGAACGGCTTGACGTCGGCCAGGTGGGGAACTCGCGAACCGATCCGGCTGAAGTCGTCGATGGACAACTCCACCTCCGCCTCGTGGGCGATGGCCAGCAGGTGCAGCACCGCGTTGGTCGAGCCGCCGAACGCCATCACGACCGCGATGGCGTTCTCGAACGCCTCCCGGGTGAGGATGTCGCGGGCGGTGATGCCCTGGCGCAGCAACTCGATGACGGCCTGACCGCTGCGGCGGGCGAACCCGTCGCGACGGCGGTCGGTGGCCGGGGGCGCGGCGCTGCCCGGCAACGACATGCCCAGTGCCTCGGCGGCGCTGGCCATGGTGTTGGCCGTGTACATGCCGCCGCACGCGCCCTCGCCGGGGCAGATCGCCCGCTCGATGGCGTCGACGTCCGCGCGGCTCATCAAACCGCGCGCGCACGCGCCCACGGCCTCGAATGCGTCGATGATCGTCACCTCACGCTCACTGCCGTCGGAGAGCTTGGCGACCCCCGGCAGGATCGATCCGGCGTAAAGGAACACCGAAGCCAGGTTCAGGCGGGCGGCGGCCATCAGCATGCCGGGCAGCGACTTGTCGCAGCCGGCCAACAGCACCGAGCCGTCCAATCGCTCGGCCTGCATCACCGTTTCCACGCTGTCGGCGATCACCTCCCGCGAGACCAGCGAGAAGTGCATCCCCTCGTGCCCCATCGAGATACCGTCGGACACCGAGATGGTCCCGAACTCCAACGGGTAGCCGCCGGCGGCGAAGACACCCTCCTTGACCGCCTTGGCCAGCCGGTCCAGAGACAGGTTGCACGGCGTGATCTCGTTCCACGAGGAGGCGACCCCGATCTGCGACTTCGCGAAGTCCTCGTCGCCCATGCCTACCGCACGCAACATGCCGCGGGCGGCGGTCTTCTCCAGGCCGTCGGTGACGTCACGGCTGCGGGGTTTGATGTCGGGTTCAGGCATGCCTGCAAGTATGCGGTGCGGCGTCATCCCGCCAAAATCGTTTATCATCGTTGCGTAATACCCCGTTGGGGTATTAGGCGGCGGTGGGAGAGTAGATGACGGCAGCACACGGATACGCGCAGCAGAAGGACAATTACTCCAAACGGCTGCGCCGCATCGAGGGCCAGGTGCGCGGGATCGCGCGCATGATCGAAGAGGACAAGTACTGCATCGACGTGCTCACCCAGATCAGCGCCGTCAACAGCGCGTTGCGGTCGGTGGCGCTGAACCTGCTCGACGAGCACCTGAACCATTGCGTCACCCGGGCGGTGGCCGAGGGCGGCCAGGAGGCCGACGACAAGCTGGCCGAGGCGTCCGCCGCCATCGCACGTCTCGTCCGGTCCTGACCGGGCGTGTTGAGACGCAATGTGGGGGTAATCCCCGGGTGCGTTGCGTACGGTGAGGACGGCGCAATCGTGTCGGCGGGCTACCACGGCGCGCAGACGACCGCCACCTCACAACATGACTGCCGAATCGGGAACCATCGCCGCAACCGCGCGAACGTGGACGCCACGGATCGCGGTTCAACTCGGGGTGCTCGCGGCGGCGGCATTCATCTATGTCACCGCCGAGTTGCTGCCGGTGGGCGCCCTGTCGGCGATTGCCCGCAATCTCAACGTCTCCGTGGTGCTGGTGGGCACCCTGCTGACCTGGTACGCGTTCGTCGCGGCGCTGACCACCGTCCCGCTGGTGCGCTGGACCGCACACTGGCCGCGGCGCCGGACATTGCTGCTCAGCCTGGTGTGTCTCACCGTCTCGCAGCTCATTTCGGCGCTGGCGCCCAACTTCGGGGTACTGGCCGCCGGCCGGGTGCTGTGTGCGGTGACGCACGGCCTGCTCTGGTCGGTGATCGCCCCGATCGCCACCCGTCTGGTGCCGCCCAGCCATGCCGGACGCGCCACCATGTCGATCTACATCGGAACAAGCCTGGCGCTGGTGATCGGTAGCCCGCTCACCGCGGCGCTGAGCCTGATGTGGGGCTGGCGGCTGGCGGCCGTCTGCGTCACCGTGGCGGCCGCGGTGGTGACCGTGGCCGCCCGGCTGGTGCTGCCCACGCTCAGGTTGAGCAGCGACCAGCTGCAATACGTCGGCCGACGGTCGACGCATCACCGCAACCGGGCGCTGATCCTCGTGAGCCTGATCACCATGGTCGGGGTGACCGGACACTTCGTCTCCTACACCTACATCGTGGTGATCGTCCGCCAGGTGGTCGGCGTGCGCGGAGCCAGCGTCGCCTGGCTGCTCGCGGCCTACGGGGTGGCCGGAGTGCTCGCGGTGGCCCTGGTGGCGCGCCCGCTGGACCGCCGCCCCAAAGGAGCGATCATCGTCTGCATGGTGGGCCTGACGGCGGCGCTGGCGCTGCTGAGCGCGCTGGCCTTCGGCTGGCACCGCTCCGCGACGACGGCGCTGGTCGTGGGGACCGGCGCCATCGTGCTTTGGGGAGCCATGGCAACGGCGGTATCGCCGATGCTGCAGTCGACGGCGATGCGGGCCGGCGCCGACGACCCCGACGGGGCTTCGGGTCTGTATGTCACGGCGTTCCAGGTGGGGATCATGGCCGGCTCGCTGGCGGGCGGGCTGTTGTACGAGCGGAGCGTGGCGATGATGCTCACCGCCTCGGCGGGTCTGATGGGCGTCGCGCTGTTGGCGATGGCAGCGATCCGCCCGATAGTCGATACCCCGGCTGCGGCAACTTCACAGGACGACTAACACCGCAGGTCAGAAGCCCGAATTTGACTCGGTAACGGTCGGGGCGGGTTCGCCGAATGGCTAAACAGGGGTTCCGCTGTGCCACACTGGGGCCAGTTTTGGTCTTAAGCAGTTGACCGGAGGGAAAGAGTATGTCGCGCTGGATGAGTGGCCGCACGAGGGGTGGCCTCCTCGCCGCGGTCAATGCATTCGCAGTGGTTGCGATGGTCGGGCTGGGTGCCGGCCCGGCATCGGCGGATCCGGACGAGGCGCCCGTCGACCCCGGCCCAGTGGTCGCACCGGCCGACCCACCCGCGCCCGACCCGTTGGCGCTGCCGCCGCTGCCCGAGCCGTTCGGGCTGCCCCCGGCCGCTGTGCCCGGGGCGGTGCCGGTGGCTGCCGGGCCGGTGGCCGGCCAGGACCCGACACCCTTCGTGGGCGATCCGCCGTTCAGGCCGCCGTCGTTCAACCCGGTCAACGGGGCAATGGTGGGCGTGGCCAAGCCGATCATCATCAACTTCCAGGTGCCGATCGCCGACCAGGCGATGGCCGAACGAGCCGTGCACATCTCGTCGATTCCGCCGGTGCCGGGCAAGTTCTATTGGATGACCCCGAGCCAGCTGCGCTGGCGGCCGCTGAGCTTCTGGCCGGCCAATACCGCGGTGAACATCGACGCGGCGGGCACCAAGTCGAGCTTCCGCACCGGTGATTCGCTGATTGCCACAGCCGACGACGCCACCCACCAGATGACGATCACCCGCAACGGGACCGTGGTGCAGACGTTCCCGATGTCCATGGGCATGGCTTCCGGCGGGCATCAGACGCCGAACGGGACCTACTACGTGCTGGAGAAGATGGCGTCGGTGGTGATGGATTCGTCGACCTACGGGGTGCCGGTGAACTCGGCGAACGGGTACAAGGTGACCGTGTCCGACGCGGTGCGCATCGACAACAGCGGCAACTTCGTGCACAGCGCGCCGTGGTCGGTGGGCGATCAGGGCAGGCGCGACGTCAGCCACGGCTGCATCAACCTGAGCCCCAGCAACGCCAAGTGGTTCTTCGACAACTTCGGCAGCGGTGACCCGATCGTCGTCAAGAACTCCGTCGGGACGTACAACAAGCCCGACGGCGCCTCAGACTGGCAGATGTAGGAACGCGACGAGAGGGATGCGCATGAGGGGAAGCCGCTTCGGAGCGCTGCGGGCCGCCGGTGCCGCTGCGGTAGTCGGTTGGATGCTGCTGCTGAACGCCGGTGTCGCACTGGCCGATCCCGATCCCGCACCCGATGACCCCGGCGTGGTCGCACCGCCCGCGGTGCCCGCCGCGGATGCCCCGCCGCCATTCGTCGGCACGGCGCCCTTCGGACCGCCCAGGATCAATCCCGCCAACGGTGCGACGGTGGGCGTGGCCCAGCCGATCATCATCGACTTCCCGGCGCGCGTCGACGACGCGGGTGCCGCGGAAGGCGCGATTCGCATCTCGTCGACGCCGCCGGTCGAGGGGAAGTTCTACTGGCAGACTCCCACCCAGTTGCGCTGGCGTCCGCTCAGCTTCTGGCCCGCCCACACCGGGGTGACGGTCGACGCCGGCGGCACGGTGTCCAGCTTCCAGACGGGCGACACGCTGGTGGCGACGGCAGACGACGCCACCCACCAAATGACCATCACCCGCAACGGGGCCGTCGTTCAGACTTTCCCCATGTCGATGGGCATGGCCTCGGGTGGCCACCAGACCGCCAACGGCACCTACTACGTACAAGAGAAGATGGCGTCGGTGGTGATGGATTCCTCGACCTACGGGGTTCCGGTCAACTCGGCCAACGGATACAAGATCACCGTGGCGGACGCCGTCCGTTTCGACAACAGCGGCAACTTCGTGCACAGCGCACCGTGGTCGGTAGACGACCAGGGCAGGCGCGACGTCAGCCACGGCTGCATCAACCTCAGTCCGGCCAACGCGAAGTGGTTCTTCACCAACTTCGGGCCGGGTGATCCCATCATCGTGAAGAACTCCGTCGGCACCTACACCAGGAATGACGGGTCCAACGACTGGATGAGCTGACGCCGGACTGCTTAGGGTTGGGCATTACGGCAACACGGCAGGCATGATCAACGACGCCCTCCGGGCCCTGGGCCGTGCCACGTCCCGGCTGCCGCACACATTGCCGCTGGCCAATCGGCTCTTCGGCGGCGATGCGCAGTCCGACATCGACGGCCGCGTCGTCTTCATCACCGGCGCCGCCCGCGGGCTCGGCGCCGAGCTGGCCCGCCAGGCTCATGCCCGCGGTGCCCGCGTTGCGCTGGTCGGTCGCCGGCTCGACCCGTTGCGGCAGCTGGCCGGTGAACTGGGCGAGGGAGCCGTCGCGTTCGAAGCCGACGTGACCGATGCCGAGAAGCTGCAGCGCGCCGCCGCGGACACGGTGTCGGCGTTCGGCGGGATCGATGTGGTGGTGGCGAACGCGGGCATCGCGCCTCCCTCGGAGACGGTGGCCACCATTGCGCCGGAGGACTTCGAGCGCACCGTCGAGGTGGATCTGCTCGGCCAGTGGCGTACCGTGCGAGCCGTCCTGCCGGCTCTCATCGAGCGGCAGGGATACATCCTGTTCGTCGGCTCCATCTACGCGTTCTTCAACGGCGTGCTGGCCGCGCCGTACGCCGTCAGCAAGGCCGGCGTCGAACAACTGGCCCGGGCGCTGCGGGTCGAACTGGCCCCGCAAGGCGTGCGCACGGGCATTGCCTACCTGGGCTTCATCGAGACGGAGCTGGCCGCCGACGTCTTCGCGCAACAGCGGGCAGCCCAGGTGCGCCAGGCCATCCCGGGCTTTGTGACCCGGCCGATTCCGGTCGCCGATGCCGCTGCCGTTCTGCTGGACGGAATCCAGCGGCGGGCCGCGCGCATCACCGCGCCCGCCTGGGTGGCGCCGATGCTGGCCATGCGTGGCATCACCACGATGGTGATGGACGACCTACTGCTGAACAACCGTGCCGTCACGGCGGCGGTGAGTGACGGGGACACCGTCCCCGGTTCCTGATCGCGGGCGTAGATACCGGTCTTCTGCGGCGCCGGGATTATGTATAACATCATACATATGCGAAGCCCCCGCGACCGGATGGTGATGTCGGCCGCACTGTTGATCAGGGAACGCGGTGCGCGCGCCACCGCAATCGCCGACGTGCTGGCGCACAGCGGGGCGCCGCGCGGCTCGGCCTACCACCACTTCCCGGGTGGGCGCACCCAGCTGTTGTGCGAGGCGGTCGACTTCGCCGGCGAGCACATCGCCGCCCTCATCGCCGAGGCGGACAGTGGTCCGGCGCTGCTGGACACCCTGATCGGCAGATACCGGGAGCAGTTGCTGGCCACGGACTTTCGCGCGGGCTGCCCGATCGCCGCCGTGGCGGTGGAGGCGGGCTTCGAAAAGGACGACCGGGATCGGATGGCTCCCGTCGTGGAACGGGCGGGCGCGGTGTTCGACCGCTGGTCGGCACTGATCACCGCGCGCTTCATCGCCGATGGCATCGCCGCCGAACGGTCCGGTGAGCTCGCCGAGTTGGCGACGGCCGCACTCGAGGGCGCCCTGCTGCTGGCGCGGGTGCGGCGCGACATGGCGCCCCTGGATGTGGTCCACCGCCAGTTGCGCGCCGTGCTGCTGGCCGAACTCCCGGAAGGAAACTCCCGCCATGACTGACTGGCAGCCCACCGCCTGCATCCTGTGCGAGTGCAACTGCGGCATCGTCGTACAGACCGAAGGGCGCACCCTGGCCCGCATCCGGGGAGACAAGCAGCACCCGGCGTCGCAGGGATACACCTGCAACAAGGCACTGCGGCTGGACCACTACCAGAACGGCCGGGGTCGGCTGACCTCGCCGCTGCGCCGGCGCCCCGACGGGAGCTACGAGGAAATCGACTGGGACACAGCGATTGTCGAGATCGCCGAGCGGTTCAAACACATTCGCGACGCCTACGGTGGCGACAAGATCTTCTACTACGGTGGCGGCGGGCAGGGAAACCATCTCGGCGGCGCCTACAGCGGCGCGTTCCTCAAGGCGCTGGGCTCGAAGTACCGCTCGAATGCGTTGGCCCAGGAGAAGACCGGCGAGGCCTGGGTCGACGCGCAACTCTACGGCGGGCACACCCGCGGCGAGTTCGAGCACGCAGAGGTGTCGGTGTTCGTCGGCAAGAATCCCTGGATGTCGCAGAGCTTTCCGCGCGCGCGGGTGGTGCTCAACGAGATCGCCAAGGACCCGCTGCGGTCGATGATCGTGATCGACCCCGTCGTCACCGACACCGCCAAGATGGCCGACTTCCACCTGCGGGTGCGTCCCGGGACCGACGCGTGGTGCCTGGCCGCGCTGGCCGGCATCCTGGTGCAGGAAAACCTATGTGACGAAACGTTTCTCGCTGAGCACGTGCACGGGGTCGATGCCGTGCGGACGGTACTGCGCGAGGTTGCGGTCGCCGACTACGCCGAGCGGTGCGGGGTGGACGAGGAGTTGCTGCGAGCGGCCGCGCGGCGTATCGCAGCGGCCGGCAGCGTCGCGGTGTTCGAGGACCTTGGCGTGCAGCAGGCACCCAACAGCACGGTTTGCTCCTACCTGAACAAGATGCTGTGGATCCTCACCGGCAACTTCGCGAAAAAGGGTGGCCAGCATCTGCATTCGTCGTTCGCGCCGCTGTTCAGCACCGTCTCCGGGCGCACGCCGGTGACCGGTGCGCCCATCATCGCCGGCCTGGTTCCGGGCAACGTGGTGCCCGAGGAGATCCTGACCGACCACCCCGACCGGTTCCGCGCCATGATCGTCGAAAGCAGCAACCCGGCGCACTCGCTGGCCGATTCTGCGGCGTGCCGCGAGGCCTTCCGGTCGCTCGAGCTGTTGGTCGTCATCGACATCGCGATGACCGAAACCGCCAGACTGGCGCACTACGTGCTGCCCGCGGCGTCCCAGTTCGAGAAGCCCGAGTGCACCTTCTTCAACCTGGAATTCCCGCACAACGCAATGCAATTGCGGCATCCATTGTTCCCGCCGTTGCCGGGTACGCTGCCCGAGCCAGAGATCTGGGCCAGGCTGGTACGCGCGCTGGGTGTCGTTTCGGACGAGGACCTACGGCCGCTGCACGAGGCCGCCGCGCAGGGCCGTCAGGCATACACCGAGGCGTTCCTGGGAGCCGTCGCGGGCAATCCGACGCTGGCCCGGGTGCTCCCCTTCGTGCTCTATGAGACTCTGGGCCCGACATTGCCGGACGGGTTGGCCGGCGCAGCCGCATTGTGGGGACAGGCGCAGAAGACGGCGATGACCTACCCCGAAGCCGTTCGGCGCGCCGGACATGCCGACGGCAACGCGCTTTTCGACGCGATCATCGAGGGCCGCTCCGGGATCACCTTCACGGTGCACAACTACGAGGACGACTTCGCGCTGATCGGTCACAGTGACCACAAGATCGCCCTGGAAATTCCCGAGATGCTCAGTGATATAAAGGCTTTGGCGGCCGCGCCGGAGCGGCTTACCACCGACGAGCTGCCGATAGTGCTGTCGGTGGGGGAGCGGCGCGCATATACCGCCAACGACATCTTCCGCGACCCCTCCTGGCGTAAACGCGACGCTGACGGGGCGTTGCGGGTCAGTGTGGAAGACGCCCAGGCCCTGGGTTTGGCGGACGGCGGCCGGGCGCGCATCAC
Organism: Mycobacterium sp. NGS49; assembly: GCF_059812565.1. Taxonomy (NCBI): domain Bacteria; kingdom Bacillati; phylum Actinomycetota; class Actinomycetes; order Mycobacteriales; family Mycobacteriaceae; genus Mycobacterium; species Mycobacterium sp. NGS49. Next base: position 365 of record NZ_JCALCX010000069.1, on the reverse strand, counting down.
CACGTCGGCCGGTAGCGCGGAAGCAACTGTCGAGATCACCGAGACCATGCTGCCCGGACATGCCGCGCTGCCCAACGGTTTCGGGCTGGACTACCTCGGCGAGGACGGCCGTACCGTCATCCCCGGCGTCGCTCCCAACGCCTTGACGTCGACCAAGTGGCGCGACCCCTACGCGGGTACGCCATGGCACAAGCACGTGCCGGCGCGGATCGAAGCGTGTCCCGCCCCTGCGCGAGCAGACGCGAAATCGCACGTTTAGCAGCGGATCTATGCGAGTTTGTGTCTGCTGGCGGGGAAGGGTGACTGGCGCCGCCTACGGGGGAGGGTGACTGGCGCCGCCTACGGGGGAGGGTGACTGGCGCCGC
>NZ_JCALCX010000068.1:0-11469 GCF_059812565.1 Mycobacterium sp. NGS49 | reverse complement strand
GCGCGACCGGCGGTCCAGAATCCACACGGTGGCCAGGGTGAGGACGACGGCGAACGAAGCCAGCGCGGCGAGACTGCCCCCGGTGCCGCCGCTGAACGTCTCGCGGTAGGCGGACATGGCCGGCAGCGTGGCGGTCATCCGGTCGAGATCAAGGTTGCGGCCCAGCGCTTCGAATGCATGGCGATTGGCCAGGCCCATGCTCATCAACCGTCCCGGGAACGCCATCTTGTCGACCGGGACGATGGCGCCGCCGAACAGCACCTGCGGGAAGCACAGCATCGGCAGAGCAAGCGCGGCCTGGGCGGCGTTGTGCACCGCGGCCGAGGCGAGCAGACCGAGGGCCAGTGCCGAAGTCGCCTCGATGACCATCGTCACGAACAGCAAGCCGTACACGTGCCACCCGGCGGCGGGCAGTCGGCCGAGCAACCGCAGCACGGCGAGCAGCACTGCGCTCACCGCGGCCAGCACCGGAAGCAGGGCCGCCACCTTGGATGCCACATAGGCACCGACGCTGATCCCGGCCAGCCGCTCCCGCCGGAAGACGGCGATCTCCCCGACGATCTGCAGCAAACCGTAGGTGAGGCCGAAGAAGAAGCCGTCGAACGCGATCCAGAAGACGATCTGCGCCGGACCGACATCGGCCGCGCCGCGCGCATCGAACGCGCCGCGCACAAACAGCGTCGCCATCATCGCGGTGACCAGCACCGGTGAACCGAGCAGCACGGCGAGGGTCAGCCGGTTGCGAAGCAGGACATCGACGTTGCGCCGCGTCATCAGCCACCACTGCGCGACGACTCCCGGGCGCCGGATGCTCGGCGATGGCGACGCAGCAGGACACGGCTGGGCCTGCGGCCTGTCCAAGCCGGTCGCGAAACGCCGCGCCCAGACCGCCGGGTTCGGCTCGGCGGCCAGTCGCTCGTACACGCCGGCCAGATCGTCGACACCGAAGTAGCGGCGCGCCTCGGCCGGGCTGCCACTGAAGGCCAGATGGCCGTCACGAGCCAGGAAGATCACCCGGTCACACCGGTCGATGCCGGCCGGCTCATGCGTGGTGAGCACAATCGTCACCCCGCGCTCGCTGAGCCTGCGCAGCAGACGCATGACGTCGGCCGCGGTCGACGGGTCGAGCCCGGAGGTGGGTTCGTCGAGGAAGAACAGACGGGGCCGGGTCAGCAGTTCCACGGCGATGCCGGCGCGTTTGCGCTGGCCCCCGGACAGCGCGCGGACCGGCACCTCGGCCCGGTCGGCCAGGTCGAGATCCACCATGGTCTGTTCGACCACCCGATCCGCTTCGGCCGCCGACGTGCCCGCCGGCAGGCGTAGCCGCGCCGCATACTGCAGCGTGCGGCGCAGCGGCATCTCCAGATGGATGATGTCGTCCTGGGGGACATAGCCGATGGGCGATCGGGCACCCCGAACGACGCCGTCATGCCAGACCTCCCCGGTGGTCGGTGGCTGCAGGCCGGCGAGGATCTCCAGCAACGTGGTCTTCCCGGCTCCGCTGCCGCCGGCAATCGCAACCAGCTCACCCGGCGCTATGGACAGCGACAGCCCGGGCAGGATCTGCCTGCGGCCGGCCCGTCGGCTCACGTCGACGGCATCAACCCGCCCGCCCTGTAGCTGAAGTGGTTGTACCGTCAATCCGGTCATGTCCGTAGCCTCCCGTCGTTGCTGAATTGCATCGTCAGGAGCTGATCATCGGCCGCTGCCGGGACTGCTCACATGGGGCGTTTGCCTCAAAACGGCACGCCGCTGCGGCTCTTCGTCAGTACCTCATCGTGCGGGGGCACCGTCGGCCGGAAAGCCCACCAGGCCCCGGTCGATGGCCGCGAGACTGGCCTGCGTGCGGTTGTTGACACCCAACTTCGCGTAGATCCGCTCGACGTGATTGCGGGCCGTCTTCTCGGCGATGAACAGCTCGGCTGCGATGTCACGGTTCGACCGGCCCTGCGCGACGAGGCGCAGGACTTCGACCTCGCGGGCGGTGAGTCCCGACGACCACGACGACGCCCGCCGGGTGGTGCGATGCCCCGCCGCGGCCAGGACGGCTTCCACCGACTCCGGATCCAGGCGTCCGTCGCGCGCCTCTCGGCGCAGCTGTGCGGCAGCAGCGTCCGGATCCACGGCGGCCCGTTGCGGACGCGGCTCCAGCAGTTGGTGATACGCGGCGACGGCGGCCAAAAGCCGGTCGTGGGCCGTCAATTCGGCTCCGGCGAGCCCTCGGGGGAAGCCGGACCCGTCGATGCGTTCCTCGTGTTTGGTGGCGACGGACACCACCGACTCCAGGCCTTTGACCCGGCTCAGTATCCGGCCCGTCAGGTAGGGGTACATCCGAACCCGTTCCCATTCGGCCGTGCTCAGCGGGCCCTTCTTCTCCCAGATCTGATTGGAGACCCCCAGCCTGCCGAGGCCCTGGACCAGCCCGGCCCGGTACAGGCGGCTGATGTCGGCCGACGGCATCCGCAGCTGCCGGGCCGCCCCGGCCGCGAGATCCGCAACGCCCCGCGAATAGCCCGGCGAGCAGGGGCATTTCAGGTCGACGAAATCGGCCAGAGCCCGCAGCAGTTCGTCGATCTCCTCGTCGTCGAGAGTGCGGTCGCGATCCGGTGCCTGCGCCAAAGCCGCGGTCCATACGTCTATTTCGAGCAGGCCCTCGACGATTGCGGCGGCATCGCGCCGGAACACGTCGGCCACGGCCGGACTGAACTGCGTGCCGCGCCGCGACATGGCGGTCTCCAGCGCCCGGTCCAGCCCGCCGGCCCGCAGGTGGACCTCGATCACGTCGGCCAGGTGGACGATATGGATCTCGAGCGGAATCTCCTCTCCGCGAGCACCATTGGGCATCCCGCGGCCATCCCAGCGCTCAAAGATGTAGCCCAGCGCGGTGCCCACCTGCCGGTCCAGCCCGATCCGGTCCGACAACACTCCGGCAGAAGTGCAATGCGAACTGATCAGGTTGGCCACCTGGTTGCGCGCGGTCAGCAGAAAGGCCGCCGAGCGGATGCCGCGCTCCCAGACCGGCAGCCCGCGCCCGACGTGACTGACCATGAGCCGCAGGAACGGCAGTCCGGCCATATCCACCCCGTAGGTGTCGGCGCGGAAGGCGATGTCGTCACCGAACAGCGCCGAAAGCTCGTGGGAGTCGGCGTGGCAGCCGATCCACCCGACCAGATTGGCGTAGTACACCGTGGCCCGCTGCCGGGTATCCAGGCCCATCCGCTCGGCGATGCGCGTGGCGATCAGGGTAGAGCGCAGCATGTGTTCCATCGGCTGCCCCAGACCGAGGTCGATCGCCAGTGACACCGCCGCCAGCAGCTCGGCCTTGCGCAGGCCTTTTGTCGAGCCCTGCCGAGTCCCGGTCGGATGCACGACCATATTGTGCACCCGGTGGTTTCTGGGGCGGTTGCCTCATGCGGTGCCCCGTGCGTGCGGCCTAGCCTTGCCGCATGGTTACGACGATCGAGCACAACCCCTGGGACAGCGTGCTGACCGAGGGTCACGCGCCGTTGGTCAAGGCACGACGGCTGTTCCGTTACCTGCCCTCGGCGCCGCGGTGCAAGTTGTGCAACAACCCGTTCGGCGGCCCCGCGGGTCGCATGCTGGCGGTCGCCGGTTTCAGCCCGTCACGCAAGAACCCCAATCTGTGCAGCCGTTGTTGCGACGCGCTACCCGCGGGCGGCGCCGAGGTGGACGTGGCAGTTCTGTTCGCCGACGTGCGTGGCTCCACGGCGCTGGGCGAGGGCGGCGCTGCCACACATTTCGCCGCCCTGCTCAACCGGTTCTACGACGTGGCGACGCATACCCTGCTGCGTCATGACGCGGTGATCGACAAGCTGATCGGTGACGAGGTGATGGCGTTCTTCGTCCGCGGCATCAGCGGCCCGCAGTACCGGGCGAAAGCGGTCCTGGCGGGCAGGCAGCTGCTCGAAGCGGTCGGTTACGGAAGTGGCGGAGGGCCCTGGCTGGAACTCGGCGTGGCAATTAATGCCGGCGTCGCGTATGTGGGCAATGTGGGTGGCGCGGTCGTCGATTTCACCGCCCTCGGCGATCCGGTCAACGTCGCGGCGCGGATGCAACGACACGCGGCCGGCGGCGAACTGCTCGTCGCCACCGGAGTGGCCGATGTGGGCACGGTGACCGCTCAGCGACGCCGACTCACCCTGCGCGGACGTGTGCAGCCGGTCGACGCGTTCGTCCTCGGCGCGTGAGGTCAGCGCTTTCTGACGGACTTCGGCGGCTTGGCGCCGCGGCCCTGTTGCCGCGCCGCTGCCCGCCGTTCCCGCCGGCTGCCTCCCCCGACCGATCCAGCCGCGCCGGCTGAGGTCTTGGCCCCGCCGCCGTTGCGCTGCACCTGAGCCGAGCCGTCCTCGGACGGACCCGAATAGGTAAGTGCCGGCGCCTCGTCGGCGTCGTCGATTCCTTTGGCGCGCAACGTGCTTACCGGCTCTTTCGGGGGCTGCTCGCGCGCCGGCGGCTGGTCCTGCGCGGCGGCGGCGGTGGCGAATTCGGCCAGGCCTTCGGGCTGTTCGACCGGTGCCACGTCGACCTGCGGAGCCGGTACAGCTTCCACGCTGACGTTGAACAGGAAGCCGACCGACTCCTCTTTCATGCCGTCGAGCATGGCCATGAACATGTCGTAACCCTCGCGCTGGTACTCCACCAGCGGGTCGCGCTGGGCCATTGCCCGCAGCCCGATGCCCTCCTTGAGGTAGTCCATCTCATAGAGGTGCTCGCGCCACTTGCGGTCGATCACGTTGAGCAGCACGTTGCGTTCCAGCTGGCGCATCGCGCCCTCGCCGGCGATCTCCTCGAGCTCGGCCTCCCTTGCCGCGTAAGCCTTGTCGGCATCCTTGAGGAGCGCCTCGAGCAGTTCTTCGCGCGTCAGGTCGTCGTGCTCGGAGTCCGCGTCACGGTGGGTGAGGTCCTCGTGGCTGATCCCGACCGGATACAGCGTCTTGAGAGCTGTCCACAACGCGTCCAGGTCCCAGTCCTCGGCGTAGCCTTCGCTGGTTGCGCCGTTGACGTACGCCGTGATCACGTCGCGGAGCATGTCCAGGGCCTGCTCCTTGAGGTTCTCTCCCTCGAGGATGCGGCGACGCTCGGCGTAGATGACCTTGCGCTGCTGGTTCATCACCTCGTCGTACTTCAGGACGTTCTTGCGCATCTCGAAGTTCTGCTGCTCGACCTGGGTCTGGGCACTCTTGATCGCCCGGGTGACCATCTTGGCTTCGATCGGCACGTCGTCGGGCAGGTTCAGCCGGGTCAGCAGGCTCTCCAGCGCGGCCCCGTTAAACCGGCGCATGAGCTCGTCGCCCAGCGACAGGTAGAACCGGGACTCGCCCGGGTCGCCCTGGCGGCCGGACCGGCCGCGCAACTGGTTGTCGATGCGCCGGGACTCGTGCCGCTCGGTGCCGAGCACGTACAGGCCGCCGGCCTCGATGACCTCTTCGGCCTCCGAGCTGGCCTCCTCCTTGACCTTGGGCAACTCCTGATGCCACGCCTCTTCGTATTCCTCGGGCGTCTCCAACGGATCCAGGCCGCGCTCGCGCAGCCGCTTGTCGGTGAGGAAGTCGACGTTGCCGCCCAGCACGATGTCGGTACCGCGGCCGGCCATGTTGGTGGCCACCGTGATGCCACCCCGCCGGCCCGCCTCGGCGATGATGCCCGCCTCCTGCTCGTGATACTTGGCGTTGAGCACGTTGTGCGGGATGCGCCGCTTGGTGAACTGGCGCGACAGGTACTCCGAGCGCTCCACGCTGGTGGTGCCGATCAGGACCGGCTGGCCCTTCTCGTAGCGTTCGGCGACGTCGTCGACCACCGCGATGTACTTGGCCTCTTCGGTCTTGTAGATGAGGTCGGACTGGTCGGTGCGGACCATCGGCTTGTTGGTGGGGATCGGCACCACACCCAGTTTGTAGATCTCGTGCAGCTCGGCCGCCTCGGTCTGGGCGGTACCGGTCATGCCGGCCAGCTTGTCGTAGAGGCGGAAGTAGTTCTGCAGGGTGATGGTGGCCAGCGTCTGGTTCTCGGCCTTGATCTCGACGTGCTCCTTGGCCTCGATGGCCTGGTGCATGCCCTCGTTGTAGCGGCGGCCGATCAGCACGCGGCCGGTGAACTCGTCGACGATGAGCACCTCGCCGTTGCGGACGATGTAGTCCTTGTCGCGGTTGAACAGCTCCTTGGCCTTCAGCGCGTTGTTCAGGTAGCTGACCAGCGGTGAGTTGGCGGCCTCGTAGAGGTTGTCGATGCCGAGCTGGTCCTCGACGAACTCCACGCCCTTCTCGTGCACCCCGACCGTGCGCTTGCGCAGGTCCACCTCGTAGTGGGTGTCCTTCTGCATCAGCGGCGCCAGCCGGGCGAACTCGGTGTACCAGTTGGACGCGCCGTCGGCCGGGCCGGAGATGATCAGCGGGGTGCGGGCCTCGTCGATCAGGATGGAGTCCACCTCGTCGACGATGGCGAAGTTGTGCCCGCGCTGCACCAGGTCGTCCAATGAGTGGGCCATGTTGTCGCGCAGGTAGTCGAAGCCGAACTCGTTGTTGGTGCCGTAGGTGATGTCGGCGTTGTAGGCCACGCGCCGTTCGTCCGGCGTCATCTGCGCCAGGATGACGCCGACGTCCAGGCCGAGGAAGCGGTGCACCCGGCCCATCCACTCGCTGTCGCGCTTGGCCAGGTAGTCGTTGACCGTGACAACGTGCACGCCCTTGCCGGCCAGTGCGTTGAGGTAGGCGGGCAACACACAGGTCAGGGTTTTGCCCTCACCGGTCTTCATCTCGGCCACGTTGCCCATGTGCAACGCCGCTGCGCCCATCACCTGGACGTCGAACGGGCGCTGGTCGAGCACCCGCCAGGCGGCCTCGCGGGCCACCGCGAACGCCTCGGGGAGCAGGTCTTCGAGGTCTTCCGGGTTCTTCTCGTCCGCGAGTCGTTTTCTGAACTCGTCGGTCTTGGCCCTCAGTTCCGCGTCGGTGAGTTTCTCGACGTCGTCGGACAACGAGTCGACATAGTCAGCGACCTTCTTGAGGCGTTTGACCATGCGACCTTCACCAAGGCGCAACAACTTGGACAGCACAGTGTTGTCCCCTTTTTGGGATGTTCCCCTGCGGGTAGGAGTCTAGGGCGACCCCCATCCTAGGTGACGGGCGCGCGAAGGCCGCCGATCGTCAGGTCAGGCCGGCCGGATCAGGCCAGTCGAATCAAGCCGTAGTCGTAGGCGTGCCGGCGATAGACCACCGACGGCCGTTCGGTCTCCTTGTCGAAGAACAGGAAGAAGTCGTGGCCGACGAGCTCCATCTCGTAGAGCGCGTCGTCGACGGACATCGGTTTGGCCGGGTGTTCCTTGACCCGGACGACCTGTCCCGGCTCATGGTCGAGCCCGGCACCGTCGTGGTCGTGCGGTTCGGCGGGCTCGGCGGCAAAGGCCTTCTCCGGCGGCGGCAGCACGGCGGTGGCCTCGGCCAGCGACACCGGCGTCTTGTCGCCGTAGTGCACCTTGCGGCGGTCCTTGCCACGTCGCAGCCGGTTCTCCAACTTGGCGACGGCCGATTCCAGCGCGGCGTAGAAGCTGTCGGCGCAGGCCTCGCCCCGCACCACCGGGCCACGACCGCGGGCCGTTATCTCGATGCGTTGACAGGCCTTGCGTTGCCGGCGATTGCGTTCGTGGTCGAGTTCGACGTCGAACAGGTAGATGGTCTTGTCGAATCGCTCGCAGCGGGCGAGCTTCTGTGAAACGTAGATGCGGAAATGATCGGGTATCTCGACGTTGCGTCCCTTGAACACGATCTCGGCGTGGGCCGTCGGTTCGGCCTGGTCTTCGGTTCCGGCTTGATCGAGTCCCTGCTCGGAATCCGCGGTGAGCCTTGGCATTCGTGACAACTCGTTTCTCTTTTCTCGTCACACGCACCCTGCGTGCCCGGCATTCAGATACGCGCCGACGAGGTTAGAGCGGTCTGAGGAAGCCACCGCCGCAGGCTGCCCGCCGGAGCAAGAAGTCGAATCTCACCTCCTACCGCGGGTGCTGCTGAACCTGGCAATTTCGGCGACCGTAAGTCGAGAGTCTGCTGTCGACGTTAGACCCTGTTTGCCTTTCCTTGCCACTCAATTCGCAGACCTGTCGCGAGTTCTTCACGCGGCGGCGATTGCCAGCACCGCGGCCACCCGCACACCGGCGCCCCGAAGCACCCGGACCGATTCGCGTGCCGTGGCCCCGGTGGTGACGACGTCGTCGACGAGCAACACCTCGGTGTCCGGCCGTAGGCCGCGCAGGGCCACCCGGCCCGCGATGTTGCGTTCGCGCGCCGCGGTATTCAGGCCCACCGAGTCGCGGGCCAGGGCGCGCATGCGCAACGCGGCGCTGACGGTGATGTCGGGGTGGCCTTCGACGGCCGCGGCCGCGATCCGGGTGACGGGATCGCCGCCCCGCCGGCGCGCCGCTGACCGCCGGATGGGCGCCGGCACGATGGTCAGCGGCGTGTCCACCATGCCCCAGCACAACAACCGGTGGATGCCGACGGACAGGGCGCGCGCCAGCGGTGTGACCAGGTCGCCACGGCCGCGCTCCTTGACCGCCAGGACGGCCCGGCGCCGGGCGCCGGTGTAGCGGCCGAGTGCGAACACCGGAACGTGCGGATCGACGCGCGGACTCACTACCAGCGGTTCGCCGGGTTCGACAGCCAGTGCGTTCGCGCAGGCCGGACACCATCGGGTGGCCGGGGCGCCGCAGCCGCCGCACTGCAGCGGCGCAATCAGGTCGAGCATGTCGAGCATGTGGTGAGTGTGGCCGCCAGGGGTGACAAGTCCGGACGGAGACCGACTTGTAACCAAACACTGACCGACTTGCTTTCGCGCGCTTCCATTTTCGCGCCGGCAGCGGCCCTACCATTCCAGCAACGAAGCCTTATTGCCCATCCGCCCGATCAACCCTGGAGAAAAAGCCATGCGTGCGGCGATCCGGTCCCTGCTGGTGCTCCTGGCGATCACTTCGACGGTGATTGCCGGGCACGCGGGCGTCACGCTGCTGGCAGCGAGCAAGTCGAGCGGCTACTCCGAAATCGCCTCGGTCATGCCCCGGCGCGGTGCCGTGGTGGGTGTTGCGCACCCCGTCGTGGTGACGTTCGGCGGGCCGGTCGTCGACCGGCAGGCCGTGGAACGCGCGATCGCCGTGACGTCGGTGCCCGCCATGACCGGCAGGTTCGACTGGGTGGACAGCAATGTCGTGCAATGGCTTCCGGACCGGTTCTGGCCGGCGCACAGCACGGTGGCGCTGTCGGTGGGCGGGCTGCGCACCGAGTTCAAGACGGGTCCGGCGGTGGTCGGTGTCGCAGACATCGCCAACCACACCTTCACCGTCAGCATCGACGGAGTCGACGCCGATACGCCACCGCCTGCCTTGCCGGCGCCGCATCACAGGTCGCACTTCGGGGAACCGGGCGTGCTGCCCGCCTCAATGGGCCGGCCGGAATACGAGACGCCGGTGGGAACTTACAGCGTGCTCGCCAAAGACCGGTCGGTGATGATGGATTCGAGCAGCGTCGGAATCCCGGTCGACAACCCCGACGGCTACCGCCTACCGGTCGATTACGCCGTCCGCATCACCAACCGCGGTCTCTACGTCCATTCCGCCCCCTGGGCGATCTCGGCGATGGGCGCCGAGAATGTCAGCCACGGCTGCATCAGCCTGAGTCCCACCGATGCCGAGTGGTACTTCAACACCGTCCACGTCGGCGACCCGGTGATCGTCAAGGAAGGTGTCCCGGCGGTGGACAGCGACAAAGAGGCCGACGCCAAACCGCTGCAACCGTCAACCCTGAACCCCGACCGGGCAGCCAGTTAACCGGCGCTCAGTCGTCGATGTGTACCGGCGGGTCAGCGAAAGCGGGGTCCCCGGGGCGCTGCTCAGGACCCATCAGGTCGCAGCGCTTGTCGGGCACCAGATGGGAACTGGCCCCACTGGGCACCCAGGACATGAAGCCAACGCAACGTTGCCAGGTGCCGTCGGGCTGGACGGGTCCGTCGCACTTGCTGATGATGCCGGGTCCTCCGTATTGGCATCCTGCCTGTGCCGGCGGCGCCGCGAAGATCAGCCCCCCGGCCATCAGCACGGCAACCAGTCCTCCGACGACGAAGTGCTTCACAGTTGCCTCCCGTTACACCGCCGCTGGTGTTCCACCCATGACGCTACCGCTCACGGGGGATCACCGGCGGCCGCGATCGAGAGGTCACTGTGCCGGCGCGCCCACCGCTCCGCACGCCGGAAGGGCCGTCGTCGTCCCCGCCAGCACGGCCGGGATCGGCGCCGACGGCACCTCGGCAGCCGCCGGTTGCGCCGGCTCCTGCGGCCCGGGCAGCACCACCGGGTCGGCGGTCCGCCCGGCTGAGGGGGCCACCGGGGCGCCCTTGCCGGTGCCGGCCTGGGTGATGAGCGGGGCCCCGGCCGGCGCTCCGGCAACCCCTGCCCCCGCGCCGGCGATGGGGACCACCGGGACGACGGGAGCCGCGGGCGGCACGACCGGGACGGGAGGAATCGGCGGCACGACGGGCACCGGCGGCACGACCGGCACCGCCGGCGCGATCGGCACCGGACCGGGCAGCACCACCGGAGCGGCGGCGATCGGCGCCAGACCGACCCCGGCCTGCTGCTCGATGCAGCTTGCACCGCCGGTGCGCAGCGGCGTGCCGAACGCGCCCGGGCTCAGCGCCAGCGCAGCTCCGCACAACCCCGCGCCGGCAGCAACTGCTACGCAGAATCGATTGATGGTCCGCAACGCCAACTCCGTTCGATCTCCCCATTGCCCCCGCATTCACTGACAATGCGGAACCGTATCGGCGCGCCGAATTCTTGCCTAGACCGCGAAACCGATGGTTGCCGAACCGATGCGATGCACCGGCCGAGCCGTGACTGTGTCTTTCCCGAATAGTGATGCGGGGAACGGCTTTCCCAGCGAAAGCTGTGCTACCCCCGAGAGTCGTGCGGCCGGTCCGGGCGACGCTGGAATGGTGGTGGCGCAATTTTGGAGCGGGCGGCTCGGCAAAGAGTCGACCGAATTACAGCGATGTAATTTATCGACTCGTGATGCGCGGGGTCAGTCCGAACCCCACCGCAGCGACGGCCAACTGAAGCTCAGCGCCCCCTGGCTCAGCCGGGTGATCAGGTCCTCCAGCGCCCGCAGCGGCAACTCCATGCGCCACTCCGGCAGCAGGCCGGACAGCTGCAAGGAATTCGGCGTCAGCTCGACACCGGTGACCATGAGCCCGTGCGGCAACTCCGGCAACGGCACCTGGTAGGCCGGCGTCCGCACCGGCAGCTTCCACCGCCGCTGCCCGGCCACGACCGCGCGCGGATGCAACCACAGGGTCGAGCCCACCACGTCGGCGTCGACCTCGAGACCACCCCAACCCGGTCGTCGCGCCCACCGCAGCCGGGCCGTCCCGTCCTGCCCCGACTCGCTGCGCAGTTGCGGCGCCGCCTGC
>NZ_JCALCX010000067.1:0-11722 GCF_059812565.1 Mycobacterium sp. NGS49 | reverse complement strand
CGTCGGCAGGTCCGGGCTGGATACGTCGTAGGTGCGCCCCGGTTGGGTCAGCAGCGCAGCCAACTTCTCGGCCTTCTCCGCCGCACGATCGGTGGTCCCCCAGATCACCACGCGACCGTCGGTCAGCGTGAGCGTGATCGAGGAGACCGACGGAGCGGCGATGCGGCCCACCTGGTCGGCGACCTCGGGACGCAGCGTGCTCAACACCTTCAAGGCGGCCAGCGTGGCCGGATCGGTGGGCCCTGGGTTCTCCGCGTCGATGTACGGCACCGACGGCGGTGGCGGGTCAGTGGCGAAATCGACGCCGTCGCGGTCGAAAAGATGCGGTCCGTCCGGAAAATCCTTCACCACCACCGGGATTCGCTCGACGATGGTGATGCGCAGCGCCGACGGGTATTGCCGCTGCACCCGCGCGCTGGCCACCCGCCGGATCGCCGCCACCCGGTCGGCGACCTGGTTGGTGTTGATCTGCAGCAGCGGCGTGCCGATCCGCACCTGGGCGGCGTCGAGCACTTCCTCCCGGGTCACCACGCCGGTGCCGGTGACCACGATATTGCGCGCAGCCATCGCCGGCGTGAAGTAGAGGATGAGACCCAGCCCCACCCCGACCACCACCAGCAGCACCGTCGCGAGCAGCATCTTCAGACCCCGAACCACCCCGCGCGCAACGGGTTTGGGCTCGGGCAGGACGCTTCCTTTGGCGCGCCGCCTGGCCTCGCGGCGGGCCTCCTCGATGGCGGTCGCACGGGCCTGCACGGCACGGCGCTCCGCGCGTTCGCGTCGGGCACGCCGACGCGGGCCTTCGAAGTCCTCCGCTTCCTCGGTTTGCGGGGTTTGCGCGGCTTCCGGGGATTGCGAGGCCTCCGGGGCAGCATCTTGGCCCGAGCCACTGAAGATCGGCTCGGTGATCGCCTCACCGGTGCCGGCAAGAGCGGGAGGCTCACCCGCCAGGTCGGTAGGCCGAGCCCCAGATTCGTCGGCGTCGGGTCCGCTCACCGCGGCACTCCGGCATCGGGTCCACCGCGGTTGGCTCGCCGGCGAAGCGCATCGAGTATCTCGGGGCCCAGCAGCGTCACATCACCCGCGCCCATGGTGACAATGACGTCTCCCGGTGCCGCAGCCGCGGCCACCGCCTGGGGCACCCCCGAGAAGTCGGCGAGATAGTGGACGGGAACGCTGACATGCTCGGCGACCGTGGCCCCGCTGATTCCTGCCAACGGTTGCTCGCGCGCGCCGTAGACGTCGAGCACGAACACCTCGTCTGCACCGCTCAGCGCGACGCCGAACTCCTGGGCGAAAGCCTTTGTCCGCGAATACAAATGGGGCTGAAAGACCACCAGCGAACGACCGCTGCCGCGCTGCTCGACCACGGAACGGACCGCCGCCAGGGTGGCGCCGATCTCGGTGGGGTGATGGGCATAGTCGTCAAATACCCGCACCGAGTCGGCGGTGCCGACCAGCTCGAAGCGCCGCCGCACCCCTTCGAAGCCGGCCAGCCCGTCAAGCACGTCGTCGACGGGCGCGCCGATCTCGGTCGCCGCCAGCAACGCGGCCAGTGCGTTGAGTGCCATGTGGCGCCCCGGCACCGCAAGCCGCATCACCCGCGGCTGCGCCTCACCACCCAGTTGGATGTGGGCGACGGCTTCGGTGCCGTGCTGTTCCCACGACAACAATCTGGCGGCCAGCGGCCCGTCGGTCGACCCGTAGCAGAGCACCCGTATTCCCAGCTCCGCCGTGCGCCGGGCCAGCGCAGCCGCGCCCGGGTCGTCGGTGCACACTACCAGGGCACCACCGGGCGCGAGCCGCTCGACAAAAGAGTCGAACACCCCGACGTAGGCCTCGGTGCTGCCGTAGAAGTCCAGATGATCGGACTCGATGTTGGTGACCACCGCGACGTTGGGCGTGTACTCCAGCAGCGTGCCGTCGCTCTCGTCGGCTTCGGCGACGAAGTAGTCGCCGCTGCCGTGGTGGGCGTTGGTGCCCGCCTCGCCGAGTTCACCACCGACCGCGAACGAGGGATCCCGTCCGCAGTGCTGCAGCGTGACGATGAGCATCGACGTGGTGGTCGTCTTGCCGTGCGTGCCGGTGACCATCAACGTGGTGCGCCCCGCCATTAGTTTGGCCAACACCACCGGCCGCAGGACCACCGGAATCCCCCGACGCCTCGCTTCGACCAATTCCGGATTGGTCTTGGGGATGGCGGCATGGGTGGTGATCACCGCCGTGACGCCGCCGGGCAACATGTCCAGTGCCGAGGCGTCGTGACCGATGCGGATCTGCGCCCCGCGGGCCCGCAGCGCATGGACGCCGCGCGACTCCTTGGCATCGGAGCCCGACACCAGGCCACCGCGGTCCAGCAGGATGCGGGCCACGCCGGACATCCCGGCACCGCCGATACCCACCATGTGCACACGCTGCAGCTCCGGCGGCAGCTGTTCGCCGGTCATCGCAATCCTCCGGCCCGGGCACGCCGGCCCACATCGAGCGCCGCCTGAGCCACCTGCTGCGCGGCATCACGGTGTCCGACCCGTGCCGCGGCGGTCGTCATCGCCGCAAGCCGGGCCGTGTCGGTGAGTAGCCCGGCTACTTCGCGCGCCACCAGGTCCGGCGTCAGCGCCGCGTCGGCGACGATGATGCCGCCCCCGGCGTTCACCACCGGCAGCGCATTGAGCCGCTGCTCACCGTTGCCGATCGGCAGCGGCACATAGATCGCGGGCAGGCCGACGGCCGAGACTTCGGCCACCGTCATCGCCCCGGATCGGCAGATCACCATGTCGGCGGCGGAGTAGGCCAGGTCCATCCGGTCCAGGTAGGGCACCGCGACATACGGCGGGTCCCCGAGATTCGGTGTGCGTAGCTCGAGGGTGTTTTTCGGGCCGTGCGCATGCAGTACCGACACGCCGGCGGCCGCCAGGTCGGCAGCAGCCGCGGACACGGCCCGGTTCAGCGACACCGCACCCTGTGAGCCGCCGAACACCAGCAGCACACGCGCATCCTCGGCGAAGCCGAAGTGGGCCCGCGCTTGCGCGCGTAACGCGGCGCGGTCCAGCGCGGTGATCGTCGCCCGAATCGGAACCCCGACCACTTCGGCGCGCCGCAGCCCGGAATCGGGCACCGCCGACAGGATCCGGTCGGCCGACCGCGCGCCAACCCGGTTGGCCAGCCCGGCTCGGGCGTTGGCCTCGTGAATCACCACCGGAATACGGCGGCGTCCGGCCCCGCCCCGGGAAGCCAGGTAGGCGGGCAACGCCACATAGCCGCCGAAACCGATGATGACGTCGGCGCCGACGCCGTCGAGCACCGCTCGGGTTTCCCGCACCGCTCGCCATACCCGCGGTGGCAGCCGGGCCAGGTCTCCGCTGGGTTTGCGGGGCAGCGGCACCGCCGTGATCAGCTCGAGGTGGTACCCGCGCTCGGGTACCAACCGGGTCTCCAATCCGCGCGCGGTGCCCAACGCGGTGATCCGGACCCCGGGTTCCAGTGCGGTCAGCGCGTCGGCGACGGCCATCGCCGGCTCCACGTGTCCGGCGGTGCCGCCGCCGGCCAGCACGACCGAGAACGTGCCACCGGCGGGCAGAGGACCGTCCCCTTGCCCGCCGGCTGACTCCCTGACCTGGTCGTTCACCCGTAACGCTGACCTTCCAGTGCACTTGCGCGCCGTGTTTGACGTCGGCCCGCGTACTGCGGGCCAGATCCATGATGCCTGTCCCGCACGTGCCCGCTGCCTCCGGACCGGCGTCCCGTACGCGGCACCGCCTTCGGCGGTGGCGGCGCGGCGGCCCGGCGCGGCGGTTTGCGTGCCGGCTTCGGCTGCGGACGTTTGCGATCGCGGAACGCCTCGAGGCGGCTGGGCGAGTACGGCTCCGGCAGCGGCAGCCGCAGCAGCCGGTTCACCTTATCGTCGCGCCCGGCCCGCAGCGCGGCCACGGCTTCGGGCTCGTGGCGCGCCGCGCTGGCGATGATGCCGATCTGGGTCAGCGTCGCGGCCGTCGACGTTCCCCCCGCCGAGATCAGCGGCAGCTGCAGGCCGGTAACCGGCAGCAGACCGATCACATAGCCGATGTTGATGAACGCCTGTCCCAGCACCCACAAGGTTGTCGTGGCGGTCAGTAGCCGCAGGAACGGGTCCGCGGATCGCCGCGCAATGCGCATGCCGGTGTAGGCGAACAGCCCGAACAGTCCCAGCAGGCCCACCGCACCCACCAGGCCCAGCTCCTCGCCGATGATGGCGAAGATGAAGTCGTTGTGGGCGTTGGGCAGGTAGTTCCACTTGGCCACGCCCTGGCCGAGTCCGTCGCCGAAGATGCCGCCGTGGGCCAGTGCGTACTTGGCCTGCCGAGCCTGGTAACCGGAGTCCATCGGGTCGTCTTCGGGGTTGAGCCAGGACCGCACCCGGTCCGAGCGGTAGCCGGCGGACACCGCCAGGATCCCACCGGCGATGAAGACCGCCCCCAGTGAGGTGAGGAAGACGCGCAGCGGAAGCCCCGCATACCAGAGCAGGCCCAGCAAGATGATGCCCAGCGACACCGTCTGGCCCAGGTCGGGCTGGGCAACGATCAGTGCCAGTGCCACCAGCGCAGCAGGCACGAGCGGGATCAGCATGTCGCGCAACGACGCCCGCTCCATGCGCCGGGCGGCAAGCAGGTGCGCGCCCCAGATTGCGAACGCCATCTTGGTCAGCTCGGAGGGCTGCATGGAGAAGCCGGCGACCACGAACCATCCGCGTGAACCGTTGGCTTCCTTGCCGATGCCGGGAACCAGCACCAGGACCAGCAGCACGATGGTGAACGCGAAACCGGTGAACGCGATACGGCGCATGAACTGCACCGACATCCGCAGGGCGACGTAGCAGCCGAACAGGCCGACGCAGGTCCACATGACCTGCTTGCCGAAGATCACCCACGCCGATCCGTCGTCGTCGTAGGACCGCACGCCGGACGCGGACAGCACCATGATCAGACCCAAGGTGGTCAGCAGTGCGGCGACGGCAATGATGAGGTGAAACGAGGTCATCGGCCGGCCCAGCCAGGCACCGAATGCGGTACGGGGCCCGCTCGGACCGACTTTGAGCGCCTTCTCCTCAACGGCAGCTGCCTCAGCCCGGTCGCCGTCGCCGTGGTCCGTGGCCTCGTCAGAGTCGGGCGTGTCCCCCTTGTCCCGGCGCAGCAACCGGGTCAGTGCGATACCCACACCGCCTACCGGACCGCGGCGCGTACGGCGGCCGCGAAGGCATCGCCACGTGCGGCGTAGCCACTGAACTGGTCGAACGATGCGCCTGCCGGGGCCAACAACACCGTGTCACCGGGTTTGGCCAGGTCGCGGGCCGCGGCGACCGCTGCCGCCATCACACGCGCGCCCAGATCGTCGCCGTTATTCACTTGTGTCACATCGGCAACAGAAATCACACCAGTCGCATGCATCTCAATATCCTCGCCTGTAACAACCTGTACGACGGGGACATCGGGGGCGTGTCGTGATAACGCCTCGGCAACCTCGGCGCGATCTCGTCCGATGAGCACCGCCCCGACCAGGTGTGACGCCATCCGGCCCACCTCGGCGTCCAGCGATGCCCCCTTGAGCAGACCGCCGGCCAGCCACACCACCCGGGGATAGGCCAGCACCGAAGCCTGTGCGGCGTGCGGGTTGGTGGCTTTGGAGTCGTCGACATAGGTGATGCCGTCCGCGACGGTCACCACCTCGGCGCGGTGACGACCCAACCGGAACGAGCCGGTGGCCGCGGCGATCGCTTCCGGGGCCACGCCGACCGCGCGCGCCAGCGCCGCGGCCGCCAGGGTGTTGAGCACCCCGACCGGACCCGGCACGGGTATGGAGGTGACCGGAAGCAGCGGTAGATCCTGGGCGAAGGCACAATCGATCAGCCACCCGTCGCGCACACCCAGCTCCCCCGCCGCTGGTTCGCCGAGCCGGAAGCCGACCCGCACCGATGCCGGCGCGGTGTCGCGCAGCGCCGCCGCCCGGCTGTCGTCCAGGCCGACGACGGCGACCCGGCCCGCGAGCACCCGGGCCTTGGCGGCGGTATAGGCAGCCATGGTGTGGTGCCAGTCCAGGTGGTCTTCGGCGATGTTGAGCACCACCCCCGCCTCGGGCCGCAGCGACGGCGCCCAGTACAGCTGAAAGCTGGACAATTCCACGGCGAGCACGTCGGACGGCTGGTCCAGCACGTCGAGCACCGGATCGCCGATATTCCCGCACAGCCGGCTGCGCAGTCCCCCAGCGATCAGCATGTCGTGCAGCATCGACGTGGTGGTGGTCTTGCCATTGGTCCCGGTGACCAGCAGCCAGCGGCGCGGCGGCCCGAACTCACCGGCCGCATCCAGTCGCCAGGCCAGTTCCACGTCGCCCCAAATGGGCACGCCGGCCGCCGCGGCGGCAGCCAGCACGGGTGTGGTCGGCTGGAACCCCGGGCTGGTGACCACCAGCGCATAGCGCTCGATCTGCTCGATCGCGGCCGCCGGGTCAGCGGTCAAGACGCGGTTCTCGGCGTGCGGGGCCAGCATCTGCGGGTCGTCGTCGCACAGCGTCGGCACCGCCCCGAACCGGGTCAGCGCAGCCAGGACCGCGCGGCCGGTCACCCGGGCACCAGCGATCAGAACGGGCGCACCGGGCGCTAACGGGTCGAGCACCTCAGGCCCCGATCGTGGACAGCCACTCGCCGTAGAACAAGGCGACGCCCAGACCGCAGGTGATCGCGGTGAGTAGCCAGAACCGGATAATCACCGTGGTTTCGGCCCAGCCGCCCAGTTCGAAATGATGGTGGAAGGGGGCCATCCGGAAGACCCGGCGGCCGGTGGTTCGGAAGGCCAGGATCTGCAACACCACCGAGGTGACCTCGGCGACGAACAGCGCCCCAAGCACCACGGCAAGTATCTCGGTGCGGCTGGTCACCGAGAGTCCGGCGATGATGCCACCCAGCGCCAGCGACCCGGTGTCTCCCATGAAGATTTTGGCAGGCGCGGCATTCCACCACAGAAAACCGATACAGGCCCCGGCGGTGGCGGCCGCGATCAACGCCAGGTCCAGCGGGTCGCGCACGTTGTAGCAGCCCAGCCCGGGCGCGGTGACGCAGGCGTTGCGGTACTGCCAGAAGGTGATCAACACGTATGCGCCGGTGACCATCGCCATGCATCCGGCGGCCAGGCCGTCGAGCCCGTCGGTGAAGTTGACCGCGTTCGACCAGGCGCTGACCACCACGACACAGAACAACACGAACAGTCCGGGCGCGAAGGTCACGGTGGCGATCTCGCGCACGTAGGACAGGTCCGCACTGCCCGGCGTCAGCCCGGCATTGTTGCGGAACTGCAGCACCAGCACCGCGAACAGCACGGCGGCGGTGATCTGCCCGACCGTCTTGGCCGTCTTGTTCAGGCCCAGGTTGCGCGAGCGGCGGATCTTGATCAGGTCGTCGATGAACCCGACCCCGCCCAGGGCGGTGGCCAGTCCGAGCACGGCGAGCCCCGACGCGGAGATCCCCTCGCCGTCGAATGCCAGCCCGAACAGGTGGGTGCCCAGGTAGCCGGCCCAGATGCCGGCCAGGATGGCCACCCCGCCCATCGACGGCGTGCCCCGCTTGGTGTGGTGGCTGGGCGGACCGTCCTCGCGGATCTGGTGGCCGAAACCCTGCCTGGTGAACAGCCGGATCAGCGCCGGCGTGAGCAATATGGAGACGGTCACCGCGATGGCGACGGCGATCAGGATCTGCCTCACGGGCGTGCGCCTTCGGCGATCAGTGCGTCGGCCAGCGCTCCCAATCCAGCCGAGTTGGACGCCTTGACCAGCACCACGTCCCCGGGCTGCAGTTCGGCGCGCAACAGGGCCAGAGCGCCGTCGGCGCTATCGACCATGACGGCTTCCTCCCCCCACGAGCCCTCCATCACCGCACCCTGGTGCATGGCGCTCATCGACCTCCCGGTTCCCACGACAACGAGTCGAGACACATCTAATCGCACGGCGAGCCGGCCGATGCGGTCGTGCTCGGATATTGCATCCTCACCGAGCTCGGCCATCTCGCCCAGTACCGCCCAGCTGCGTCGCGGTTGGTCGTCACCGTGTGCGATCCAGGCGAGCGCTTGTAGACCGGCCCGCATGGAGTCGGGGTTGGCGTTGTAGGCGTCATCGATGACGGTCACGCCGTCGGCGCGGGTAATCACCTGCATGCGGTGGCGCGACACCGGTCCCGCCGACTTGAGCGCTGCCGCGATCTGGTCGACGCTCGCGCCACATTCCAGCGCGACCGCCGCGGCGCACAGTGCGTTGCTGACCTGATGGTCGCCGTAGACGCCGAGGCGGACGTCGACTTGTTCGCTGCCGGCGTGCAGGGTGAACTGGGGCCTGGCCAACTCGTCGAGGGACACCGGGCCGGCCCACACGTCGCCGGCGCTTCGGCTCACCCGGACCACCCTGGCCGCGGTCACCTCGGCCATGGCCGCCACCATCGGTTCGTCGGCGTTGAGGATGACCACTCCAGATGACGAAACCGCCTGCGGCAGCTCGGATTTAGTCTGGGCAATGATCTCCCGGGAGCCGAACTCGCCCAGGTGGGCGGTGCCGACGTTGAGTACGACGCCGATCGACGGGGTGGCGATGTCGGCCAGCGCAGCGATGTTGCCGGGATGACGCGCCGACATCTCCAGGATCAGGAAGTCGGTATTGCGCGTCGCCCGCAGCACCGTCCAGGGGTGACCCAGCTCGTTGTTGAACGACCCCGGCGGGGCCACCACCTCACCCAATGGCCGCAGCACCGCGGCCACCAGGTCCTTGGTCGACGTCTTGCCCGACGAGCCGGTGATCCCGATGATCCGCAGCCCGCCGCCCACCAGGTCGGCGGCCACCGCCTTGGCCAGCTTGGCCAGCGCGGCCAGCACGGCGGCACCCGACCCGTCGGCGTCGTGCTCGAGCACTCCGGCCCGGTCGTCGGCCGCGACTTGGGGCTTGACGACGATCGCCGGCACGCCGACCGGCCGGGCGGCCAGTACCGCCACCGCGCCGGCGGCCACCGCCGACGCCGCATGGTCGTGCCCGTCGGCGCGCGCACCGGGCAGCGCCAGGAACAATCCGCCCGGGCCTACGGCGCGTGAGTCGAATTCCACCGTCCCGGTTACCCGGGTCGTCGCGGCCCGCTCGGGGGTGATGTCGGCCAGTGTGCCGCCGACGATCTCGGCGATCTGGGCCACGGTCAGGTCGATCATCGGTGAGCCTCCAGCGCGTGCGCCAGCTCCACCCGGTCGTCGAACGGCCGCACCTGGTCGCCGCAGCGCTGACCGGTTTCATGGCCTTTGCCGGCGATCAGCACCACGTCTCCGGGCCCGGCCCAGGCGACCGCATACCGGATCGCGTCGCGGCGGTCGCCGATCTCGATCAACTCGGCTTTGGCGTCCACTTCGATTGCGCCGGAAAGGATTTCGCGACGGATATCGGCGGGGTCCTCGCTGCGCGGGTTGTCGTCGGTGACGACGACGAGGTCGGCGAGTTCGGCGGCCACCGCACCCATCGGCGCCCGCTTGCCCGGATCGCGGTCACCACCGGCCCCGAACACCACCGCCAGGCGACGGCCGGGTTGCCTCAGGGTGGTCAACACGGCGCGCAGCGCGCCGGGTTTGTGCGCGTAGTCGACGAGCGCGAGGAAATCCTGGCCGCGGTCAACGCGCTCGAGACGCCCCGGCACCCGCGTTTCCCGCAGACCCGGCGCCGCCTGCGCCGGCGACACCCCGACCGTGTCCAGAAGCGCCAGCGCGACAAGGCAATTGGCGATGTTGTAGTGGCCCGGCAGGTTGATTCCGATGCGGTGCTGGGCGCCGGCGGGATCGACGGCGGTGAACTCCTGACTCGCCGGTCCGGCGCGCGTCACGTCGAGGGCGCGCCAGTGCGCGGGTTGGCCGCTGACGCTGACGGTTATCGCGTCACCGGCGCGCGCCGCCATCGCACGGCCCGCGTCGTCGTCGACGCACACCACGACCCTGCGGGCGCGCAAAGCCGAGGCGGGGTCGAACAACAACGCCTTGGCCTCGAAGTAGTCCGCCATGGTCGGGTGGAAGTCCAGGTGGTCACGCGAGAGGTTGGTGAAGGCGCCGACGGCGAACTCGGTGCCGTCCACCCGGCCCAGCGCCAGCGCGTGACTGGACACCTCCATCACCACGGTGTCGACACCGCCCTCGGCCATCGCCGCGAACATCGCCTGCAACGCCGGGGCCTCGGGCGTGGTCAGGGCGCTGGGGATGTCGACACCGTCGATACGAATACCGATGGTGCCGACCAGCCCCGCGACCCGGCCGGCCGCGCGCAGACCGGCCTCGACCAGGTATGTCGTGGTGGTCTTGCCCGATGTGCCGGTGATCCCGATGACCGGGACGCGGTCGGACGGGCGCCCGTATACGGTCGCGGCCAGCCCGCCGAGCACGCTGCGCGGTGCCGGGTGCACCAAGATGGGGACGGCCGCGGAGTGCGGCCCCATCGCGGCGACACCTTCGGCGTCGGTGAGCACCGCGGCCGCACCTCGCTCGATGGCGTCACCGGCATGCCGCGCGCCGTGGGTCGTCGAGCCGGGCAGCGCGGCGAACAGGTCACCGGGCTGAACGTCCTGGGCGCGCAACGTCACCCCGGTGATGAGCACATCGGCGACGTTGACCTGCGTCGCCGAGATCTGTGCGGCCAGCGCCGACAGCGGCAACCCGGCGACGGCGCGGGGGCGCAGCCCAGTGGGCGTCGACTCCGCCACGGGCAGCACCTCCGTCCGAGCGCAGAAGTTCAGGGATCGCCATGATCGGCCCTGACACCCTACCGAGACGCCCCCGGTCGCCGCGCAAAGCCGCGCCCGCGCAGTCAGCTAGGCAGCTATGACAATCCATTCGTGCCGGAGGTGCCGAGAATCAGGCCTCCGCTGCCGCCAGTGCCGCCGGCCCCGCCGGCGGCACCATTGCCGCCGTCACCGCCGTCGCCGAACAACGTGGAGACGAAGGAGCCCTGGGCGATTGCCCCGACATTGCCGCCGCTGCCACCGCTGGCAGCCACGCTGCCGAAGCCGGCGTTCCCGCCGTTACCGGCCAAGCCGATGCTCAGCAAGCCGCCGGCATCGCCGCCGTCACCGCCGTTGCCGCTCTGACCGACGCTGCCGCCACCCGCGCCCCCGTTACCGCCGATAGCAAGGCCCGCGACATTAGCGCCCTGGCCGCCCACGCCGCCGACGCCGCCGACGCCGTTGTTGCTGAATCCGCCCGCACCGCCGACCCCGCCGACACTCAGGCCCAGGACCGCCACGCCCATGCCGCCGCCACCGCCCGCGCCGCCTGGCCCGGCGGGGTTCACGGCGCCGCCGATACCGCCGGCACCTCCAATGCCTGCACCCAGGACGACAGCGCCCGTGCCGCCCATTCCGGCCGCACCGCCTCCGGAGGGACCCGCTCCACCCATGCCACCGACGCCACCCTGGGCGTAGCCGCTCAACACACCGGCGACACCGCCCGCGCCCCCGGCGCCACCGATGCCGGCAGCGTCGAAGGCCGCTCCGCCGGCGCCGCCTGCACCGCCGAGGCCGAAGAGGTAACCGCCGCCGGCGCCACCGGCACCACCAGCGCCACCCGAGGTGAAGCCGCTTCCGCCGGCACCACCGGCACCGGCTATACCCAGGAGCACACCGCTCCCCTCGCCGCCGCCGCCGCCGGTGCCCCCACCGATAAAGCCGTAGCCGCCCGCACCGCCGTCACCCCCG
>NZ_JCALCX010000066.1:0-13351 GCF_059812565.1 Mycobacterium sp. NGS49 | reverse complement strand
AGGGGCAGGTCGCGTCGACCTCGAAGGTCTTGCTGACCTGCTGGCCCGCGTTATCGACTCCGGTTGCGGTGCCGGTGATCTGGTAGGTGTTGCCGGTCTTGGTGGCCTTGGCGCTGTTGCCGGGGGCGCCTTCGGTGAAGCTGAGAACCACGCCGTCGACCGTGCCGAGACCGGCGCTACGGACTGCGGAGGCGTCCTGCTCCAGGCCGACGATGACTCCGGTGATGATGTCGCCGATGGCGATCGAGAACTTGCCCTGGTTCGTTTCGCAAACCACCGGCCCGCTGACATTCTGCGGCTGGCCGCCGATGATGACCTTCGTCTCACCGCCGGCGGCCGGCGGGGCGGAGGCGGCGGAGCTGCCGGCTGCGCCCGATGGCGTCGCCGTAGCGGACGAGGTGGCCGGGCTGGAAGCCGGGCTGGAGGAGGTTCCGGACGATTTCTCGTCGTTGGAGCATCCGGCCACGCCTACGACAAGGGTCGCCGCGCTCAGGGCGACCAGCAGCTCACGGTTCACCAATGTCTCCTTCAATTGATCGGCACAGCACAGATGTTGAACAAGAAGTATGGCCGCCCGCTTGCCGTCTGCATAGGCACCGCTCAGTGACTGCGCAGGCCGGCCACGAATTCCCGGGCCTCTTCCCAGGTGGGGAGTAGACCGGAGGCGCGCACGTCGGCAAAGCTGGCCGCGGCGGCGTCGCGGTCGGACAGGCTGGGCGGCTGCCCGTCGACCAGCGGCCACTGGATCCCGATCGCCGGGTCGGTGGCGCAGATGGTGTGCTCGCGCTGCGGATTGTATTCCGCCGAGCACAGGTACATCGCGGTCGAATTGTCTTGCAGTGCAAGGAAGCCGTGCGCCAGTCCTTCGGAGATGTAGATCGACCGGTGGTCTTTGTCGTCGAGCAGGACGGAGTCCCACCTGCCGAATGTCGGTGAGCCGACCCGGATGTCGACGACGACATCGAACAACGCGCCGCGCACGCAGGTGACGTATTTCGCCTGGCTAGGCGGCAACTGGGCGAAGTGCAGTCCGCGCAGCACACCGGCCGACGACACCGAGCAGTTGGCCTGCCGGACGTCCAGGCTGTGGCCGGCAAACGCGGTGAACCCACTGTCGGTCAGCCACTCGAAGAAGACGCCGCGGGGATCGCCGTGCAGGGTCGGGGTGATTTCCCAGGCACCTGGGATGTCGAGTTCCCTGACTTTCATGTCACTGACCGCGCTTCTCGTATCGTGCCTCAGCGGCGTCTTTGACCGGCCGCCACCATGATTCGTTGTCGCGATACCAGTCGATCGTGGTGCGCAGCCCTTCCTCGAAATCGGTGTGCTTCGGCGCCCAACCTAATTCGTTGCACAACAGGGACGGATCGATGGCATAGCGCAGGTCGTGGCCGACCCGATCGGTGACGTGGTCGAAGTCGTCGGGATCGCGGCCCATCAGCCGCAGCAGCGTGCGCAGCACGGTCAGGTTGTCACGTTCGCCCTCAGAGCTGATCAGGTAGGTGCGGCCGGACTCGCCCTTCTCCAGGATGCGGCGCACGGCACTGTTGTGGTCCTCGACGTGGATCCAGTCGCGCACATTGTGGCCGCTGCCGTACAGCTTGCACCGCCGCCCCGTGAGCACGTTGGTGATCTGGCGCGGAATGAACTTCTCGATGTGCTGGAACGGGCCATAGTTGTTGGAGCAGTTCGACAGGGTCGCCCGCACGCCGTAGGACCGCACCCAGGCTCGCACCAGCATGTCGCTGCCGGCCTTGGTCGCCGAGTACGGGCTCGACGGGTTGTAGGGCGTGGACTCGGTGAACCGTTGCGGGTCGTCGAGTTCCAGGTCGCCGTATACCTCGTCGGTCGAAATGTGGTGCAGGCGTACCCCGTTGCGCCGCACCGCTTCCAGAATGGTGAATGTTCCGACCACATTGGTGTGCAGGAACGGCTCCGGATCGTCCAGGGCATTGTCGACGTGGGATTCCGCCGCGAAATGTATGACGGCATCGGACTCGGCGACCAGCACCGAAACCAGCTCGGTGTCGCAGATGTCGCCCTCCACCAGCCGGATGGAGTCTGCGACGCCGGCCAGCGACTCCCGTCGCCCGGCGTAGGTCAGCGCATCGAGAACGGTGACGGAGTCCTCGGGGTGTTCGCGCACCGTGCTGTGGACGAAGTTCGCTCCGATGAAGCCAGCCCCCCCGGTGACTAGTAGCCGCATGGCTACAAACCCTAACTGGTGAGCGCCAGCGCTCCTGCCAGTTCGGTGAGCGCGGGCACCAGCCGATCCGGCCGCGAGGAACCCAGTACCTGGACTGCGACATGGTCGGCGCCGGCGTCCAGGTGTTCGTTGAGGCGGTGTGCGATCGCGTCCGGTGTGCCGTAGGCGACCAGGGCGTCGATCAGCCGGTCACTGCCCGGCTTGCGCACGTCTTCGTCGGTGAAGCCCAGGCGCAGCCAGTTGTTCACGTAATTGCTGAGACCCAGATAGAAATCGACGAATTTGCGGGCGACGGCGCGCGCCTCGTCCGCGTCTTCTTGGTCCGGGAAAGTGAGCACCACCTTGTGTTCCGGCGCCAGGAATACCGTGTTTCCCACCAGTTGGCGGGCGGTGCCGGTGTGCTCGGGCGTGGTCAGGTAGGGGTGCGCGCCCGCGCTGCGCTCGGCCGCCAGGCGCAATACCCGGGGCCCGAGTGCGGCGAGCACCCTGCGGCTGTTGGGCACCATGCCGGTGTCCAACTCGTCGAGGTAGGACGTCAGAGCGTCGTAGGGTTTCTGATATTGCTCGGTGGCTTCGGGGTGACCCACGCCGATACCCAGCAGGAACCGGCCCGGATGCGCGTCCTCGATGCGGTGGTAGGACCTGGCGACCTCTTCAGCCGGTGCCGTCCAGATGTTCACGATGCCGGTGGCCAGCTGCAGCCTGGTGGTCTGCGCCAGGGCGGGTTCGACCCAGGCCAGTTCGGCGTCCGGTGACGCGCCGATCCACGCGGCACCGTAACCCAGCGACTCGATTTCGCCGGCCAACTCCGGGGCGAGTGAGCGGCTGCCCAGCCACACGCCGAACTTTCCCAGGTCGGGCTTGAGTGAAACGGATTCAGTCATCGCGGTACCTATACCCGTTTACAGCCCCAGCGCCCCGGCCAATTGGGCCAGTGCGGGGACCAGGTCTTCGCTGCGGGTGAGAACCTGCACCGGCACGTGGTCGGCGCCGGCGTCGAGGTGCTCGCGCAGCCGTGCCGCGATCGCGTCGGTGGTTCCGTAGGCGACCATCGAGTCGACCAGCCGGTCGCTGCCCGGTTTGGCCAGATCTTCGTCGCCGAAACCCAGTCGCTTCCAGTTGTTCAGGTAGTTGGCCAGGTTGAGGTAGATGTCGAGGGCCTTGCGTCCCACGGCGCGGGCCTCGGCAGGGTCGGTGGTGAGAACCACCTTGTGTTCGGGCGCCAGAAACGCCGCCGGCCCGATGAGTTCCCGCGCTGTCGCGGTGTGCTGGGGCGTCGTCAGATACGGGTGCGCACCGGCCCCGCGTTGGGCGGACAGTTTGAGGACGCGTGGGCCCAGTGCCGCTACTACTCGGCGGTTGGCGGGCACGCCGTACTCGTCGAGCTGGTCCAGATATTCGCTGAGAGCGTCGTAGGGCTTGCGGTACTCGCTGACGGCCTCGCGATGGCCGACGCCGATGCCCAGCAGGAAACGGCCCGGGTAGGCCCTGTCGATCCGGTGGAAAGAGTCGGCGACGGGCTTGGCCGGCGCCGTCCAGATGTTGACGATCCCGGTCGCCACCTGCAGCGTCGTGGTCGCCGCCAGGATCGGTTCCACCCAGTCCAGTTCCGCGGGCGGGGAGCCCCCCACCCAGACGGCCCCGTAACCAAGTGCCTCGATCTCCCTCGCTTGTGCCGGGGAGACACCGCGTCCGAAGGATCCGAAACGGCCGAGGTCGGGCTTGCTGTCAGCAGTAGCGGTCATGGTCGCTCCAACCGCCGTGGCGGTGCGGGCATTCCGCTTTGGCGCGGATCCGTGCGCTTTTTGCGTCGAGCGTGCCGCTGCGGGTATCGTGGACCAACGGTGCGGCGTCCGTGCCGACTCTTGGCGTGCCCTATCTGAAATTTCTTCCGGGAATTTCCATTATCGGCTCACGTTTTGTAGTCCGGACGAATGCTGCGCCAAACCAGGAGCACGGACGAAAAGTAGAGGATCCCCGAAAAGTAATGGCCAAGAAGGACGGTGCCATCGAGGTCGAGGGCCGCGTGGTCGAGCCCCTGCCCAATGCGATGTTTCGCATTGAGCTGGAAAACGGCCACAAGGTGCTCGCCCACATCAGTGGCAAGATGCGGCAGCACTACATCCGCATCCTGCCCGAGGACCGGGTGGTCGTGGAGTTGTCTCCGTACGACCTGTCCCGGGGCCGCATTGTGTACCGGTACAAGTAACGAAACACCCAGAGACCAGAGAACAGGACCGAGACTGCCGTGAAGGTGAACCCGAGCGTCAAGCCGATCTGTGACAAGTGCAGGGTGATCCGTCGGCATGGACGGGTCATGGTGATCTGCCAAGATCCGCGCCACAAGCAGCGGCAAGGCTGATCGGCTAGACACACAACTGAATGCTGACCTCCCAGCACCACTGAGCGAATACGTCGTTCAGACACGCCCGGACGGAGGCCGGGCCCCGCTAGCCCCTCGAGGGAGACCCAATTCGGGTTGCGGGAACGGACTGGGAAAAGACCTCCGCTGAGAAAGAGGAAACGCCACCTATGGCTCGACTAGTAGGCGTCGATCTGCCGCGCGATAAGCGGATGGAGATCGCGCTGACGTACATCTTCGGCATCGGCCGCACCCGCTCGAACGAGATTCTGGCGGCCACTGGCATCGACAAGAACCTGCGCACCAAGGACCTGACCGACGACCAGCTGACCCATCTGCGTGACTACATCGAAGCGAACCTGAAGGTCGAGGGTGACCTGCGCCGTGAGGTGCAGGCCGACATTCGTCGCAAGATCGAGATCGGCTGCTACCAGGGTCTGCGACACCGTCGCGGTCTGCCCGTGCGCGGCCAGCGGACCAAGACCAATGCGCGGACCCGTAAAGGACCCAAGCGCACCATCGCAGGCAAGAAGAAGGCCAGGTAGAACCCGATGCCACCAGCCAAAAAAGGGCAGGGAACGTCCGCTAAGAAGGGACAGAAGACCCGCCGCAGGGAAAAGAAGAACATCCCGCACGGTGCCGCCCACATCAAGAGCACGTTCAACAACACGATCGTGACGATCACCGACCCTGCGGGCAACGTGATCGCCTGGGCCTCGTCGGGTCACGTCGGCTTCAAGGGCTCCCGCAAGTCCACACCGTTCGCCGCGCAACTGGCTGCGGAGAACGCCGCGCGCAAGGCTCAGGAGCACGGTGTGCGCAAGGTCGATGTGTTCGTCAAGGGCCCGGGCTCGGGCCGCGAGACCGCGATCCGGTCGCTGCAGGCCGCCGGCCTGGAGGTGGGCGCGATCTCTGACGTCACCCCCCAGCCGCACAACGGCTGCCGTCCGCCCAAGCGTCGCCGCGTCTAGGTCTAGGAGGACATACCCATGGCTCGTTACACCGGACCCGTCACGCGCAAATCCCGCCGGCTGGGCACCGACCTCGTCGGTGGCGACCAGTCCTACGAGAAGCGGCCCTACCCACCCGGCCAGCACGGCCGCGCCCGGGTCAAGGAGAGTGAGTATCGCCAGCAGCTGCAGGAGAAGCAGAAGGCGCGCTTCACCTACGGCGTGATGGAGAAGCAATTCCGTCGCTACTACGAAGAGGCCGTTCGCCACTCCGGCAAGACCGGCGAGGAGCTGCTGCGGATCCTGGAAAGCCGGCTCGACAACGTCGTATACCGCGCCGGTCTGGCGCGTACCCGGCGGATGGCGCGCCAGCTCGTCAGTCACGGTCACTTCAGCGTCAACGGCGTGCACGTCAACGTGCCCAGCTACCGGGTGTCGCAGTACGACATCATCGACGTGCGCGACAATTCGCTGAACACGGTGCCGTTCCAGATCGCGCGGGAGACCGCGGGCGACCGCCCGATCCCGAGCTGGCTACAGGTGGTGGGGGAGCGGCAGCGCATCCTGATCCACCAGCTGCCTGAGCGCACCCAGATCGACGTTCCGCTCGCCGAGCAGCTGATCGTCGAGTTCTACTCGAAGTAACGGACTTTCGAGCCGGCCGGCTCGAAACCCCAACGGCATCAAATAGCGGGTGCCGAGAAGGAGAAGAAGAAACACCATGCTGATCTCTCAGCGGCCCACCCTGTCCGAGGACATCCTCACCGACAGCCGGTCCCAGTTCGTCATCGAACCGCTGGAGCCGGGATTCGGTTACACCCTTGGCAATTCGCTGCGTCGGACGCTGCTGTCGTCGATCCCGGGCGCGGCCGTCACCAGCATCCGGATCGACGGCGTCCTGCACGAGTTCACCACCGTGCCCGGCGTCAAGGAAGATGTCACCGACATCATCCTGAACCTCAAGAGCCTGGTGGTGTCCTCCGAGGAGGACGAGCCGGTCACCATGTACCTGCGTAAGCAGGGCCCGGGTGAGGTCACCGCGGGCGACATCGTGCCGCCGGCCGGCGTCACCGTGCACAACCCGTCCATGCACATCGCGACCCTGAACGACAAGGGCAAGTTGGAGGTCGAACTCGTCGTCGAACGCGGCCGCGGTTACGTGCCGGCAGTGCAGAACCGGGCTTCGGGCGCCGAAATCGGCCGCATCCCAGTCGATTCCATCTACTCGCCGGTGCTGAAGGTCACCTACAAGGTGGACGCCACCCGTGTCGAGCAGCGCACGGACTTCGACAAGCTGATCCTCGACGTGGAGACCAAAAGCTCGATCACCCCGCGCGACGCACTGGCTTCGGCCGGCAAGACCCTGGTCGAATTGTTCGGCCTGGCACGCGAACTCAACATCGAGGCCGAGGGCATCGAGATCGGGCCGTCGCCGGCCGAGGCGGACCACATCGCCTCGTTCGCGCTGCCGATTGACGACCTGGACCTGACTGTGCGGTCCTACAACTGCCTCAAGCGCGAGGGTGTGCACACCGTCGGCGAGCTGGTCTCCCGCACCGAGTCCGACCTGCTCGATATCCGCAACTTCGGGCAGAAGTCCATCGACGAGGTCAAGGTCAAGCTGCACCAGCTGGGTCTGTCGCTCAAGGACAGCCCGCCGAGCTTCGACCCGTCCGAGGTCGCCGGCTACGACGTCGCCACCGGTACCTGGTCCACCGAGGGTGCCTACGACGACACGGACTACGCCGAAACCGAACAGCTCTAAGCGTTCTCGACTCTAAGGAGCGTCTGCAATGCCCAAGCCCACCAAGGGACCTCGCCTCGGCGGGTCGTCTTCGCACCAGAAGGCGATTCTGGCCAACCTGGCTACCTCGTTGTTCGAGCACGGCCGGATCAAGACCACCGAGCCCAAGGCGCGGGCGTTGCGGCCGTACGCGGAGAAGCTGATCACCCACGCCAAGAAGGGCACGCTGCACAACCGGCGTGAGGTGCTGAAGAAGATTCGCGACAAGGATGTGGTGCATACCTTGTTCGCCGAGATCGGTCCGTTCTTCGCCGACCGTGAGGGCGGCTACACCCGCATCATCAAGGTCGAGAACCGCAAGGGTGACAACGCTCCGATGGCGGTGATCGAGCTGGTTCGGGAGAAGACGGTGACCTCGGAGGCCGATCGGGCCCGCCGGGTGCAGTCCTCGAAGAAGGCTGCTCCGGTGGCTGCCGCCGCAGCGCCGCAGGCTGCGGTGGAACCGGAAGAGGCCGTCGGTCCGACTGCCGAGGAGGCCACCGAGACCGAGCCGGCTGACAAGGCCACCGACACCGAGCCGGCTGACGAGGCCACCGAGACCGAGGCTGACGAGGCTCCCGAGAATTAATGGGGACGTCCGTCTTCGGCTCGACATCGCCTACGACGGAACGGATTTCGCGGGCTGGGCCGCACAAGCGGAACAGCGCACGGTCGCCGGTGTGCTCGACGAGGCACTGACGACCGTGTTCCGCGCTCCGGTGCGGGCACGCGCGGCCGGACGGACCGACACGGGCGTTCACGCCGCCGGACAGGTGGCTCATGTTGACGTGCCGACCGAGGCCTTGCCCCGTGCCTACTCGAGAACGGCCCGCCCGGAAGATCCGGAGTTCGGACCGTTGGTGCGCCGGTTGGCCAGGTTCTTGCCGGCCGATGTCCGGGTCCTCGACATCACCCGCGCCCCGGCCGGTTTCGATGCGCGGTTCTCAGCCCTGCGCCGACACTATGTCTATCGGTTGTCGACGGCGCCCTACGGTGTGGTGCCGCAGCAGGCGCGTTTCGTCACCGCGTGGCCGCGTGCGCTGGACCTGGATACGATGACCGACGCATCGCGAGAACTCTTGGGGCTGCACGACTTCGCGGCGTTCTGCCGGCACCGCGAAGGAGCGACCACGATCCGGGAGCTGCAACGCCTGGACTGGACGCGCGACGGGGACCTGGTCATTGCGCACGTGAGCGCCGACGCATTCTGCTGGTCGATGGTGCGCTCGCTGGTCGGCGCACTGCTGGCCGTCGGTGAGCATCGGCGAGACCCGCAATGGTGTCGCGAACTCCTCAGTGCGACAGCTCGGTCCAGCGACTTCGCGGCCGCGCCGCCGCAGGGGCTGACGCTGCTGCGGGTGGACTATCCGCCGGATGACCAGCTCGCTTCGAGAACGACGATCACCCGGGACCTGCGTAGGCGTTAACCCGCCGATGGTGGCCGGCCCATGACGGTGAGGCGGACCCCGTACCGCGGACCCGAACCTGCTCCGCCCCGCCCCGGGTTGCCGGCTGGTATGCCGCCCAGCACGTTTCCTGACGGGGCGAACTCGGCCGGCTCGACCACATCGCTGACCCACTCGGAGGCCGGGATGGCGTGCGGCACCGCGTTTGCCCCGGTCCAGCTGGGCGGTACCGACAACTTACCGATTCCGCCCGCTGTTCCGGCCGCCGCCGTCACAGGTCCGGTGCTCACCGATTGAGCGGCGACGCCCACGGCCGCAGCGGCCTCTGGGGCGGCGGCCGCCGGCAACAGCCCAGCGCTCTTGGCGGTTGCGGCGAAGAAGCTGGCGATCCCGGCGCCGAAGAAGGGCAGTCCCAGCGTGTCGTAGAAGAAGTTCGCGAACGGCGCGTACCACTCGAGGAACCGCTCGATGGGCCCGGCTGTCTCGGCCAACGGCGAAGCGAGCCCGCTTAATGCGCCCGGCACCTTGGCGACCAGCTGCGCAAGTGTGGAGTGGGTGGCGCCGGCGGCGGTGGCGGTGGCGCGGCCAACGGCGTTGGCCTGGGTGCCCGCCGCACTCGGGCTGGTGGTCTGCGGCGGCTCGCAGTAGGGCGTCACCGCCGAGGCGCTGGCCGACGCGGCGGCGTACCCATACATGGCAGCCGCGTCCTGAGCCCACATTTGGGCGTACTGGGCTTCGATGGCCGCGATCGCTGCGGCATTGCTGCCCAAGAAATCCGTATTCACCAGTGACGTCAGCTGAACACGATTGGCCGCGATCTGCGGGGGCGGTACCGTCGCCAGGAAAGCGGTCTCATACGCGTCGGCAGCCAGGCGCGCGTGGACGGCCGACTGCTCGGCCTGGCCGGCGGTGTTGCGTAGCCAAGCTACATAGGGTGCTATCGAATCTGCCATCGCCGCCGACGAAGGGCCCACCCATTGTTCGGATCGCAGCAGATCGATCACTCTTTCGTATTCAGTTGCGGTCGCGGCTAATTCGGCAGCAAGTGTGCTCCATGACGATGCTGCGGCCAACATCGGGACCGACCCTGGCCCGGAGTACATTCGCATGGAGTTGATCTCCGGCGGCAATGCCCCAAAATCCATTTGCGTCTCCTTGGTCAGATTCCTGTCGGCGGGTGCGGCATCACTTTGAAGCGTCGCCCATATCGGCGGCGGCCGAAGGCCGCGGTGCGACCCTCGTTCATCGGCGATACTGCGGAAACCGGCCAGCTCGGCGTGATGCTGGCCGGTTCGATGGTCTCGGAAATCGCCTGGCTGCGAAGATCCCTCGCAAGCGTCGAGGAGACCCAGCTCGGTGGCACCGACATCAGGCCAACACTGCCGGATTGCGCCCGGCCCGCTGCGACGGTAGCCGTGAAAGTCGCTGCGAGAGGGGGACTCACCGATTCGGCCGCCGCCGCGCCGACGGGTGTGCCGGCGGCTTCGGGCAAGAACTGTTGGGCGAACATGGTGGCCAACTGGATGATTCCGATGCCGAAGTAGGCCAACCCCCATGTGTTGACCAGCGCGTTCCAGTCGTTGGTCGGAAGGATCGGTAACCGCTCGGCAAAGCCGTTCGGCTTGGTGTTGTTCGGCGGCGGGCCGAATGGAGTCAGCGTCGAGGCGGCGGCGGAGGTTTCCGCGTAGTCGGACATGGCTGCGGCGTCTTGAGCCCAGAACTCCGCGTACTCCGCCTCGGTGGCTGCGATCGCGCCGGCGTTCTGCCCGAAGAAGTTCGTTGCGATCAGCGACAGCAACAGCATTCGGTTCGCGGCGATGACCGGCGGCGGCACGGTCATCGCGAAGGCTGCCTCGTATGCCGCGGCAGCGGCCCTGGCCTGCAGTCCAGTCTGCTCGGCCTGCGACGCCGTCGTTTTCAGCCAGGCCACGTAGGGAGTGACCGCGGCGATCATCTTCACCGATGTCGGGCCCCTCCAGTGCAGGTCGGTCAATCCCGAGAGCACCGCCTGGTAGCCGCTGGCCGCCGATCCCAGTTCTGCCGCCAGCCCATCCCAGGCGGTCGCGGCGGCCAGCAGGGGACCGGAACCGACCCCGGCGTACATGCGCCCGGAATTGATCTCGGGTGGCAACGCCCCGAACATGTTTGGGTGCAATTGCATGTCAGTAGTGGTCCAGGCCTTCTCGAGCGGGGATACGGCGGCCCGCTGCGGCATCGATGAGCAGCGTGAAGACAGGTCGCAAATAATACGTTACTGCAATAGTATCTGCAGTACACTAAATTCGCCGCCGGGGCGGCTACTCCGTGCGCGGCAGCACGTGTTCGCCGTCGCCGTCGGTGGACAGACACAGGGAACAGACGTGAGCGTTGTGAACCTGGCAGGCAACCATGTCGGGCCGCTCGTAGTCGCGCGAGCAGACGTGGCACTCGAGCTGTTCGGCCGAAGGGTTGCCGTGTTCGTCATACATCGGCAGATCGATGCCGTCGTCGGTGCGGCGCAGGTAGTACCTGCCTCTGGTGCAAACGGCGAGGACCGGCGGCAGCACCGACGCGAGGGCGATCGCCACCAACGGCGAGTATGGCTTCAGTGCCGCGCCCAGGCCTCCGAAGAATGCGATGAACGACAGGCCCGCGGCAGCCAACATCGAACCGAAACCAACCGGGTTGACGGCGTACAGCATGCCTCGGCGGAACTCGGGCGTACGCGGGGACAGGCCGAGTAGATATTTGTTGAAGACGATGTCGGAGGCCACCGTCACCACCCACGCCATGGCGCAATTGGCGTAGCAGCCCAAGATGGTGTTGAGGAAGTCGAACATGTTGGCTTCCATGAGGATCAACGCGATGCCGAGGTTCACCGCGAGAAACACCACCCGTCCGGGGTAATGCTTGGTGATCCGGGTGAACGAATTGGTCCAGGCCAGGGAACCCGAATAGGCGTTGGTCACATTGATTTTGATCTGGCTGATAACGACCAAGGTCACCGCGAGAGCGAGCGCCAGCCAACCAGGCATGAAATTGCGGTAGATCTGCACGAACTGATGCACCGGCAGGTCGGCGTTCGCTGCACCGCCCGGGATATTGCAGATGAGGTAGACCGCCAGGAAGAGCCCGATGACCTGTTTGACAGCACCGAAAATCACCCAACCGGGTCCGGCGAGGACCGTCCATGTCCACCAGCGACGGGAGTTCTGCGGCGTTCGCGGCGGCATGAACCGCAGGTAGTCGATCTGTTCGGCGATCTGGGCGATCAGCGACAAGCACACGCCGGCGGCAAGCAGAACTGAGCCGACGCTCAGCCCGCCGGATCCGTCCTTGCCGGGATAGCCGAAAAACTGACCGATCGAGTGCGGATGACTGATCACCAGGTAGGCAAACGGTGCCACCATGAGTGCCAACCATAGCGGGGTGGTCCAAAGCTGAAGCTGGGAAAGAACTTTCATGCCGTACATCACGAGCGGAAAGATCAGCAGGGTGGAACTGGCGTATCCCAGCCACAACGGCATGTGCAGGCCCAGCATGAGGCCCTGGGCCATGATCGAGCCCTCGAGCGCAAAGAAGATGAAGGTGAACGTCGCAAAGATCACGTTGGTGACCACCGACCCGTAGTAGCCGAATCCGCTACCGCGGGTGATCAGGTCCAGGTCGATGTTGTAACGCGCGGCGTAGTAGGCGAGCGGAAACCCGGTGGCCGAGACGACCAGTGCGAAGACGGCGATGCCCCACAGCGCATTCGCGGTACCCCAGCTGATACCGATGTTGGCACCGATCGCAAAGTCCGCCAGATAGGCGATGCCGCCGAGCGCGGAGATCCCGACGACCGCGGGCGACCACCTCCGGTAGTGCCGTGGGGCGAACCGCAGCGTGTAGTCCTCCAGCGTTTCACCGGCCGCCCCCATGCGGTCGTCGCCGGTGTGGCGAGTGTCGTCGACCTCCGTCCTGACACTGTGCATCGATCCTCCCGCGCGCCAACCTGCCAATGAACTGCCAAGTTCCTTGGCAGTCGCTGGAAGCAAAACCTAAGTGGGTCAACGTCTTTGGTGAGGTCTAGTGATACTAGCCGGGCGGCGGCCGGTGATGCCAAATTCGTGCTAGAGCTTGCCCGCGACGAAGTTTGCGGCCTCATTGGTCAGGCCAGGCACGTAACCCGTGTGTGCCTTCCACACATTCCCGTCCGAGCAGATCGGGTCGCCCGGGTTGCACAGGTTGAGGATTTTGCCGCCGAATTGCGGGCTCAGGGCGGTCAGCAACCCGCCGGCTCGGCCGGACGGATTGCCGAACAGCGCGACGGCCGACACATGGTCGGCGGCCTCGGGCGGCAACGGCTGGTTGAAGCCGAGACCGGCTAGCGGTGCGGCGGTGACGATATCCATTACCGCGGCGCCCTGGGAGTAGCCGCCGAGTACCAGCTTCGTGTTCGGGCAGCCATTGGCCATCTGCTGGACGTGGCTGCTGGCGTCGTTGGCGCCGTCGACGGCGGCCAGAAAGTCGTCGCTGGCCGGGTAGTTCACACCGTAGGCACCGATGTTGCGTCCGGTCTGCGACCGCAGCGAGCCGACCAGCGCGTTGCCCACCCGGCCGAGGCCGGGCGGTTCGCCGGTTCCCCGGGCGAAGACCACTTCGACATCGGGGCACGCGGCCTGC
>NZ_JCALCX010000065.1:0-14136 GCF_059812565.1 Mycobacterium sp. NGS49 | reverse complement strand
TGTCGTCGTTGTGGTCGTTGTCGTGGTGGTCGAGGTGGGTGCTGTGGTGGTCGTGGTCGTCGTCGCCGGTACCACCGTGGTCACCGTCGTGGTGACTGAAGCCGGGCTGGGCCGGCCGCGGGCGAGTAGGACGATCCCGTAGATGATCAGGGCGATCAGGACTGCGATCAGCACGCCCCATCCCACCAACGCAAGCGGCTTGCGCCAGCCAGGGGTGGGCTCTGGCTCCGGGCCGGGCGGGTATCCGCCGGCGGCCGGCTGCCCGTACCCGCCCCCGCCCGGCCCGTAGCCGTAATTGCCGTAGGCGGTCGGGTCGTCGGCGCCGTATTCGGGCGGGTCGTACCTGTTCACGGCCGCTGACTGTATTCGCTACCGCAATCGATGCCGGTCATCGCGCGCCGCCCGTGATTGATCAGTAATCAAACCTTGACCGAGCGCTAACGGGGCAGATTCGGCAGCGTGATGGTGGGGCCACCCGGAATTGTGATGGTCGAAGGCAAGTCGGGGAAGCGCGGGCGGCGAGGCGGTTGCGTGGGCTGCGTGCCGGGTGGCTGGTTGCGGGGTGGGTTGGCCGGCGGCGGCGCCGCGGTTGGCGTCGTGGTGGGTTCCGTGGTCGTGGTGGTCGGTTCGGTGGTCGTGGTCGTGGTCGTCTCGGTGGTGGTCGTGGTGGTTGTGGTCGTCGACGTAGTGCCCGGTGCCGGACTGTTGCTCTTTCCACTGCCCAGCAGTTGGGTGACGCCGTAGGCGATCAGAGCGAGCAGGATCAGGACGAGGATGGCCCAACCGATGAGTGTCGCCGGCTTGCGATACCAGGGCCGACCCTCCTCGTCGGGGTCGTCGGTGACCAGTGGCTCGTACTGGTCCGGTGCCGCACCCTCTCCGGCAGGCTGGTATTGCAGGTGCTGGCCGGAAGGCGAGTGTTCCACCGTGGGCTGGTTCTGCAGTGGGGTGCCGCCGGGCGGGGGCGGGCCTTCCACGGTCGGCTGATTCTGCGGACCCTGCGGAGGTCGGCCGTAGGGCGGTTGGCCATGTGGTGGGGGGCCCTGGGCAGGACCACCGGGCGGTGGGCCCTGCGGCGGGTATCCGCCTCCTGGTGGGCCCTGCGGCGGGTATCCGCCTCCTGGTGGGCCTACGCCGTATCCGCCGAACTGGGTGGGCTGGTTGTTGAAGTCGTCGGGTGGGCCGTAGCGTGCCACGGTTCTGATGTTATAGGTCGCGCGATGCCGGCGTGGGGGGTGTGCGCGGGGGCGGGGGCATCGACCGGCCGCCGCGCTGGATCATCGCGGGGTCGGCGGCAAACCCCGGGTCAGAACGTGTCGACCTTGTCGAGGCTGACGAACATGCCGTGGCCGGTGCCGTTGTTGGAGAATCGGGTGCCGTCTTCGGTGGCGACGATGGTCCAGCCCTGCGCGTCGTAGGTCCTGTAGTCGATCGTGACGGTGGGAATGGCGCCGAGGTTGCCGAGCACCCACTGCACGTTGCCGGCTGAGGTGATGTGGACACCGTTGGCGTGCTCGCCGTCTTGCAGGGGCGAGTTGGTGAACGGTGCCTCGCAGCCCACGCTCTCCTTGTTGATCTGGCAGCGGGTCACGCCCGACTTGGTTTCGATGAAGACGTAACCGTTGTCGTCGGGCTTGAGTGTGATCGTGCCGGGTGTCGCGTTGGTCGACGGCGGCCCGGTGGGTGGGAGCGCAATGGGTGTCGTCGGTGCCGGCGGCGGCGCGGCACTCGGCCGGGGGGTGGGGAAGGAAGGCTCCGCCGGGCCTCTTCCTCCCGGCGAGGCGACGGGCCTGCCGTCAACAGTGGTACTGCATCCGGCGACGAGCACGACGACGGCCAGCGGAACCCACCCAGCCTTCTGCAAAAACCGCACCGCGCTACTCCCCGGAATCTCCGATATCAGGAGATCAGATTACGCAGGGGGGCGCGGATGTCCTTGCAGTGACGCGCTCTTGGAACGAGCCCGATGGCAAAGCGTTACCACCGACTACGTCACTCCGCGGGCGCCGCCTCGTCGGCCGCCGCGGTCACCGAGACTTCGGCGGCGGCGTCGCGTACCCGGCCGCGGATCAGGAACCAGCCACCGATCAGCGCCGGAATGCCGAACGCCATCGCAGCGAGCATCCAGCGGCCGTAAACCTTGTCGAACACCATCAACACGAGCACACCTGCCAGAAATGCCAGCGTGATCCACCCGGTATAGGGCGCAAGCGGCATCCGGAACTTCGGGCGCTCCACCTCGCCCGCCTTCACCAGCTGGTGGAATCGCAGCTGACACGCGACGATCGTGGCCCAAGCCACGATGACGCCGGTAGCGGCGATGTGCAGCACGATCTCGAATGCGTGCTTCGGGGTGACCGCATTGAGTGCGATGCCGAACAGGCCGATCCCGGCGGTGAGCAGGATGCCGCCGAACGGCACGCCGTTCTTCGACATCACCGCGGTGAATCGCGGGCCGCTGCCATTGATCGCCATCGACCGCAGGATCCGGCCGGTGGAATACAACCCGGCATTCAGACTCGACAGCGCCGCGGTGAGCACCACCAGGTTCATCAGGTCGTCGCCCCAGGACAGACCGAGCTTGTTGAAGAACGTCACGAACGGGCTCTCGCCGTCCTTATATGCGGTGTAGGGCAGTAGCAGCGCCAGCAACACCGTCGACCCGATGTAGAAGACCGCGATCCGGAACACCACCGAGTTGATCGCGCGGGGCATGATCTTCTCCGGCTCCGCCGTCTCCCCGGCGGCGATACCCACCAATTCAATTGCCGCATAAGCGAATACCACGCCAGAAGTGACCAGCACCAGCGACAGCAGCCCGGTCGGCAACAGGCCGCCATTACCGCTCCACAGCGACCATCCGGTGTCGTGCCCGTCCAGCTTGAACCGTCCGGCGAGAAAGATGGTGCCGACGATCAGGAACGTCACCAGCGCCAGCACCTTGACCAGCGCCGCCCAGAACTCCAACTCGCCGAACAACTTGACCGAGATCAGGTTCATCGACAGCACGACGATCAGCGCGACCAGCGCCAGCGTCCACTGGGGGATGACCTGAAACGCCTTCCAGTAACGGCAGTATTGGGCGATCGCGGTGGTATCGACGATCCCGGTCATCGCCCAGTTCAGGAAATACATCCAGCCGGCGGCGAACGCCACCTTCTCGCCGAAGAATTCTCGCGCGTAGGACACGAACGAACCCGACGACGGTCGGTACAGCACCAGCTCACCGAGCGCGCGCAGGATCAGAAAGACGAAGACGCCGCAGATCCCGAACACGATGAACAAGCCCGGCCCCGCCGAGGCGAGCCGGCCGCCGGCGCCGAGGAACAGACCCGTGCCGATCGCTCCACCGAGGGCGATCATCTGCAACTGACGATTTTTCAGCGCCTTGTGATAGCCCGCGTCTTCGCGGTCCAGCGCGCGTGCGGGCGGTGCCATCGCGTCAGGCTATCCCACGGCCGCCGCTTCGGCAGTTCACCGGCGCGCAGCCACGGTCCTGACGGGTGGGCGGTAGGTGGATGCCGATGCGGCCCGGGTTTTCACCACCGTCAGCCGTCGACGGAC
Organism: Mycobacterium sp. NGS49; assembly: GCF_059812565.1. Taxonomy (NCBI): domain Bacteria; kingdom Bacillati; phylum Actinomycetota; class Actinomycetes; order Mycobacteriales; family Mycobacteriaceae; genus Mycobacterium; species Mycobacterium sp. NGS49. The sequence continues at coordinate 10,572 of NZ_JCALCX010000065.1, read as the reverse complement.
CTGAGCGACTGGGCTGCGCCGCCGAACATGGTGTGTTTGATCGCGCCAAGGGTGCCGCGGTCCTTGCTGCCCAGCGGGCGAAGCAGTTCCACCGCAGCGGCAGTCACCTCGCCGTGGTCCGCCGTGGCGTCGACGATGCCCATGCCGGCGGCGTCGGCACCCCCGAAGCGGCGCCCGGTGGTCATGGAGGCGACCGCGGCCTGCGGCGTCAGCTTGCCCTGGATCAACGCGGCCATGCCGGGGGTGAACGGAATGTTGATGTCCGCCTCGGGGAAGCAGAAGAATCCGCGGTCGGCCCGCATCACCCGGAAATCATGGGCAATGGCCAGCATGGCCCCGGCGCCGAAGGCATGGCCGACGATCGCCGCGGCGGTCGGCATGGGCAGGGTGAGAACCCGCGCCAGCAGCTCCTGGACTCGCCCGACGTAGCGCTGGGTTTGGTCGGCGTGCGCACCGAGCCAGTCCAGATCCAGCCCGTTCGTATAGAACTTGCCCCGCGCGGTGGTGACCAACGCCTGCGCGCCCCCGGCTTCGATGTCGTCCAGGTGGGTGTTGATCTCGTCGAGAAACTCTGGCGAGAAACGGTTCTCGTCATCGCCGAAGTCGAGGATGGCGATCTTCTCGTCATACCTGAGCTCGATGGTCATGGGTTCTTCCTTCCGGGTTGGCGAATCGGGGGCTCAATTTCCAGCACGGCGCGCACCGCGGCGCGCAGTTGCCGGCGCGCCACCGGACTGTGTAGTCGGTCGCGTCGCAGCAGAATCGCGGTCGGCAAATCAACGACGCAGATCGTGATGGTGTCCACCGCGCCGGCATCCTTGCGATCCCAGACGCTGCGGGCCAGCAGGATCAGCAGGCCAACCAGTTGTGTCTCGAGATCGGTGATCTGCGAAATGATTTCGTCGGGCAGCTGGGGGTCGATCAGTTGCTCCCGCGGCATGGTCAGCAGCAGCCGGCACGAAGCCGGATGTTGGTCGGCAAAGGCGGCCGGCGCGTCGGCGGCGGCCGCCACGGCCTCGACGCCGGCCTCGAAGCCGGGCGGGCGGCCCGGCACCGAGAGGGCCGTGTCGACCAACGCGGCTTGCGCAGCCAGGAATCGCCGCCCCGCCCGCAGCCACGCGTGTCCCAGCAGCCCGGCCCGGGACCCGAAGGTGTGATAAAGCGCACCATTGGACACGCCGACGGCCGAGCTGATCGCGCGGATCGTGACAGCGGACGGGCCGGAGGCGACGGCGAGCGACTCGACGGCATCGAGCACCTGGTCCTGGTCATACACGCGGGGACGCGGCATAGCGATGATGATAACAGAGCAAATGCTCTGTTATCGCCGGGTTCCGCGCGAAATGGGCCCTTTAGCAGGCGATATTTATCAGATTGGTGGATCATGCTGGAAATGGGTAACAACGGGACCATGACTCGTGGATCGGAGGGCTGGCCATGCCGGCGGCGCCGCGTCCCCTGACTCCGGTGGCCCGATGAGCGTCGTCGACCCTGCCGAAGACCATCCCGAGGCGATCACTCTAGGCCTGCACGACGCCTCGCCACCACACCTGGTGGCGTCGATGGGCAAGGACGTAGAGCTCGAATTGGGCTGGGGCCGCGTCATTTTCGGTCAGACGTTCGCCGACTCCGCCGCGCTCGTCGGGGCACTGCGCAACGAAGCGCCCGGCCGGCGTGACGTCTGCATCTATGCGCGCGAATCACACGTCGTGGTTGCCGCGGCGCCGACGGAACTGTTCCTCGACCCCAGCCATACCTACCGGCTGCGCTTCTCCGGGTCGCCGCAGGAATCGGCGCAGCCGCCGCAAGGGGTGACGGTGCGCACCCTCAACTCCCCGGCTGAGGCTGATGCCATGAACCGGGTAACGGTGCGGTGTGGGATGGTCCCGGCGCCGGTCGAGACGATCTGGCACAACCATCTGCATGTCGATGCGGTGACGTATCTGGTGGCGGTGCGTAACGACGACGGCGCGGTGATAGGCACCGTGACCGGTGTGGACCACGAGATTCTCTTCTCGGACCCGGAGCGGGGCGCAAGTCTGTGGGCGCTGGCAGTCGACCCGGCCGCCGCCCTACCCGGTGTCGGGGAAGCGCTGACCCGCGCGGTAGCCGATCGCTTTCATCGCCAGGGGCGGGCCTATCTCGACCTGTCGGTCGCCCACGACAATGCAGGGGCTATCGGCCTTTACGAGAAGCTCGGTTTCCGCCGTGTCCCGGTGCTGGTGATCAAGCGGAAGAACACCATCAACGAGCCGTTGTTCACCTCACCGCCGGAGACCGTCGACGACCTCAATCCGTACGCGCGGATCATTGCCGAAGAGGCACTGCGCCGCGGCATCCTGGTCGAGGTTCTGGATGCCGAGACCGGAGAGATGCGGCTGTCGCTCGGCGGCCGCAGCGTGGTGACCCGAGAGTCGTTGTCCGAGTACACCTCCGCTGTCTCAATGTGCCGGTGCGACGACAAACGGTTGACCCGGCGGCTGGTCAAGGAGGCCGGAATCGTCGTTGCCCGGGCGCGCCTGGCCACCTTTGACGACGACGATTACGCATTCCTCGACGAGGTTCGGGAGGTGGTGGTCAAACCGTGCCGCGGCGAGCAGGGCAAGGGAATCACGGTGGGAGTGACCGCCGATGACGGTCCCCAGGAGCTTGCCGCCGCGCTGGCGCGCGCCAGGGAGCAACACCCGGAGGTGTTGATCGAAGAGCGTGTACATGGTGACGACCTGCGCTTGCTCGTGATCGACGGTCGGGTGGTGGCGGCCGCGTTGCGGATGCCCCCTGAGGTCATCGGTACGGGTCGCCACAGCGTGCGCGAGCTGATCGAGGCCGAGAGCCGGCGGCGGGCTGCCGCCACCGACGGTGAGTCCCGCATTCCGATGGACGACGTCACGGAACAAACGGTCGCCAAGGAAGGCTGGAGTCTCGACGAGGTGCTGCCGGAAGGAACCCGGCTACGGGTTCGTGCCACGGCAAACCTGCACCAGGGCGGCAAGCTGCACGACGTGACCGGCCAGGTGAATCCGGAACTGTGTCAGGTGGCGGTGAAGGCGGCCGAGGTGATCGGTATCCCCGTTGCCGGCATCGATCTCCTGGTCGAGGACGTCACCGCGGCGGACTACGCCTTCATCGAGGCCAACGAGCGGCCAGGCCTGGCAAATCACGAACCACAGCCCACGGCGGCGGCGTTCATCGACTTCTTGTTCCCCGGCCAGCCCCGGCCACCGCTGCCCTGGACTCCGGAGGAGTCGCGCACCCGCCGCTGACGGCGCAGAGTCGGCGCTAGGCGGGCAGCGCCTCGGCGATCGCCAGAGGGGGCTCAACGCGCTGCTTGCGGCTGCGTGCGACGCCGGCGGCGGCCAATACCAAGCAGATCGTGGCGGGGACGATCAGGGCGTGCCCGCCCATCCGGGCCCCTGCCATCAGACCTGCGACGGCACCGGCGAGGAACAGCAGAAGCGTGGCGCTGAGGATTGCGGCCTTCCACTTATCGATGCCTTCCCGCCGGCTGCGGCCAAGCATCAACCCGAGGTCGGTGACGGTGCCGGTGAAGTGGGTGGTCCGCACGGCCATCCCGCGGAAGCTGGATGTCAAGCCGTTCTGCAGGCCCAGCGCCGACGCGGCCAGCAGTGCCTGCACCGCGGTCTCCTCGATGCCGGAGCCCATGATCAGCGACTTGAGGTCGGATTCTTCGATGCCGGCGGCGGCAAGCAGCAACAGCAATGCCTGGATTGCCAGGACAGCGGCGTGACGGGTGCCGATGGCGACTCGCTTGGAGGCGAGCAGCGCCCCGGCAATGGCCGCACCGATCAGGAACCCCACCACGATCGCGACGAGCACGTGGCTCTCGTACCGCCACGGGTGCGCCCGGTCCATCCCGATCTGGGTGGTGATGCCGGTGAGGTTGCCGACCGGAACGGCCATGATCAGGATCGCCACCGCGTTGACCCAGCCAGCGTTCATCGCCAGGAGCGAGCTGTATCCGAGCATGCGACTTTGCGTCGACATCCCGCCTCTGCGCTTCTGATCCATTGATGACACCGCCTGACTCGCTTCCCCCGGGAGCTGATGTTCGCCAAGCCTAACAATCTCGTCGCGAAAACCATTTCAGATTTTGGTCTTCATAGAAGGCCCATATGCGGCCGACGGAAACCCTATGGCCTCGACCTGTGGCACCCCCGGGGAACAAACCGCGGACCCGTGCCGTTAGCATGATCGACAAGTTGAGCGAATCGGGCTCAAGTCTTGGTTGACAGCAGTAGGTCGGCAGAGCAGGCTTGAGCGGGGTTCACTCAGCATAGTGCAACACAGAGGCTCTACACATTCAGGAGGAATCACTATGGCTCGTGCGGTCGGCATCGACCTCGGGACCACCAACTCCGTCGTCTCGGTTCTGGAGGGTGGCGACCCCGTCGTCGTCGCCAACTCCGAGGGCTCAAGGACGACTCCATCCGTCGTCGCGTTCGCGCGCAACGGCGAAGTGCTGGTTGGCCAGCCCGCCAAGAACCAGGCGGTCACCAATGTTGACCGCACCATCCGCTCGGTCAAGCGGCACATGGGCACGGACTGGTCCGTCGAGATCGACGGCAAGAATTACACGGCGCCGGAGATCAGCGCCCGCGTGCTGATGAAGCTCAAGCGGGACGCCGAGGCATACCTCGGTGAGGACATCACCGACGCGGTGATCACCGTGCCCGCCTACTTCAACGACGCCCAGCGTCAAGCGACCAAGGACGCCGGCCAGATCGCCGGGCTCAACGTGCTGCGCATCGTCAACGAGCCGACCGCGGCCGCCCTGGCCTACGGCCTGGACAAGGGCGAGAAGGAACAGACCATTCTGGTCTTCGACCTCGGTGGCGGCACCTTCGACGTCTCGCTGCTCGAGATCGGCGAAGGCGTGGTCGAGGTGCGCGCCACCAGCGGTGACAACCACCTCGGTGGTGACGACTGGGACCAGCGCGTCGTGGACTGGCTGGTGGAGAAGTTCAAGGGCACCAGCGGCATCGACCTGACCAAGGACAAGATGGCCATGCAGCGGCTGCGCGAAGCCGCCGAGAAGGCCAAGATCGAACTCTCCAGCTCGCAGAGCACGTCGATCAACCTGCCCTACATCACCGTGGACGCGGACAAGAACCCGCTGTTCCTCGACGAGCAGCTGACCCGGGCCGAGTTCCAGCGCATCACCCAGGACCTGCTGGACCGCACCCGCAAGCCGTTCCAGTCGGTGATCGCCGACGCCGGCATCTCGGTGAGCGACATCGACCACGTGGTGCTCGTCGGCGGCTCGACCCGTATGCCCGCGGTTACCGACCTGGTCAAGGAGATGACCGGCGGCAAGGAGCCCAACAAGGGCGTCAACCCCGACGAGGTCGTCGCGGTGGGCGCCGCCCTGCAGGCCGGTGTCCTCAAGGGTGAGGTGAAAGACGTTCTGCTGCTTGACGTTACGCCGCTGAGCCTGGGTATCGAGACCAAGGGTGGCGTGATGACCAAGCTCATCGAGCGCAACACCACCATCCCGACCAAGCGGTCGGAGACCTTCACCACGGCCGACGACAACCAGCCGTCGGTGCAGATCCAGGTCTACCAGGGTGAGCGCGAGATCGCCTCGGCCAACAAGCTGCTCGGCAGCTTCGAGCTGACCGGTATCGCCCCGGCGCCGCGCGGTGTCCCGCAGATCGAGGTCACCTTCGACATCGACGCCAACGGCATCGTGCACGTCACGGCCAAGGACAAGGGCACCGGCAAGGAGAACACGATCCGCATCCAGGAGGGCTCCGGCATCTCCAAGGAAGAGATCGACCGGATGATCAAGGAGGCTGAGGCGCACGCGGACGAGGACCGCAAGCGTCGGGAGGAGGCCGACGTTCGCAACCAGGCCGAGACGCTGGTCTACCAGACGGAGAAGTTCGTCAAGGAACAACGCGAGGCCGAGGGCGGTTCCAAGGTTCCCGAGGACACCTTGAGCAAGGTGGAAGCCGCGGTCAACGAGGCCAAGGCGACACTAGGTGGTGACGACATCGGCGCGATCAAGTCGGCGATGGAGAAGCTGGGCCAGGAGTCCCAGGCGCTCGGACAGGCGATCTACGAGGCCGCCCAGGCCGAGGGTGCCGCTGCCGGCGGCGGCCAGCCCGGCGGCTTCGAGCAGGGCGGCCAGGACGACGTCGTGGACGCGGAGGTGGTCGACGACGACCGGGAGTCCAAGTGACCGACGACTACCCACAGGAGCCGGTGACGGTCACCGACAAACGGCGGATCGATCCCGAGACTGGTGAAGTTCGGCAGGGTTCTCCCGGCGCTCCGGCGCCGGGAGAACCGGCTGCGGCCGCTGGTTCGTCGGACCCCTCGTCGAGCAAGGTGGCTGAGCTGACCGCCGACCTGCAACGGGTGCAGGCGGACTTCGCCAACTACCGCAAGCGGGCGATGCGCGACCAGCAGGCCGCGGCCGACCGGGCCAGGGCCGCCGTGGTCGGCGAACTGCTGCATGCGGTGGACGACATCGAACGGGCGCGCAAGCACGGTGATTTGGAGTCCGGGCCGCTCAAGGCCGTGGCCGACAAGCTGATGAACGTGCTGACCGGCCTGGGACTCAAGCCGTTCGGTGCCGAAGGCGAGGACTTCGACCCGGTGCTGCACGAAGCCGTGCAGCACGAGGGCAGCGGTGGCCAAGACGCCAAGCCGGTGATCGGAACGGTGATGCGACAGGGCTACCAGCTGGGCGAGCATGTGCTGCGCAACGCGCTGGTCGCCGTCGTCGAGACCGTTCCAGACGGGCCAGGTGACAGCGCGAACCAGTCAGCCCGGGAAACCGGACAGGCCGACACGACCGATAACGCCGACGGCTCCGGTGATTAAGGCACAGAATCAACAAACGAGGAAGGTAAGGAGGTGACGCGGTATGGCTCAGCGCGAGTGGGTCGAGAAAGACTTCTACAAGGAGCTCGGCGTCCCCTCTGATGCCGACGCCAAGCAGATCAAGACTGCGTATCGCAAGCTGGCCTCCGATCTGCACCCGGACAAGAATCCCGCCGGCGCGGAGCGGTTCAAGGCTGTCTCCGAGGCGTACAGCGTCTTGTCCGACGAAGCAAAGCGCAAAGAGTACGACGAGACCCGCCGGCTGTTCGCCGGCGGGGGCTTTGGTGGCCGTCGGTTCGATGCGGGCAACTTCGGCGGCTTCGGCGGAGGTGGTGATGGCGCCGAGTTCAACCTGAACGACTTGTTCGACGCCGCCGGCCGGTCCGGCGGCGCAAATATCGGTGACTTGTTCGGTGGCCTGTTCGGACGCGGTGGCAGCACCCGGCCCAGCCGGCCGCGCCGCGGCAACGACCTGGAGACCGAGACGGAACTGGATTTCGTCGAGGCCGCCAAGGGCGTAGCGATGCCGTTGCGGCTGACCAGCCCGGCGCCATGCACCAATTGCCACGGCAGCGGCGCGCGCCCGGGCACCAGCCCGAAGGTGTGTCCCAACTGCAACGGCGCGGGCGTGATCAGTCGCAACCAGGGTGCCTTCGGATTCTCCGAACCGTGCACCGAATGCCGGGGCAGCGGTTCGATCATCGAGCACCCGTGCGAGGAGTGCGGCGGCAACGGCGCGACGACCCGTACCCGAACCATCAACGTGCGGATACCGCCGGGCGTCGAGGACGGGCAACGTATCAGGCTGGCCGGACAAGGCGAGGCCGGGCTGCGCGGCGCCCCGTCCGGCGACCTCTATGTGACGGTCCATGTACGGCCGGACAAGGTGTTCGGCCGGGACGGCGATGACCTCACCGTGACCGTTCCGGTCAGCTTCACCGAATTAGCTTTGGGCTCAACGCTTTCGGTGCCCACCCTGGACGGCAAGGTGGGTGTCCGGGTGCCCAAGGGTACCGCGGATGGCCGTATCCTGCGGGTGCGCGGGCGCGGTGTGCCCAAGCGCAGCGGCGGCAGCGGCGATCTGCTCGTCACCGTCAAGGTGGCGGTCCCCCCGAACCTGGAGGGCGCGGCCCAAGAGGCGCTGGAAGCCTATGCTGCGGCCGAAAGATCCAGTGGGTTCGACCCCCGGGCTGGATGGGCAGGTAATCGGTGATGGCTTCCGATTCCAGAAAGAACGAGTCCTCGCGGACCTTTTTGATTTCGGTGGCCGCCGAGCTGGCCGGCATGCATGCGCAGACCCTGCGCACCTACGACCGGATCGGCCTGGTGAGCCCGCAACGCACCCCCGGTGGCGGGCGCCGCTACTCCGAGCACGATGTGAACCTGCTGCGCGAAGTGCAACGCCTGTCCCAGGACGAGGGTGTCAACCTCGCCGGCATCAAACGCATCATCGAGCTGACCAATCAGGTCGAGGCGTTGCAGTCCAGGCTCAAGGAGATGGCCGAGGAATTGGCGATGTTGCGCGCCAACCAGCGACGGGAGGTCGCGGTGGTGCCCAAGAGCACGGCGCTGGTGGTCTGGCAGCCGCGTTCGCGCCGGTAGCTACGGGCTCTCGCCGAGGATTCCGGCCAGTTCTTTGCCGACGTTGCCGAAACCGGAGACGAAGGCATTCGTCAGCATGTCGAGCACGGTCGTGTTGTAGAAGCCCGACATGAAGTTGCCCAGGTTCGCCCAGCCGGATTCCAGGGTGCCGAAGTTCTGGAACCCGGACACGTCGACCCCGCCGGCGTTGAGCCATCCCGAAGACTGGCTGAACGCGTTTCCGAAACCCGATACGGCGCCGTTGGCGGCGTTGAAGAAGCCCGAGGCGCCGCCGGCGCCGGAGTTGAAGAAACCGGATGACGGCACCGGACCGGTGTTGAAGAATCCCGGGGTCTGCCGCAAACCGAAGCCGAAGGTGAACGGCCCCAGATCGCCGTTGCCCGCCAGGTTGATCGGGTTGGAGATGTTGAAGACCAGCGGCGTTTCGGGGTTCAGGACGCTCGGATCGATGGTGAACGGGCCGAGGTGCTGGGTGGTGATGTGGATCGGCGGCAGCGTGCCGCTCAGCACGCAGCCGACGAACGGGATGTAGATGATGCAGATCGTGACCACCAGGCTGATGGGTATATCGAACTCGGCGATGGTGAACATGTCCTGGGTGACTGCGTTGATGGTTCCCGTGATCGGGATCTCGATGTCGCCCGCAATGCTGTAGTCCCACGGAATCTTGGGAATCGTAACGTCGTACCGGAAATCGCCCAGACCCTGGTAGTCGCCGCGCCAGAAGAAGCCGTTGCTGTAGTCGCCGCCGTTGAAGCCGCCGGTGTTGAAGTCGCCGTAGTTGCCGAAGCCGGTGTTGGAGTTGCCCGTGTTGATCCAGCCGGTGTTGTAGTTCCCCGGGTTGAAGCCGCCGGTGTTGTAGCTGCCCGGGTTGAAGCTGCCGGTGTTGACGTTGCCGGAGTTGCCGATGCCGGTGTTGAAGTTCCCCGAGTTGCCGAAGCCGGTGTTGACCAGTCCGGTGTTGAAGAACCCGGTGTTGACCTGACCGCTGTTGCCGATCCCGGTGTTGAACTCCCCGGAGTTGCCGATACCCCAGTTGCCTTCGCCGGAGTTGAAGAAACCGACGTTGTTGGTGCCGGAGTTGAACAAGCCGAAGTTGCCGGTGCCCGAGTTGAACCCGCCGAATCCGACCTGGGCGTTGCCGGAGAGACCGATGCCGATATTTCCGTCGCCGGTGTTGCCGAAGCCGATGTTGTTGGTACCGGTGTTGCCGAAGCCGACGTTGAAGCTGCCGGTGTTGCCCCAGCCGAAGTTCTGCATCGCAGCGGACAGGCCCGACCCCGAGTTGCCGAACCCGACGTTGCCGAAGCCGATGTTGCCGGGCCCGAAATTCTGGTCGCCGATGTTGCCCCAGCCGATGTTGAGGCTGCCGATGTTGCCGCCACCCACGTTGAAGCTGCCGATGTTGGCGTTGCCCAGGTTGAAGGTGCCCAGGTTTGCGTTGCCGAGGTTGAAGAAGCCGTCGTTGGCCGCGCCGAGGTTGAAGCTGGTTTGGGACACGCCGTCGCGGAAGAAGCCGGCGAGGTCGACGCCGAAGTTTTGTCCGCCCGAGATGTTCGCCGGGACTGCACCGCCGGTGTTGAGCCAACCCGAGAGGGTGCTGCCCAGGTTGGAGAACCCGGACTGCATGGAACCGAAGTTCTGTAGCCCGGAGTTCCCGATGGCAGCGGTGGCGAAGTTGTAGAAGCCGGAGTTGTTGCCGTAGTTCAGCAGGCCAGACGCGCTGCCGCTACCCCAGTTCAGGAAGCCCGAGGAGAAGCCGGTGGTGGCGTTGAAGAAGCCCGGCGCGGGCTTCATGTCGATCAGCGGGATGTAGGCGGGCCCGCCGCCACCCAAGCCCAGGATGTGAATGATGGTCGGGTTGTTGGGGTCTGGGCTGCCTATGTCGATCTGGATGGCCGGTTGAGCGCCGAAGTTGATGGTGATGGGTGTGTTGGACGGTGCGCTCTGGTCGCCGCCGTGGATGGTGATCGGACCGAACGGTGCGATGACGGTGCCCTTGAGGATGGCAAGGTCGAGGGTGCCCCGCGCGTCGAACTGCGGGATCGTGACTGCGGGAATGTTGACGCTGGTGATGCTGCCGGTGATCGGGATGTGGATCGGGGCGTCGACGGTGAGCAC